>JANXZF010000108.1 GCA_025355665.1 Actinomycetes bacterium
GAAGAAGTCGCAGCCCAAGTTCAGGGTCGCTGCGTAGCATTCTTTTTACACCGCCCATTCTGGTCACCCATGCCCGGATTCACTGAACATGCTCTGGCCATTGAAGAGCATGACCGCGATCGGCTTCTTCACATCTTCTCAAACTCTCGTGTGAAGTTAGTGGGCTCTGGCCACCTTCACCGGTTCATGCAGGGCCAAGAGGGAGAAACGCTGACAATCTCTGCTCCATCTACCGCTTTCATTGTCCTTGGTGGTTCATTGGGCATCAATCAACTAGGACTTGTTGAATACCGAATTGAAGGAGAAGAAATCCGGGCATACTTCCGCACGATTGCCTCTCTAGTTGAAGGCGAGCCTCACGAATTGGCTGCCTTCAGCGAAACGATGGCAGAGATTGAAGCGCAAGCATCCTAGATCAAGATTGGCAACCCTGTCGTTGTGTCCCCGATTCAAGAAAAGAAAATTAGCTGGCGGAGTGCATTTCCGTCAGCTAGTTGATCCATTGCTCGATTGATATCGGCGAGATCGATTTCATCCGATATCAATTTCTCTATTGGGAATTTCCCTGCACGCCACATCGCTATGAATATGGGAATATCTCGCGAGGGGACGGACGATCCCATGTAACTGCCTATAATCGACCGGCCTTCAGCGACCAACAGAAGTGGCGAAACTGTCGCGAGGTCATTTGATGCTGGTAAACCCACTGTGACAGTCCTACCTCCAGGTGCAGTAATTCCAATCGCCGACTCGAACGCTTTGCCGCTACCAACTGCTTCAACTACAACATCAGCATGGACGCCCGCTTCACGTGCCTCCTCAGGAAGATAGGCAGCCGTCGCTCCAAATTGGCGAGCCAGCACAAGTTTCTCGGGTCGAGCATCAATCCCGATAACGTGAACATCGTCATGCGCCACGCCCGCAAGGAGCGCAGCCATTCCAACCCCACCGAGTCCAACCACCGCAAGTGTTTCTCCAGAACAAAGCTGGCCGGAATTGATCACGGCGCCTCCGCCGGTAAGAACGGCACAACCCATCATCGCCGCGATCCTTGCAGGGACATCCAAATCTACTGGCACAACCGAACGCCGGTCGAGTACCGCATAAGTTGCAAACCCAGATACACCCAGATGATGTCGGATCTCCGTGTTACCCACGTGAAGTCGAGAACCCCCGCGAAGTAATACTCCGGAGGCATTTGATGCGCTTCCATTAATGCACGGTGCCCGTCCACCGGATGCACATGCGCGACACTCATCGCATCGCGGCAAGAATGTAGTGATCACTCTTTCACCCACATCGATATCCTCGATGCCTTCGCCAACTACCTCAACTATGCCGGCGGCTTCATGTCCAAGGAGCATTGGTACTGGACGAGGTCTACTGCCGTTAACCACCGACAAATCGGAGTGGCAGACACTTGCAACTTCCATTCGTACCAAGAGTTCACCCGCACCAGGAGGATCCAGATCAATCTCACGGATGCTTATCGGTTTACTAGATGAATACGGTCTTGAGTCGTTCATCCGTTCGAGCACAGCTCCCCGAATTTTCATAACATTCTCATTTCTCATGCACTACTTTGGACTTCGCAAACTCAATTCCATCGACGGTCTTGCGCAGTACCGTTACCTCCATATGGAGTAGGCGTTACAGCGGGTGCTATAGAACTTTATGTTTTATCCGAACTCCCCACAAGCCCATGGAGCCTTCAATTCCTTCACGTGGAATTTGCATTTCTGAAATTGCCATCAATAACTTGCTGTGGAACTCGCGAAACAATTTCCTAAACGTGCACGGGCTGAGCCGAAATGACTCAGGAGTCCAGTGATCGAACTTCTCCGAATATTCGCGAACCGCAACATCGCCACGAACTCTGATATCGGCAATAACGTCTTCTATAATCTTGTGAACTTCAGCGGATCCACTTTTGGCGCACTAACACTTACCCCCGCTGAATGCATGAATGTCATATGGAGGAAAATCTGCAATAAGAAGAGGCGCTTATAAGGAAACGTGAGTGGCGGGTCAAGGATTCGAACCTTGGAAGGCGTAGCCGGCGGATTTACAGTCCGCTCCCATTGGCCGCTCGGGCAACCCGCCAAGGTTGATCGGATAATACGGCGCGAGCGCAGATTACCTTAATTTCCGCGCGTGGCGCTAATCCAAAGCCCCTAGACGACCAACCACATGGGGTTCTCAAAGCGCTTCACGAAGGCCGCGAGCCACTCGGCTGCAAGGGCGCCGTCGATCGCTCGATGATCAACAGAGAGGGTGAAATTGATAACTGTGGCGATGGATATTGACCCATTCAATACGACTGGCTTCTGCTTTGCCGCTCCAACAGAGAGTATGGCCGATTGCGGAGGATTGAGAATTGCCAAAAACTCATCCGTTCCATACATCCCCAGGTTGGTGACAGAGAATGTGCCACCTTCGATTTCAATCTGTTTCAAACGTCCAATTCGCGCGCGCGCGATCAGATCTTCTGTCACCGCACTCAATTGATTGAGATTCATTTGATTAACTGCCCGAACAACTGGAGTTACTAGCCCATTCTCCGTTGCTACCGCGACTGAAATATCAACATCGCTGAACTTGCGTAACTCCTCGGTCGTCCAAATGACATTCGCGTCAGGAGCATCAGAAAATGCAGCTGCGACAGTCTTGAGGATTAGATCGGTCACGGAGATTTTCCTCTCCGACCACTCATTGATCTTCTTGCGCATGCTCAATAAATCGTCTGCCTTGCAAGGTGCCGAGAGATAGAAGTGAGGAACGCTAGATTTGCTTTCAGTGAGTCGGCGCGCAATCGCCCGTCGCATCGGCGTATGTGGGATCGCCAAGTAGGAACTTTCGCCAATTGGCGCGGAGACAGGAGCGGCTACGGGCTTATTCCCTCCAGTCGAATTCAAGAATGCCTCGACATCTCTTTTCACGATCCGACCACCAGGGCCGGTCCCATGGAGCGAATGAGGATTAATACCCTTTTCTTTAGCCATCAGCCGAGCAAGTGGACTTGAGAAAACTCTCGACGTGGAAACCGGCTCTGGCGCGCTTGTAGGAACTGCAACTCCGTTTGCAGTTGAAATCGGCGTTGTCGAAGCGAGGGCAATGTTCTCGCTAGATAGCAACTTCTCGATATCGGCCGCAGTTTCACCAAAGGCCAACACAACAGCGATAGGAGCACCAACCGAAATTGAGACACCCTCTTTTACTAATTTGCGTCCAAGAATTCCATTCGCTTCAGCCGGAATCTCCACCAATGCCTTTTCAGTTTCTGCTTCGGCAATGGCTTGTCCGATTTCGAAAGAAGCACCCTCTTCGACCAGCCACTTCGAAATAATCGCTTCAGTTGCATTGGCCAGCACCTCTGGCATTCGCATAATGTTTGCCATGTTAATTGGTACCGCCAAATCCTTTTCGAACTACTTCAAGTCCAGCAATGATTTCTTCAACTCCGGCGATGGCAGCACGCTCAAGAATCTTGGAGATGCTTGGAGATGCCTCTCCCCCTGTAACTCGTTGAACAGGTTGGTCAAGCCAGTCAAAGTAGCGTCGCTGAATTTCATCAGCCAACCATCCGCCGTAAGAGGTGCCGCGAGCACCTTGTTCGACAATCAAAACATTATTGGTCTTTCG
>JANXZF010000121.1 GCA_025355665.1 Actinomycetes bacterium
CGCCGCCGGCAGCGCCGTCTGAACGACCCAACCGGCAGCAGGATTCTCCAGGTGCCCGGCAGGCCCTGACATGGCGTCCTCCACTCGTTTGGTAGACTGACGGCCATGAGCACTTCCTCCGCTTCCGCCACTGCGCCGTCCCCCGTCGATGCCCTCACCGGCGACCCGGCTTATCCGGCCAGTGCGCCGCAACCGATCGCCGGCAGCCAGCCGGCAGCTGCCGGGCAGCCGGGCCTGAATGCGACTGAGTTGGCTCATTTCCACCAACGCGGCTGGGTGCTGAAAAAGGGACTGTTCAACCGTGACCGCATCGCCGAGCTCGGGCGCGAGATCGACGGCCTGCATGAGCGCTGTGCCCGTGAGGAGATGCCGGGCGTCGGCGTCGCGTGGGAAGACGACATGGATGAATCCAAGCCGAAGCGCATCCGCCAACTGATGGGCAGCGAGCACTGCTGCCCAACGATCGACGCAATGAGCCGCAGCCCCGAGATGCTGTCGGTCCTGCGCCAGGTCATCGGGCCGGATGTCTACCTGTTCCACTCGAAGCTGATGATGAAGGCCGCACGTGATGGCTCGTTCACGCCGTGGCATCAGGATTTCCAATATTGGCAGTTCGAGTCCAAGCTGCCGACCCAGGTCAACTGCATGCTGTTCGTCGATGGCTCCGACGAAGCCAACGGCTGTCTGCGGATGGTCGACGGCTCGCATCACAAGGGCCTGCTGCCGATCCACCACTTGAAATCTTCATCATTCAACATCGGGCTCGCTGGCGGGCTGGATGATTTTCCGGCCACCTCCATTCCCACCGAACCGGGCGATGCGATTTTCTTCGGCGCCTACGTGATCCACGGCTCAGGCCCCAACACCAGCGACCGCGATCGCCGCGATTTTCTCGGACTGCAAAATCAATTGGAGGTATTCGGGGAAATCAGAGGATGCAATATTCGCACCAACAAGTGCCTTAGGAAGATTGGCCGCGCCACCGAGTTGGGTAATGATGGTTGCGCGACGGGCATCGATTTCAGCTTTGGTAATAACAATCTTTTCGTCAGCTGCAACTTCGCCAAGCAGAATCGAGATCAAGTGGAAGCGAAGTTGGCTGCGGTTAAGAGCTGCGCCCGTTGTCAATTGCATTCCTGTCGTAACGACTTTGCCGCGCTCGGCGAGAATTTGATCAATGCTCTTCTGCACTGTCGCCTGAGTTATCTTCGTAGAACCAACTGTCGCGGCCGCGCCGATCTGGGAGCATCCCGCTAGTAATAATGCGCTGGCTACTGTAATTAAGGCGATAACTCTCTTCACGTCCTGCTCGCTTTCATTGGCGTCGTCGGAACTACTAAATTCTCGATGGCCGCGGTGGCCCACTCCAGGAGAGAAGTATCCACCATGTCAGTGCCGCCCATTGACGGGACCCATGCGGCCGCACTCGGCAGCGTGACCAAAACCGTATTTGTGGCTGTTTTATATAGGGATCCTGGATAGAGCCGAGTCAGCCGTAACTGCATGGATTCAGGCAATTTCACAGGTCCTAGGCGTAAATGTTTGCCCTGAAGGACAACTTCGGTGAGTTTGAGCGATTTCGCAAGGGCACGCAATTGGGCCACCTTGAGAAGGGATTTGGCCTCATCGGGAAGGGCACCGAATCGGTCGATTAATTCGTCGCGGATTTCATCGACGACTTCACCCGAAGTCGCATCGGCTAGGCGGCGGTAAAGGTCGAGACGGATTCGCTCCCCGGGCACATATTCATGCGACAGGTGGGCGTTGATCGGAAGTTCAACTTTGCACTCGAGATTCTTCTCATCGACTTCCATGTAGCCGGACTTGTAGTCGGCAACAGCTTCTCCAACCATGCGCATGTAAAGATCGAACCCAACATCTGCGATATGTCCCGACTGTTCGCCACCGAGCAAATTACCTGCGCCGCGAATCTCAAGGTCCTTCAATGCAACTCGCATTCCCGATCCAAGATCGGTGTTGGCGGCGATCGTCTTCAATCGATCGATCGCAACTTCGGACAGTGGTTGATCTTGCGGATAAAGGAAATATGCGTAGGCGCGCTCGCGGCCACGTCCGACTCGTCCGCGCAACTGATGTAGCTGTGAAAGCCCGAAGCGATCTGATCTTTCGACGATCAATGTGTTCGCGTTGGCGATATCCAGACCGCTTTCAACTATCGTTGTGCAGACCAGAACATCGAAATCGCGATTCCAAAATCCCAGAATTACATCTTCGAGCATGTGTTCGCCCATTTGCCCGTGTGCGACTCGGATGCGCGCTTCAGGGATAAGTGTCTGCAACTTGGATGCGGCTTGATCGATCGACTCGACGCGATTATGAATATAGAAAACTTGCCCATCGCGAAGTAGTTCACGTCTAATGGCCGCACTTACTTGGGCATCCTCGCTGGGGCCGACGTAGGTCAGAATCGGATGACGCTCTTCGGGTGGAGTGGTGATCGTCGACATCTCTCGAATTCCCGTGACTGCCATTTCCAACGTTCGCGGAATCGGCGTTGCCGACATTGCCAGCACGTCTACCGAAGTTCGCAACTTCTTTAAAGACTCCTTCTGCTCGACTCCGAAGCGCTGTTCCTCATCCACGACGACAAGGCCCAAGTCCTTAAAAACCACGTCGGCCGATAACAAGCGGTGGGTACCGATAATTACGTCGACCGAGCCAGTTTCTAGGTCCTTCAAAATCTCTTTGCTTTCCTTGACTGTATTGAAACGCGATAGACCAGCGACTCTTACAGGAAATCCCGAATACCTTTCGGTAAACGTGGCTAAGTGCTGTTGAACCAGAAGGGTCGTCGGGACAAGTACTGCAACCTGCTTCCCATCTTGCACAGCCTTGAAGGCGGCCCGAATTGCGATCTCGGTCTTTCCATATCCGACATCGCCGCAGATGATTCGATCCATCGGGTACGGTTTCTCCATATCTCGCTTAACTTCTTCAATGGTCGAAAGTTGATCTGGAGTCTCGATGTATGAAAAAGCATCCTCAAGTTCCCTCTGCCAAGGAGTATCAGGCGAGAACGCGTACCCAGGAGTACTTGTACGGGCTGCATAAAGCCGAATCAACTCCCCAGCAATCTGTCGCACCGCTTTGCGTGCGCGACCCTTCGCCTTCTGCCAATCACCGCTGCCAATACGATGCACGGTTGGTGCTTCCCCACCGACATACTTGCTGACTTGCTCTAAAGAGTCTGTCGGAACAAATACCCGGTCTCCTGGTTGTCCCCGCTTCGCTGACGCGTATTCAATGACTAGATATTCGCGAGTGATCGTCCCGATAGTTCTGTGAACTAATTCAACATATCTGCCGATGCCGTGTTGCTCGTGGACAACATAATCGCCGGCCTTCAATTCCAGAGGATCAATGGCCTGCTTACGACGCGAAGGCAGGGCATCGCCGTCCTTGCCACTTCCTTTGTGGCCAGATAGATCACGCTCGGTCATGAATAGGAGTGACGCCGCGTGCGACAAGAAGCCGTGGCTCAACTTCGACGTAGTCACATAAACAGTGCCATGCACCGGCTGGCCGGGGATATCGGAGACCATCCGCACTGGCAGATCAGCGTTTCTGAAGATGTCGGCAAAGCGTTCGGCCATGCCTGAACCGAGCGCCGAAAAGACCACGGAGTGGTTATGCAGCAAGGATTCACTGATGATTTCAACTGCCCTGTCGGTGTTTCCTCGCATCGGTTCGATGGGGGTTGCGTCCAGGAAAATCACGTCATCTTCTAGGTCGCTTCCAAAGGGACTGTAATTGCGCGAAGAAATATCTAGTTCTCCTAGTTGCTCCTGAATTTCATCCCAAGTCAGATAAGTCTCTTGTCCGTCATACAACGGCGCTTCTCCGCCGAATGCGGCGTTGGACCACGATGCTGCGAGGAATTCCTCGTTCGTCGCCAGCAAGTCGGCCGAGCGAGATCGAATCCGCTCCTGCTCAATGAAGATGACTTCAGTATTTGGCAGTGCCCGTTCCAGAATGCTCTGTTGATCATCAACCAGCAACGGAATGAGCGACTCCATTCCCTCGGTGACCATTCCTTCGGTCAAACGAGCGCAAATTTCTGTCGCTGCGGGATATCTTGCGGGAATCTTTGTGGCACGTTCTTTCACGCTGTCGGTAAGAAGTAACTCACGGCAAGGGTAAATAGGTAATGCACCTACAACGGGCTGGAATGTTCGCTGGTCCGCAACTTCGAAATAACTAAGCTCTTCGATTTCGTCGCCAAAGAAATCTACGCGAATCGGGTGATCCGATAGAGGCAAGAAGATATCGACAATTCCTCCGCGGACTGCGAACTCTCCGCGACGTTCAACCAGATCAGTCCGCGTGTAAGCCAGAGATGCAAGATGGTTGACCAGCGTTTCCAACCCGATCTCTTGGCCGATCTCCAATTCGATTAGAGGTGTCTTTGCCAGATCCCCAATGAAGCGATGAATCAGTCCCCGTGATGGGGTAACAATAATTGGATGCGTAGAAGTACCTTCACGTCGCTGACTTTCGATTTCGTACAGAACGTGAATCCGCTGGGCCACCGTGTCGCTTCGAGGGCTAAGACGTTCGTGGGGCAATGTCTCCCATGCAGGGAATTCAAAGACGTTCTCGTGCAATGTCCGCAATTCGGTCGCTAAGTCCTCGGCGGCTCGGCTCGATGAAGTAACGACGATCAAAGGGCGTTCTTGCGCCCTTATTGCAATCAGAAATGGGTATATGGCGGTAGGGGCTACCAAAGTCCCAGTGGCCGCGACGGCATCGCTGATATCCTTCGAGGCAGAAAGAGCAGACAGTAATCCCCGCATCGTTGCGACCTCACCTTCAAATGCCAAGAAGCCCCATCTCCCAAATCGGGAGGGGGCTCGGCCATTCTAGAGCAGAAACTCCTGAGAGGATTAGCCTCATGTCAGCCCACGATGCGACCAATGATGATGTCGACCTGCGCGCTGACGTGCGAAAACTCGGCGACCTGCTTGGGCAGACACTCGTTCGTCAAGAAGGGGCCGCACTTTTAGAGCTCGTTGAATCCGTTCGAAAGGCCGTGCGAGAAGGCGGCGGAGAACAAGTTCTCGCCAACGTAAGCGTCGATGAATCCGTGCAACTAGTTCGCGCATTTAGCACGTACTTCAATCTCGCCAACATCGCCGAACAAGTTCACCGCTCGCGCATTCTCGAGCACGATCGCGAAGTCTCTGGTTCGTGGCTCTCGCGCGCTGTCGACAAAATAGTCGACGCGAAGGAACATCCTGTTGCTGGCCACGAAATTACAAATGAAAATATCGCACAGTGGCTTTCTGATTTTTCCGTACGCCCAGTTTTCACGGCACACCCCACAGAAGCGGCACGCCGTTCAGTACTCGGCAAGCTTGGACGAATTGCTGGCCTGCTGGATCAAGAATCATCCGATCTTCAAACTCGCCGCCTCAGTGAAACCGTGGATCTCCTCTGGCAGACCGACGAACTTCGTCTCGGCCAACCCGAACCACTCGATGAAGCCACCAATGCCTTGTATTACCTCGATGACCTTTTCACCCACACGGTCCCTGAAGTCCTTGACGAATTTGCGCGAGAACTTCGGCGCGTTGGCGTTGCCGTGTCTCCAACGGCACGTCCCCTTTCATTTGGCACGTGGATTGGCGGCGATCGAGACGGTAATCCCAACGTCACGCCTGATGTCACGCGCGAAACGATGGTTCTACAAGTGGGTCACTCCATCCGAGTCACTCTTGTAGCAATGGATGAAATCCGACAGATACTTTCGGTATCAACACGCATCGCAGGTGCTTCAAAGGAATTAGAGGACTCTGTAGCGCAGGACATCGCCAATATTCCAGAGATTGAAGCCCGCTACCACCGCCTCAATGCTGAAGAGCCTTACCGCATGAAGGCAACGGCAATCGTTCATCGCCTAAATCTCACGCGCACCCGTCACGCAAAGGGAACGGAACATGTTCCCCATCGCGATTACAAGGACACACACGAACTCCTTGCCGACCTCACAGTTATGCGCGACTCTCTCTTTGCACACCGCGGCGAACTCATAGCAACAGGATTGCTCGAACGAACTATCCGTGCCGTAGCCGCGTTCGGACTAACGCATGCGACCATGGACATTCGCGAGCATGCGCAGGCTCACCATCATGCACTTGCCCAATTGCTCGAAATTCCAAACTACAAAGAACTCACTCCCGGGCAGCGCCTCGAAGTATTGGCTAAAGAGCTCGATCACCCTTACTACTACCTTGCAGATGGACTTGATGCGCAAGGCAAGAAGACCTTGGACACTTTCAAAGCAATTGGTGATCTCATCGATCGCTTCGGTCCTGAAGCGATCGAGACCTACATCGTCTCGATGACCAAGAATGGCGACGACCTTCTCGCCGCAGTAGTTCTCGCAAAAGAAGCCGGACTTGTAAACATCGCAAAAGGCAAAGCGCTTATCGGTTTTGCTCCACTTCTTGAAACGGTTGCAGAATTGCGTTCGGCCGACGTGATTCTCGAATCGCTTCTTAGCCAACCGACCTATAGAAAACTCGTAGCACTTCGTGGCGACGTTCAAGAAGTGATGCTCGGCTATTCAGATTCCAACAAAGACGCAGGTATCGCAACAAGCCAGTGGGAAATCCACAGAGCACAACGCAGACTTCGCAACGTTGCTTTGAAGTACGGCGTGAAGTTGCGCCTCTTCCACGGTCGCGGTGGTTCGGTCGGTCGCGGTGGCGGGCCAACATATGACGCGCTTATCGCTTTGCCATGGGGTTCCATCGACGGTCAAATAAAGATGACCGAACAAGGCGAAGTCATCAGCGATAAATATTCGCTTCCTGCTCTTGCTCGTGAAAATATCGAGCTCTCACTCGCGGCTGCACTCGAAGCGACCGTTCTTAATCGCGGGCCACGGCAAAGCCCGGAAGATTTGAAAAAGTGGGATGAGTGCATGGACCTCGTCAGCGAGAGTTCATTCCAGCAATACCGAACTCTCATCGATCATCCTGACTTGCCTACTTATTTCTACGCGTCCACTCCAGTTGAACAACTGGGCGATCTCTTCCTAGGTTCACGTCCGTCTCGCCGTCCGGATGCCAGCATCGGCCTCGAAGGATTGCGTGCGATTCCTTGGGTGTTTGGCTGGACCCAATCGCGCCAAATTGTCCCCGGATGGTTCGGAGTTGGAAGTGGACTTAAGGCAGCTCGTGAATCCGGCAAAACCGAAGTTCTAGCGCAGATGTTGAAGGAGTGGCATTTCTTCCGCACATTCATCAGCAATGTTGAAATGACTCTGACTAAAACAGACCTTGCTACCGCTCGTCGTTATGTTTCACGACTTACCCCTGAACCGCTCCACCATTTCCTGGACACCATCACGACTGAATTTGAATTAACCAAGTCAGAGATTCTTAAATTGACTGGAAAGACCGAATTGTTGGGCGATCAGCCACTACTCGCGCGAACCCTCGGAGTTCGAGATGCATACCTGGCACCGCTGCATTTGCTCCAAGTTAATCTTCTCGAGCGGGTACGTTCTTCCGAAGGAGACTCCGATCCACTCCTGCGTCGCGCATTACTCCTTACGATCAACGGCATAGCAGCGGGCCTTCGAAACACAGGATGAGACCGTGAAGAATCCAATCCACCACATAACCCTCACCGTCAACGATATTGAAACTTCCGCCGCTTGGTATTTAGCGCTTCTAGGAGAGGCAACCGTTATTCATCGCGCTGGTCCGGGCTGGAAGCGGATCCGCCTCAATTTTCCGAATGGTCTCGTTATCGGTTTCACTCAGCACGACGCAGCAGTCAAGGGCCAAACTTTCACTCACCTAAACGTTGGCTTTGACCATATTGGCCTGGCCTGCGAATCCAAGGACGAGGTTCTCGACTGGGCTTCAAAGTTAGACGAACTTGAATTCGAACGCGGCCCAATTGAGGATGTTCCCTATGCATGGGCAGTAACTGCCCGCGACCCCGACAATATTCCGATTGAATTCTTCTGCGCGAAGTAATTCCGTTACTAGAGCAACTCCTAGTGCCCATGAAGTGGCTTGCCCTGAATGATTTGATCGACCTCTTGATATCCCGTTGGGAATGCGTAGTTGTATCGAGCAGGTAGGGCAAAAACAAAAGTCGTGTTGAGACCGAGTTCGCTCGGCGGGATAGGCGCTGCTCCGACACTTAGTTTTTCGGAAATAATCTTGCTCCATTGGTCCAAAGTGAAAACCATGATCGGAATGTCTTGACGTTTCGCAGCTGCCGTCCATAGCGGATGGCGGATTGAAATCAGCGGACCCGTATCGCTTACCTTACCCGCAGCAACGTCTCTGCCTTGCCAAGTGTCACTAACTATCGTGTACCCGGTCCAACTCGTAGGCAACGTAAATGTAAATCCATACTTTGAATTGTCATAAGTAATAGAGGTCGCCGAAGTAGGTGTAGATGTCGGCGTCATGGTTGAAGTCGCTGTAGCCGTCGGACTCAGTTGAGCCGAATTTTGGCTGGCACAGCCGGCGAGAAGGGCCGTAGCGAGAATGGCAATTCCCGCAGCGACCGATCTCCTACTCCGAATCTTGATCATGATTAACCATACTTCAGGATCAGAAATCCCACCTTCTGGAAGTTATAAAAGATCCAATGAAAGTGGCAATCTCTTGTGGGCGATCCTCTTGAAGGAAGTGGCTCGACCCTGCGAGGACGTGCACGTCCTTAGGTTTAATCTTCAAATCAGCCACAAACCTGGGAATCATCAACTCATGCCTCAAGACCGGATCCCTTTCCCCCCATATCAATACCGCTGGCACATCCAGGCGCTGCAAGGCGCTTGAGTAGCGTGAGAACTGCGTCATCATATTTTTGAGTTCCTTGGCAAATGCGCGAAAGGCTCTTGTGCCGCCTTCGTGCAAGGACAACCAGTATCCAAACGAGACGTCCTTGCTTAACTTCTTACCTAGCCCGGTGAAGTCAACAAAGAATTTGTGAATCATCGGCTTACCCATTCGTGATCCCATCATCTTCAGCATCATTGGCCCCATAGGTCCGCCGATCATTCGTGCTTGCAGAGGTGGCTTCATGAGTTCGGCATAGGCGGATGTATTAAGGATTACAAGTCCTGCAATTTTCTCCGGGTGGCGATCGGCGATTTCGAAAACCCACGGACCGCCAAGATCATGGCCTGTAACGATTGCTTTAGGAATGTTGAGGTGATTTAACAACTCGATGATTCGATCTGATTGAGCACGCATTGAATAGATATCGTGACCCTTTGGTTTTTCGCTAGCCCCGAAGCCAAGAAGGTCGGGCGTGATCACGCGAAATCCCTTTTCGGCAAGTGAGCTGGAGATGTTTCGATAGAGCCAAGACGAGGTCGGCATTCCGTGGACGAGGACGATCGGGATTGCGTCTTTCGGCCCCTCATCGAGGTAGGCGATGGTTCCACCACTAACCAGTAGTTTTTGAAGGCGAGCTCTGTGAGCGGCGAGGTTTACATCCGTTGATAGCGATGACGACTTATGCATTTTCAAACTCCTCAGAAATTAGGATCTTCACTTCTTTGAAGGCGACCTGACGAAGAGGAATGATCGATTTATATTCGTCGTTCGAAAAGACCGCCTCCGCAATCGCACGCGATGGATACTCGACGACGACGACGAAGTTGGTGATGTCTCCTTGGCCAAGATTTTGATTGACGGTGTATCGCCTTAGGACCTTGGCCCCATGGGCTGCGCCGTTGGCGTTTGCACGAGCCGAATACTCCTTGAATTCTGGGGTCTCTTTCCCGCCTTTTTGAAAGGTACCCTGGAGAAGGACGATGCACGGCTTGGTTTCACTCACGATTTCCTCATTTCTGTACCGATCGGTTCAATATCTGGGTGTATTATGTACCGATCAGTTCGAAACTGTCAAAAGGAGATTCCGTGAGCCGGCCAAAAGAATTTGAAGTAAGCCCCACGCTGGATGTCGTTTTGGATTCGTTCTGGTCACGTGGCTATGAGGCTACATCGATGAGTGATTTGGAGAATGCCACAGGACTTTCGCGATCGAGTCTGTACTCCACCTTCGGTAACAAACGGCAACTCTTCGATGCCGCCTTAGCACGCTACAAGGAACAGACGGTCGAACCAACTTTGAGTGCTTTGGAGTCCTTGACCGCGGGCATTGATGAATTAGTGGGGTACTTCTCGACTTTGTCTGCGACCTTTCGAAGTGAACCTGCGCTGGCGGTGCGCGGTTGCCTCATCGTTAATACGATGGTTGAACTTGCCGCACAAGACGAAGCCGCTCGCAAAGTTACGTCCGCGCATTTCGCTCGGGTCCAAGGAGCCATAGAAAACGGACTTAAAGGTATGGGGAAATTGACCGGTAAGGATCTTCACTTAGAAGCTCGAAGAATCACTACCTCCGTCATGGGAGCCCTCGTTATCGCCCACTTCAATCCTGAGATGGCGGCTCAAATATGCGATCAACTTTCCGCAGAGGTTTCGGCAGTACATTCCCCGCTTTGACCCAAAAAAGGATTTCGAAGCAATAACGAAGAGAGTCCGCC
>JANXZF010000012.1 GCA_025355665.1 Actinomycetes bacterium
CATTGTCGGTCGATCTAAAAAGTCCGTTATGCCCACCTGCGAGAATCGTTTTTGAGGCGGTAGTCCAACTCATGACGTCAGCACCGTTGAGAGAGGAGATGGCCGTCCAAGTCTTGCCGCCGTTGCTAGACATTCCGGCACTTTGGTGACCTGTCATAAAAAAGCGATTGTCAAGGACGCTCATCGTGTGCAAGTGGTCGCCGACATACATCTGATTCATCATTGCAATGGTGGGGCGTGTGGCCGCATCGACAATAGGCAAGGATGTAGCGAGAGCTATTCCCGCGAGCGACATTGTGATACCAAACTTCTTCACGTACATCATAAGCATTCTCTCCGTAATCGCATTTGTAATCCAATAATCAGATTCTGGTTTCCTCAGCTGTTGAAGTCCTAAGGATTTGATGAAGATTCGAGAAAGGTTGCAGGGGAGTAGCGCCTTAAAGTGAGAGGAATCACGGGTCCCAGGACTTGCGAAACTACGTGGGTGTATTAGTCTGAACTGAGTAAAGCCGAATTCGAAGAATTCACCGTCGAAATTTTTTACGAAAAGCGTGAATATGTTGAAGATTAAGAGTTCCCTGATGGGGTACGTAAAGAGGGAGCGGACCTTACGGCACAGATATCACCGTTCCCACCCTCATTTCAAAAGAAATATCGCGTTTGACGCGGTTGTATCTTGCCTTCTAGTCATCATCTTGTTTGGGGAAATCAATCACGTATCAGAAAATTCACGGCTCCAAACTTTAATGCGCTCAGGGGCGATTGCCATGACTGCTGACCAGCTCGTTGATCACGTCAAATCGACGAGTTTAGATGCGTACTGGTTCGGTCCTATTTCCGGATACAAGTACACGATCATCTATGCGAATCGAAAGGAAATTATAGTTTCCTACGTTCCTCAAGGCGTAAGCCTCAATACCCCGGATCGATATAATCTTACCGTCGAAACGTATTCCAGGTCTGTTACCAGCGAATTGCCGGGCAAATCAAATGCTTTCACCGACAAAGATGACTTTATGACATCAGGTGGAGCCGCATCGAGTATTTATTCGGACCATCCGCAAACGGTGAAGTACGCGGTTGCTCGAAGCGACAAGTATGTAGAAGTCCAATACCCATCGAACACCAGTATCTTTGATGTTTATAAAGGAGAAGGACGTTTGAAGTTGATCTCAGAATCGTAATCTGAGCGGCAAATCATTCTGACCAGCAGGATTATTTTCTACTCCCAAGAACTGGTGGATTTGGATCGTATTTGTTTCGAATCCGATCTGACTAAGTGACATATATAGATTCCAGATCCTTGCTCGATTCACACCAACTTCGACAACTGCCTCTTCCCAGTTGGCTTGAAGATTTTCGCACCACTTTTCGAGAGTCTTTGCGTAATGCTCGCGCAGATTCTCGCTGTGGCGAAGTTCGAAACCCGAATCGTGCATTGCTTGTACAACGCGACTTGGGGCTGTGAGCTCCCCGTCGGGGAATATGTACCGATCGATGAAGGCGCCCGTTCGGGCGCGTTGGAGCGAGGTCGGCCGAGTAATGCAATGGTTGAGTATTCGTCCCTGATCCTTGATTCGCTCGTGCAATTGATTGAAGTACAGATTGAGCTTTGAATCGCCCACGTGTTCACTCATGCCCACGGACGAAATCGCATCATAATCAGTCTCGGAAACTTCGCGATAATCTTGAAGTCGGATCTCAACTGATTCTTGAAGATTTGCTTGCGAAACTCTGGATTGCGCCAACGCGAGTTGATTTTGGCTCAAGGTGACGCCCACGGCCTTCACGCCGTATTCCTTAGCTGCGTGCAACACGAGTGTTCCCCAACCGCAACCGACATCGAGTAATTTCATTCCCGGCTTGAGATCGAGTTTCCTGCAGATCAAATCAATTTTCTCTATTTGTGCCGCCTCGAATGTTGATTGCTCGGAATTGAAGACTGCGCACGAATAGACCATTGTCGGGCCGAGGATCATCGAGTAGAAATTATTAGAGACGTCATAGTGATGATGGATCGCTGACTTGTCGCGAGTTAGAGAATGAAGGAGTCCACGTCGATACCGAGGGGGAGCCTCCTCGGCGGGAAGACCGGGACGCACTACTGCGATTGGGCCCACTGCGGTCGCAAGTTTGGCCAACCCGTCGACTGGCATTGGGTGCTTGATGAAGTCCTTTAGCGCCAGAAGAGTCTGATGAATGTCGCCTCTGATATCCAAATGATTTGTGATGTAAGCCCTGGCAAGCCCCAGATCACCTGGATGGCTCAAGATGTAGCGCAGAGCTACCGGTGACTTGATTTCGAGGACATTGGATGAATCAAGATTGCCTGCGGCACTTCCATCGAAGGCCGAAAACTTAATGGGCACGGCCTCACCAAAGAGAGACGATACCTTCTGCGCGATCATCTTTGTCTCTGACATTACGGTTCTCCAGTCCGCGAAGTTCTCCAATCGCGGTGTTCTACTCGCAGACTAATCCAAAAAAGGGCTCTGGTCACCGAATTTTTGGCCCCAAAAAATAAATATCTGGTGTTCTATTGCTTTTCAAAAGGCACTTGTAGTGAGACTTTGGTGCCAAATCCTGGCTGGCTTTCTATGGTGAGTTTGCCGCCGACGAGTTCGGTTCGCTCGTACATGCCCTGGATGCCGAGAGATCTTGATGTACTTTGACCGAAATTCCACATACCAATTCCGTTGTCGGTCAGGGTGATTTCGAAGGAATCTCCGCTGAAGTCCCAGAGTGCCTTTACCGCCGTTGCCTTGGAATGCTTTTCGATGTTATGAAAGGCTTCCTGCATTACTCGGAATATGTGAATGAGATCCCGGTTGGAAATGGCTATTGCCTCTCCTTTGGTTTGGAAAACGACCTTGACTCCGGTGTGAATTTCGAGTTCCTGACCTATCCACTCGACAGCCGGAATTAGACCCATCGAATCTAGAAGCATCGGCCGGAGTTCCTCGCAATAACGTCGGATGGCTTCAGAGGTCGTAGTTATGGTCTCTTTGGCTCGAACCATCTGTTTGCGGATGTCTTCGGAGTTCTCAGCATGAAGGGCTCCGTCGAGTTGGCGCATCACTGTCGCGAGGAGCTGGAGAGAATCATCGTGAAGATCTCTTGAAATTCTCCGACGTTCATTCTCTTGTGCTTCGCTTGCAAGTTTGAAGTATCTATCCTTCTCGTGGATTATTTCGTTCATTTTGGTATTGAGTCCCTGCACGTTCTGGCGAGTGGTCCTCTCGCGTGAGACAAGTATGGCAATGACGAGCGCCAAGATGGAGATGACTACAAACCTTGCGGCAAGGAGATGGTCGTAAGAGACTTGCCACCAGGAATAGATTTTTGGAATTAGGAATACGGATGTGAGCAAGATAGTAAACATGGCTCCGCGCCATCCGAAGATGAAAGCCGAGGAAAGTGTCGAGAGAAGGAAAAAAAAGACGAACGTCTTCAAAACGAAAGAATTCTCCAATTGAATGGTGAGCGCCCCTTTGCTGTCGTTATGTGAAGGAAGCGAGGTAATTTCAAGGCAGGTGATTAGATTCAAAACCTGGATGAGCCAGAAACGATAGTCGCGGTATGGCGGGAAATTTCCTCGAAGGAAAGTCTGGGCGGAGGCCTTTATTGCCGATAGTTTCACAAGGGACTCGCTGTATTAAGGCAACTGTATTGAGCGGTCTCGAATCGCCTTGGTGACCGCTTCGGTCCGCGACGAAACGCCGAGTTTCATGAAGATATTATGCATGTGAACTTCGATTGTTCGGTTGCTCAAATTCAGTTGCTCGCCAATTTGCTTGTTGGTTACACCTCGCGCTGCCAACTCCAAAATTTGAATTTCACGCTTGGTGAGTCCAAATGAGTTTTCGACGGGAGTTTCGAAATCGGGTGAATCCGGATCAAGAGCAATTGATGGGGTGATGACTGTGGCCCCACCTAAAACGGTGACAATGGCTCTGCGTAACTCCGCCGTGCTCGCTGTCTTGAGTAGATATCCATTTGCTCCAGCTTGCAGAACTTTTCGGACACGATCGATTTCAGCAGTTGCGGAGAAGACAATGAGCTTTGTCTCTGGGAAGTCCTTCATGATCTTCTGCGTTGCTTCAAGGCCTCGCAGAACTGGCATGTTGCAATCTATCAAGACCACGTCAGGGTGATGAGCCGCCACCATTTCGTAGGCTTTTTCGCCGTCCTCAGCTTCGCCGACAATGATGATGCCCTCAGCCCCGCCGGCCAGTTCTTCGCACAGTCCAGCGCGGAAGATGGGGTGATCATCCACGACTAACAAACGGATGCCCGATGGCATCGGCGTGCGCGCAACGGCGCTAGTCCGCATCGTTCCTGTCCCTTCGTCGTCCTGCAAAAAGTGTGACCGGTCATTATTGCCCGATCATCCTCGGAGTATGGGGAACACGCTCACCGATCGGAGTCCTGAGACCTTGACTAGGTGTATCCCACATGACAAGTATGGGGGGTTCACGTATTCCCTTAAAATACGAGTGCTGTCACTCTACAAGAGTCTTTCTTCGGAGGTTTCCTACCTAAAGAGGTGACGGGATGGTGATGGCAATGCCTGACCTGATCGCCCCGCTGAGGCGGGAGGCAGGCATTTTCCTTCGGTACTCTCGATCGCGGCCACGGTTTGGACTGCACCTAGCCATAGATGCCATTCTCTCAATCGTCATTGTTCTGGCTGCCTTTCAATTCTTTACGTTTATTTCCAACCGCGAAAGTGCAGATTCGTTGAAGATCTCCGGTGCTATAGCGATGAGCGGAGGGCAACTTGTTTCCTTCCTCCATCACGAAAAGCTTTCGGCATATTGGGTGGGTCCAGAAACAGATACTAAGTACACCTTAATCGCAACAACGCCCGGTGAAGTGACGATCACTTACTTCCCAAAGAACGCCGATATTGCGCAATTGGGAAGCGGTTCGCTGGTTGTTCAAACTCATCGTCGTGTCTCGGCCAGTGATACCGAAGCATACGCACAGGATGTTTCAGGTCTGGGAAGTTTTCTCCTGAATCAAGGAAGTGAGGGCAATGCGATTCACTACAACCCAGCTACGCCGACACGAGTCATTCTCACTTTTAAAGATAAACTTGAAGCAGTAACTATTATCGACCCAACTCCGCAGGCTTCGTTAACTCTGGCCATGAAGCCCGGCGTTATTCGAAAGATCGCCTAGTTCTGCAGCGTAAAAGTCTTCGCACTGGGCAGAAATCTAGCCAATGCCATCGACCCCAACGTGATGGCCGTGCCCGCGATGAGGTACCCGCTTAGTGCGCCTTTATGTGCAGGGATCAACCAGTCAAGTAATAGTGCCCCGACAAGTTGACCGGTGACTGAAAAGAGCACGAAGTTGAGAACCCCCATTGATTTCACCACATTTGCCGCCACCGCAATGAATATCAAGCCGCACGGGCCTCCGATATAAGCCCATGGGTTGTGCGGGAGGTGGCCGATCGTGGCTCCCTTGGCGATATCGACGCCAAGAGCAATTGCAATGAAGAAAGTTCCGATGAAGAAATTGAACCAGGTTGTCACGATTGCTCGCTCTGCTACGTGGTTAATCTTGCTATTCATTGCGAATTGAAAAGAACCGACGACACCAACGGCTATGCAAAGAATTACGGTGAAGAATCTGAAATTCGATTTGCCGAACTGCGGATAGACCGCCACTGTTACCGCGATCATCGTCATGATCGCAGTGAAGACTCTTGGCCACGTGATGTGTTGCTTCCCGTTTGACGAGAACCCGATCTTGTCCACGAGAAGGGACGAAGCGGTCTGCCCTCCGATTACGCAAATAGTGAATATCGCAACGCCGATTTGAGGGACAGAGATGCTCTGCATGGAAACATAGAAAGCACCGGCCATTCCTGCTAGGAGATTCCACCATGGCAACTCACCCGTTTTCACGGCCTGCATCAATTTTTTGAACCCCGCACGATTGGATCTGCGCCCTAGAAGAATTGCCCAAAGAATTGCCCAACCGAGGAGGTTGGAGACAATGGCCGCACCAAGTGCGTTGTGAAGATCAACTGAAAGTTCGCCATTTGCTCGAGACTGCACTGAGGTGAGTGCACCGGCAAGAAGGCTTAGAAGCCCGAACACAATGCTCCAAATCTGGCTGTGGGATAAGGCACGAGGCTACCGTGTTCCCTGAGCCCCTATCGCCTTGCCCGGTATGACTATCGATATTTCAAGGGTCGCAAATCCGCATCATTGAAGTGATGCCATTGGAGCCCTAAAACCTCACGTGGGTGTTCGACATCGGATAGCTCTCCACTCCAAATGTCGGTGGCACGTTCATGCGGGTGATTTCTCAAAACGTGATGGTGAAGTCCACCCCGGTCCATGAACCATTCTTCCCAGAGAGTGGGTTCGAGACTCGCGAGCGGTGGCACGAGGTGGAGGACGCCAAAGGGTATGTGGCTACTTTCAATAATGACCCAGCGATAGTCCGAATATGGATCCAGCGGCGAGCTGCAGTATTCGAGTGCCTTTTCGAAAACGAATGGAAAGGCGACTCCGATATGAGCGCAGAATTCTTCGAGCGCGATCCTCGCCCAATTCTTACGCACATCCTCTTTCCACATGTGGCCTCCTCTTTCGAGCGACGTTACAAAATCGTTATGAAGTCTTGGCACAAAGTTGCTTGACAGTCAATGGGACTCTTGGAGTACCTTTCGGGACAACGTTGTCTCACAAGGATAACAACGTTTTGACGAACGCTCAAGGTGAGTGGGTCAAGTGAAAGGAACATAGTTATGGCAACAGTTAGTAACAATGGGTCAACAACAAAGCGCCGCGCTGCTGCTGCTTTAGCTGTTGGTGCAGCCGTTTCTCTTTTGACAGCAGGACTTGTCGCCCCTGCGCATGCGGCAACGAAGTACACAATTGCATTCGTTATGGGCGCTGAAGCTGACCCATTCTTTAAGGCTATGAAAGTCGGGGCCGACGCCGAAGCCAAGGTTAAGAACGTGACCATTATCTGGCAAGGGGATCCATCGGTTTATTCACCTGCTACGCAAATTCCTATCGCCGATCAAGTTTTGGCGCAAAAGCCAAATGGTCTTGTTTTGATTCCTACAGATCCAACCGCATTGCAAGCGACAAACGACAAGGCAATTGCTGCAGGAATTCCCGTCGTTAACGTTGATACGCATGTCAACGATTTGTCGAAGGTGACATCCTTTATCACTGGCGATAACGCTGATGGTGGAGCCAAGGCAGCCGACACAATGGCAAAGGCAATTCATTACAAAACCGGTGGCAAGTATCAGGTGGTTGTTGGACTTACTTCAGCCACTGCCACAACGAACGTAGGACGACTCAACGGATTCTCAGCTCGTATTAATTCTAAATATCCGGGAATTAGTATCGTAGACAAGGCATATTCGCAGTCACAGCCATCGGTTGCCAACACCAACGTTTCCAACTGGCTTACCAAGTATCCAAAGCTCAACGGGATATTTGCTATCGACGGAACCAACGCGGCTGGCGCTGCATCGGCACTGCAAGCCAAGGGTCTTGTCGGCAAGGTTGCCTTGATCGGATACGACGCCTACCCAGGCAACGTGGCGCTGATCAAGAAGGGCGTTTTTACTGCCCTGATTGCTCAGAATCCAGCTGCCGAGGCAAAGCTTGCGATCGACGACCTAGTCGCGGTCTTAAGCAAGTCGGCTTCTGCCGCTTCGATCAAGAAGAACGTGGTTATCCCAAACGTAGTTCTCAGTGCTTCGACTTCGGCTGCGAACCTCGTTAAATATACGTACGTCGCCTAATTTCTTGGATAGAGTCGGTCGGGCAATACGTACCGGCCGGCTCTGTCTTCCCCTTCTTGGTAGTTAATTTTTTCAACAGTCGATTCGAGAGGAGAATTTGTGAGTCAGGTTGTAACCAAAGCAAAGGCACTGGTTGGAAATCAACAAGTTCTACTGCTCGTGGTTCTCATCGCGATGATTGGCTTTTTTACCTGGCGGAACCCCATCTTCTTCTCGAATGGAGTTTTCGGAAACATTATCTCTGACTGGTGTCCGATTATTCTCATTGCCATCGGCGAAACTTTTGTCATTATTTCCGGTGGAATCGATCTATCTGTTGGTTCTACGGTAGGTATTACTGGCGTAGTTGCTGCATTTGCCATGGAACGTTTAACGACGGCCCATTATGGCGGTAATTTCACGTTGCTCATCGGATTCTTGATCTCCGTAGGAGTTGGATTTCTAGTCGGCGCCATCAACGCAGTTCTTATTACTAAGGCTAACGTCGTCCCTTTCATCGCCACTTTGGTAACTATGGGTGCAGGTGCAGGACTCTCGATTGTTTTCACCGGAGGCGGTCCCGTTGGAGGAGGGCCAGATGAAGCGATCGCGTTGAGCGTTCCTACGATCGGTCCTTTCTCGAAGCCAGGCATAGTGATTGTGATGGTTGTAGCGGTGCTCGGCTTGTTCTTACATAAAGCGCGTTTTGGGCGATATACATATGCAATCGGATCGAATTCTTTTGCGGCCAGAGCGGTTGGAATCAACGTTGGCCGCCATCTTGCGAAGATTTATATTCTCTCTGGAATTCTCGCAGGGATGGCAGGTTACTACTATTACTTGCGTCTAGGAGTCGGTGCACCCACTTCAGGGCAGGGCGGTGAGTTGCAAGCCATCGCCGCCGTCGTAATCGGAGGCGCAAGCCTTTCTGGCGGTGTTGGCCGTCTTTCTGGAACTCTTCTTGGTGCCTTGATTCTTACCACAGTTACAAGTGGATTGATCATCATTAACGTCGCGGCGAATTGGAAGCAAGTGGTAGTCGCGATATTGATTGCCGCCGCCGTACTCCTTCAAGAGCTTCGTAACCGGACGAAGAAGTGAGAGGGGGAGTGAGAAAATGATTATGGAAGATGCCCCCCTATATGAAGTAAAGAACGTTTCGAAAAACTACGGATCTGTCGTCGCCCTATCTCATGTGAGTATGAAGATTCATGCTGGCGAGGTCGTAGGACTTGTAGGGGATAACGGAGCAGGGAAGTCGACGTTGGTAAAAGTGCTTTCAGGAGCGCACGCACCTTCTTTTGGCACTGTCGCTCTCGAAGGAGTGGAACGACATTGGCACTCACCGCACGATGCATTGGCCGCTGGTGTTGAAACCTTGTACCAAGATTCTGGCCTGGCTCCTGACCTATCGGTGAGTGCCAATGTTTTTCTAGGTCGCGAGCTTTACGTCAAAGGTTTCCTGGGCAAGATGGGATTCTTGGCGCAAAAGTCGATGGATTCTGAGGCTCATCGCAATCTTGAACGTGTTGGGATCGCAGTTCCGCAGTCCAACCGTTCGGTGTCACAACTCTCGGGTGGTCAGCGTCAAGCGGTCGCCATTGGTCGAGCGGTGTCTTGGGCCAGCAAAGTAATAATTCTTGATGAACCGACCAATCACCTGGGTGCTCGACAGGCTGGAGAGGTGCTCTCGGTGATAAAGGCGGCTAAAGATCGCGGTCTTGGTGTCATTTTTATTTCACATACTTTGCCTCACGTGTTGGAGGTAACCGATCGAATAGTCGTTCTTCGTTTAGGTAAGGTTGTCGCCGATGCGCCAACGTCTACCTTTGATGCGGAGAGTTTGCTTGGAACCATTACGGGCCTGTTGTAGATACTTCGAATTGTCATCGTGAAGAATTCGAATAACTCGCGCCCCACCATGCGGGAAGTTGCCGCGCTTTCTGGCACAAGTCTAAAAACCGTATCGCGCGTCTTTAACGGCGTGAGTACCGTGGATGAAGACCTGAGCCGCCGGGTAAAAGCAGCCGCCAGAAAATTGAACTACACGCCGAATATGACGGCAGGAAGTTTGCGCCGCAAAAATGGCCAGACGAAAACTATCGGACTTTTGCTGGAGGATATTTCCAACCCGTTTTCATCAGCACTGCACCGAGTATTTGAAAACTACGCCCGCGAACGAGGCTTCATTGTTCTGGCTGGAAGTCTTGATGAGGACGCCGATCGAGAACGCGACCTGGTCTCACTCTTTATTTCTCGCCGGGTAGACGGCCTCATTATCGCTCCAGCGGGTGCGGACCAGGGATACCTCAAACCCGAGGTGCAGGCCGGGACCAAATTCGGGTTTATAGACCGCCCACCACTGAATTTCAGCGCCGACTCGGTCGTTTCCACCAATCGCGAAGGAAGCAGACGAGCCGTTGCACATTTAGTCTCATTTGGCCACACTCGCATTGCCTACTTTGGCGATCAGCCCTCGATCTACACCGCATCCGAGCGCTATCAAGGTTATGTCGAAGGTATGAAGCAGGCCAAGATTCCCCTCGACAAGAAACTTGTCTTTCAAGGTTTCGACTCACCAGAGGACGTGCGAGCAACAGTTATCGCGATGTTCCAGAGCTCGAATGCACCGAGTGCAATTTATGCCAGCCAGAACCTTGTAACGCTCGCAGTAATTCAGGCGTTACGAGAAATGAAGCGCGAGAAGAAGATTGCCTTGGTCGGCTTTGACCATATTTCCGCGGCCGAACTTCTGACACCTGCGATCACCCTCATAACCCAGGACATCGCTGCAATGGGTCAACATTCGGCACAACTGCTTTTCAATCGGATAGAGGGTTTTGACGGTCCGGTCGTTCAGGACATCATCCCGACATCGTTGGTCGTACGTGGTTCTGGCGAGATCAGACCGAGCAGATGAAATCAAAACACGAAGTGGGACCAGTGTGGGTCGCAGGAGAAGTTTTAATTGACTTGATCACGAGGGGCTCTGAGACCAAGGCGATCGTTGGAGGCGGGCCCGCAAATACTGCAGTCGCGCTATCGCGATTGGGTATCAACACTTGCTTTATTGATGGTATGTCAACCGATGAATACGGCCAAGTGGCAAAGCTAGAACTGCTAGCGGCCGGCGTGAATCTTGACTTTGCTGAATTTTCGGACAAACCAATGTGTGTTGCGGATGTAACCCTTGACCAATCAGGAAGTGCAACGTATAAGTTCTTAATAGAGGGCACCGCGACTTTCGATTTTAGGAGAAGTTGGCTGCCTCATCCTTCGGAAAATAATCCCGCTGCGCTTTATCTCGGGACCTTAGCCACCATCGTCGAACCTGGTGCCTCGGCGCTTTTTGAATGGGCTAAAGAGGTCTCCAAGTTCGCGACCATCCTCTATGACCCAAATGTTCGTACGTCAGTACTCGATGATCGCGCTAGATACCAAGAATCTGTTGCCAAGTGGGCCTCAATTTCTAAGGTGATTAAGGTCAGCAGCGATGATCTGGAGTGGCTATACCCAGGGGAAAGTTTTGAACATGTTGCGGCGCGATGGTTCGGTGCAGGCGTTGAAATCGCCGTTTTAACTCTAGGACCTGATGGATTGCGGGGTATCACGCCTTTTGGCGAGGTGTCCGTGCCAGGTGTCCAAACCAATGTTGTAGACACGGTTGGAGCCGGTGACACGGTCGGCGCCGTCTTAACGGAAGCAGTTGTAGAAGGTGGCTTGAATGCACTTCACGGCGACCGATTAAGGAAAGTTTTAACTCGAGCAGCTGCTGCGGCTGCGATAACGTGTTCACGTTCAGGTGCTCAGCCGCCAACTTTCCAGGAACTCGAAGATTGCAATCTCGATGGGATTTGAGCCCTGGAAGTGGAATTGACACTTCTATACTGATGTCCGTAGACTTCTGTCATGGACATTGAGGTAAAAGAATTCGCGCAAAGAAGAGGGATCTCAGAGAGAAGGGTCCTGCAATTAATTGAAAGCGGAAATCTTCGCGCAAGAAAACTATCGTCGCAGTGGTTAATTGACGCTGCCGAGCTTTCCAAACCCTCGAACATTAGTCGTCCAATGAGTTCGAAGATGAGCAAAGCCTTTCTGGATCTTCTTTCAAATTCAGAGATGCCCGCCAACTTAGATCCAGCAGAGAAGATTCGTTTACGCAAGCGTTTGAAGATTCTAAAAGAAGATCCAGAACCAGCTTTGCTGCTGAAGTCGTGGCTACGAAAACGCGCCGAAGTTCACAGTTACAGTATAAATATTGCCGATTTAGCTCGGCTCGGCCTAGATGCGGGAGTAATTCCATCGGGAGTGAGTGATTCTAGAAGTGGTCTTACGGCAAACAATTTCTTCGAAGGTTATGCAAGGAAGAGGAATATTGAGAGCATTGAAAAAAGGCATCTCCTGGTGCCGTCAGAGAAGCCAAATGTTATTTTACGAATAGTTGATGAGGAATTGCCCCGGCCAATTCCGTATGGATACGTGTTAGTGGATCTTGCCGACCACTATGAAGTGAGAGATCGAGCGCAGGTGCTATCACTGCTTCAAAAATTATGAAGGAAATTATTTTGCCAATGCTGGTTGGCGGCCAGAGGGCAAGTTGGCTGGGGTTGATTGAAGTGTCCGCGATCATTCCCGATGAGTGGAGTCTCATTGGGGGCCAGTTAGTGCAACTTCATTGTTGGGAGCGCGGAATGTCTCCAGCGCGAGTCACAGATGATGTCGATGCAGTATTGGACGTAAAAGCGAACCCAAAAATCCTTAGAAATTTTACTTCAACGTTGCATGAAATCGGTTTTCGTCCTGATTTGCCAACATCTCAAGGCCACCAGCTTCGATGGAGGCGAGAAGAGGCAATTATTGATGTTCTAATTGCTCGCGGAGTGGGGGAACGTGCGAGCCGAAAGACAGGGATTTCAGGGAGTACAACCCTTGAGACAATTGGTGGGCAAGGAGCCCTTAACAACTCTGAAAAAATCCAAATCTCCCTGGACGGCAAGATTGCAACCATCAATAGACCGCATCTAACCGGAGCGTTGGTAATCAAATCCGCGGCCTATTCAAACCCTTCGGACCGTTCCAAAGACAGACACTTACAAGATCTGGCTACTCTGGCAACTATGTATTCGTTAGGCGATTCTGAGAGAAAGGTAACTAAGAAAGAGCGGGTGCGCGTTAGAACCGCCCTCGCAGAGTTGCAGAAACGTAAAGATATTTTGAGTGAGGTGGAAGGATCTCCAGAGGGTATTGAAAGAGTGCTGATGAGCCTTGGAGGCTGAATCCCTTCAGCATCAACCGGAGTAATACATTCTCACTTGTGGGGCGGGTCGGGCTCGAACCGACGACGACGGAATTATGAGTTCCGGGCTCTAACCAACTGAGCTACCGCCCCCAGAGATGAACCTTACACGGCGATTGGGGCGTTCTTTTCTGCCTTGCGTTGGAGATACCGCAATCGGAGTCGATAGTACGCACCAGAAAGCCCGCCAGGTGCGAACATTACGATGAGTATGAATAGCAGGCCCAAGATGAAGGCGGGTTCTGAAAGCGGCCCGCTAATGAACTTCGGAAGAGAGGAGAGTACGTTGCCCTGATTGAGATCCTGCAATCGGGTGCTCGCGATGGAATAAAGAATGCCACCAAGTGCGGCGCCCCATCGCGTACCGGACCCGCCCAAGATCACCATAAGAAGGAGTGCAATCGTCGTTTCTGCCGTTGCATACCGAGGCGCAGCATTTCCACTCACTAATAACATCGCTGATCCGACAACACTTGCCAAAGTGCCAGCAATAACAAAGGAAAGCAATTTGTATCTATTGGGATTGAGACCGAGAACAGAAGTGCGAACCTCGTTATCCCGAAGAGCGGAGAAAACACGACCCGCCGACGATTGCGTTACCCACCAGATTGCTGCGTATACGAAGATTAGGACGGCGAGTGCGAGCCAGAAAAGATATTTCGTATTGAATACGCCGATGAAGATTCCGGGTACACGATCGGCGTTGATGGGCAGACCGTTCTCTCCATTCGTTAGATTTCCAAAGTTACGGCTTATTACTACGTGGCCGGCTTCACCGAAAGCAAGG
>JANXZF010000021.1 GCA_025355665.1 Actinomycetes bacterium
TTCCGACTTCGGTGGAATTTGCCGAGCAAGAGCAAGAGGAAGGCATAGAGGCCATCGCACTCCAACTTGATTCGAAATTGGCGCGATCTTCCCTAAACTGGAATTGTGCGTGGAATCAGCGCGAATCTGTGACCGCCACCATAAAATGGTGGGACAAGGTATTAAGCAATTCGGTCATCCCCGCAGAGGCATGTGCCTTCGATATTGAATTTCTTCTTTCTCGGGGACGCGGTTTGGGTATTTCCTAAGCGCACGGTACTTTTGCACGCCAGATCGGCCGCCTTAGCTCAGGGGTAGAGCAACGCACTCGTAATGCGTAGGTCCGGGGTTCGAATCCCCGAGGCGGCTCCAATCAATTTGTATTACTCCACCAGTTGCTTGACATATCGTGTTCACCAGTTGCTTGACAGATGTTCGGCTGATGCTTGACGGCGTATTCGGCTGATGCTTGACACTTCTCTCATGTTTATGGAGATCAGTGTTATGGAGCAGAAATATCAAGCAGTTCTCGCGGTCATCCGAGATGGAGTTTCCATCATCGAAGTGGCTAATCGTTTCGGCGTCTCACGCCAGTCCGTTCATAGTTGGCTGCTGCGCTATGAGCAGGAGGGGATGGCCGGCCTAGTCGAGCGATCCCACAGACCCGACAGATGTGAACACCAGATGAGTTCTGAGATTCAAGTGCGCGTCATTGAGTTGCGCAGGCAGAATCTTTTCTGGGGGCCCAAGCGCATCCAGTATCAATTGCTCCGCGAGGGGATTGATCCGCCTCCCTCAGTGTCAGGCATCTATCGTGCTTTGAAACGAGCCAAGATGATTGAGCCGGGTGCTCGAAAAGAAAGGGATCGAAAGTTCAAGAGGTGGGAACGTGGCGGTCCCATGGAGCTCTGGCACTACTGGGTTAAGAAGGTCGGTGGCATCTTGCTCACCGATGGAAGCGAACTCAAATGTTTAACCGGAGTTGATGATCACTCGCGGCTCTGTGTCGTGGCAGGTCTCATGGTCCGGGCAACATCTCGCTCGGTCTGTGACCACTTCGCCCGCGCAATGCACCTTCACGGGGTTCCTCAAGAGATCTTGACCGACAACGGCAAGGTCTTCACGGGTCGCTTCAACTCCAACAAAAATGTGGAAGTTCTCTTCGACAAGATCTGTCGAGAAAATGGCATCGACCATTTATTGACAGCGCCCCGCTCTCCCACCACCACCGGAAAGATCGAGCGCTTTCATCGCTCACTTCGCACCGAATTTCTCACCGGTCGCATTTTTGAAAGCAAAGCAAGTGCCCAAGAAGAACTCGATGCATGGGTCGTTGAATACAACACCGTTAGGCCTCATCAAGGCATCGGCATGGTGACACCAATGACCAGATTCACCTCTCTGGGAAATATCATCGTGGGACCGATGTCTGACACAACGGCCCTCGATGAAGTCCGACAAGGACCAGATTGGGTCACGCGTCGAGTGGGAGCCAACGGGGTTGTCAGCATCGCCTGGCAGCAGATCAGCGTGGGCAAACATCGCAATGGTCACAACGTCGATGTCCATATCCAAAAAGAGATGGTTCAGATCTGGGACGGCTCAGATCTCATCAAAAGCGCCCTGCGAAATCGACCAGGGGAGGTGATCCGCAAGAAGAACGCACAGACAACAACGAAGAAATGAGTTATAAATAACCACCTAGAAGTGTCAAGCATCAGGCGAATATCAAACGTCAAGGATCACCCGGAGTCTTACAGCGGCTCCATCGTTGTCGGATGGGTGGATCAACATGTCATCAGGTACCTTGTTCCAGTGATGATAAGCGCGTCTCAATTAGCCACTTTGAAGGACGCCTATTCTCAAGGGCTCAGCATCACAGGGCTGTTGAAATCTCTTGGAATTCCAATCGATTCTAAAGCCATCGAAATCATTTACGACTTACAGGCCGGCTCATACACGAGGTTTACCGAGAGCAATCCAGATTTCTCTACAAACTTCGTGAATGAAATAGCAGACATTGTTGGGAGTTTCATCCTGCCTGGTTGGAGTCTATTGGACGCTGGAACCGGTGAGAGTACAACGTTAATCCCACTTCTCGAGCGACTCAACCTAAGTTTGACCGTTCTAGCATTTGATATCTCCTGGAGCAGACTGAGTTGGGCAAAAGAGAATGCGTCTCTAAAATTCATTCCAATTAGTTTTGCTGTCGCAGACTTATGCAGTATTCCGCTCGCTGACAATTCCATTGATTGTGCTATGACAATTCATGCCCTTGAACCTAATGGTGGGAAAGAGAGTGAGATATTGGCTGAGCTATCGAGGGTAGCTCGAGAGCTCATAATTCTTATTGAGCCCGATTTCGACAATGCGAGCGCTGAACAAAAGGGAAGAATGCAGAATCTCTCCTATATAGGAAAATTAGACGCAGCAATCTCAGCGGCGGGCTGGAGACTTCTAGAAAAGATTCCCATAAGATTCAACCTTAATCCTCTTAACGCTGCCTCTGTCTTCATACTGGCACCAGAACACGTTCCGAAATCCGCCATCTCTATGGCAACCACAAAATGGGTGGATCCATTTTTTCACGATGAGCTCTTTGAATTTGAGGGCGGACTGAGAGGAGATCAAGGTTTTTGGTTTCCTCAGTTGCGTGGAATTCCATTCTTGCGAGCGGGAGATGCGAAATTGGCAATGAGTCCACTACCTTAGGTTTTGGGCGTTCAAGGAAATAAGCCAAGTTGTCCACTCGTTTCAAGTTGACTGACCTGAGGTCACCTAGTGACTGGGATATAGACTTGCTTCGAGTAGAGAGCCTTTCAAGGATAATTAGCGAGTGTTGAGTGGAGAGGGCACCCATGATTGAGTCGGAACGATTCCTTTTGCGTGAAATAGATCCAACGGTTGACGATCTAACGGCCTACCTAGGTTGGATTCGCAATGAGGAGTCAAATCCGTACATTGAGGGAATTAATCCTCATTACACCAAGGACGATCTTCGCAAGTATGTTGTCGAAAAGAATAACAGAGACGATGCACTCCTTCTTGGGATATTTACAAAAACCGAGTCGAAACACATAGGTAACATCAAATTCGAACCCCTGGGTGCTGTGGGAGGGGAGGCTTGGCTTGGTATTTTGATCGGAGATGAAGAGTGGCGAAACGTTCATGCGGCACGCGAAGTGATTATTGAAGCGATTGAATGGTTAAGACGGAGCATGGGAATCACGGTTTACCTTCTCGGGGTTTCCCGCAAGAACGTTGCGGCAATTCGTAGCTATAAGGCTGTGGGATTCTTTGAAATTGAGAGGCAAATTGAGGGGCTGCAAGAAGATGCAGTGGTCATGAAACTTGATTTAGAAGGATCGCATAGCAATACTTTTGGTGTCGTGCCAAAAAGCAATTGATGAAACTGATCCGGAAATCATCGACACCGGCAAGAAACTGCGAAGGCCTGTTATCGTACTTTGAAGAGAGGTTTGAGCGGTGCCACCTTCAGGTGGGCCTCCAAATTTTCGTCGGTGAGCGCCTTACTCAGTGATTGAAGAAATTCTTTATAGGCGTTTACGATCTTATTGACATCTTTAGGGGAATGAGCCAAAGAGATATTGTGCGTATTTGCGACCAAAATACCTCGTACGAACATTTCCTGCATAAAGTACGTATGAAGTATTGCAGAGTCATATTTCGTCGTTGGTTTCCAATCTAGAAATTTCCAACTGGGGTGGCCGGTAAACGACAATACTGAGGAAA
>JANXZF010000025.1 GCA_025355665.1 Actinomycetes bacterium
CTCGATACATCAAATGTCCAAGACATCTTTACTCAATACGATTTGATCGTCGATGGCACCGACAATTTTGCCACGCGGTATTTGGTGAACGACGCGTGCGTTCTTCTTGGTAAGCCTTACGTTTGGGGTTCCATCTACCGCTTTGACGGACAGGCCAGTGTCTTTTGGGCCGAGTACGGGCCGTGTTACAGATGTCTCTACCCAGAACCTCCGCCACCGGGCATGGTTCCAAGTTGTGCCGAAGGCGGAGTCCTCGGAGTTCTCTGCGCTTCCATCGGTTCGATTCAAACGACCGAAGCGATCAAGTTGATTATAGGGATCGGTGAGCCTGTTATTGGTTCGCTCATGATTTATGACGCCCTCGAAATGTCCTATCGCAAAATCAAGGTACGGAAAGATCCGAACTGCCCACTGTGCAGTGAGAATCCAACACAGACACAATTATTAGAAGACTATGAGGCCTTCTGTGGGGTCTTATCGGAGGGAGCCGAAATCGCCGTGAAAGACTCAACGATCTCTGTTACAGAGCTAAAGTCCATGTTGGATGACAACCAGAATATTTTCCTCATAGATGTCCGCGAACCAAGCGAATGGGAAATCGTTCGTATTCCCGGGGCAACGTTGATTCCTAAGCAGGAATTTCTCGACGGTCGCGCCCTTGTCAAATTGCCGCAGGACAAACAGATCATCCTGCATTGCAAATCCGGTGTTCGATCCGCAGAGTGCTTGGCGATTGTGAAGAATGCAGGATTTGCCGATGCAGCTCACGTAAGTGGCGGAGTGATCGCATGGGTCAAGCAGATCGATCCAACGTTGCCGGTGTATTGAGATGTCTCCGCGACCGTACTCGGGCTACAGGATGTTGCTTGTGCATGCGCATCCCGATGACGAGACGATTAACAACGGGGCAACGATGGCGATGTATGCCGACCTCGGCGTTCATGTCACTTTAGTGACATGCACACGGGGTGAAGAAGGCGAAGTACTCGTACCTGGCCTCAGTCACTTAGCTAGTTCCGAGACCGATCGGTTGGGTGAACATCGCATTTCTGAACTTGCAGCAGCGATGAATGAACTTGGAATTTCGGATTACCGATTCTTAGGTGCTGACAATATCAAGTTTCGAGATAGCGGCATGATGGGCACCGAGCCGAATAATCGGCCAGATGTTTTCTGGCAAGCCGATCTTGATGAAGCGGCCAAACTCCTTGTCGATGTCATTCATGAGGTGAAACCGCATGTTCTGCTCACTTACGATGAAAACGGAGGCTACGGCCACCCAGACCACATCCAAGCCCACCGAGTCGCGATGCGTGCCGCAGAGCTTGCCGATAAGTGGAAGATTTCCAAAATCTATTGGAATGCGATTCCTAAATCCGTAATCGCTCAAGGGATTGAGGCTTTGAAGGAAAGCGGATCGAGTTTTTTTGGTGCCGACAGCGCAGATGACATCCCCTTCGCCAAAGACGATGCACTTGTAACCGCAGTCGTTGATGGAACTGAATATGTAGATCGCAAGATGGCGGCAATGAAGGCTCACGAAACGCAGATCGCTCTCGACGGCCCGTTCTTTGCTCTTTCGAATAACTTGGGCAATCAAGTGTGGGGCAACGAGTATTACATACTCGTCAGTGGAAGTGCTGCGGCTCCATTCGATAAGGATGGACGAGAGACTGATCTATTCGCAGGATTAGTTCCCTAAACATTTATATGAAGTACATTGGTTCGCTGATCTGGGGCGCAGTTTTGGGTGCGGCGGCGGTGATGATTCACAACGCTTTCGTTCCCGCTGGTTTAGTAGTCGCGGTGCTCGGAACGGGAAGCGGCATCTGGATACTTGGCAGAGCCTGGGGTATGCGTCGGTACAAAGTGCTTGCGAGCCTTGTTTGGGCATACGTCGCATTGCGCGGAGGAACTTCAGGGGTCGGCGGAGAACTTCTGGTTGAAGGCAACATGGCAGGAAACACTCTCATTTATGCTGGCGTAGCAACCATTGCTCTTGCAATCGCGCTTCCACTTTAACTTAGCGCCATTGCCAATCTTGGCGATCGGCCAAGTCCGCAATAACCAACCCCTGTTCTTCAAGCAGGTGGCGAAGTCGATCGCTCTCAGTCCAATTTTTATCCGAACGTGCTTTCCCGCGGAGCCTCAAGAGTTCTTCTAGTTCCGGTGTGAGCGCCCTGGTCTCTTCCTTCCGTGAAAGATCAAGCCCCAAAATTTTGTCAGCAAAAAGAAGCTGTTCCACCTTTGTTTTCAACTCTAAGTCGCGATCCTTTTCAAACGCTCGGATGATCTGAATCGCACGCGGCGTGTCCAGGTCTTCGCAGATGGCTTGGGTGATCTTCACGTTTTCTGTTGGAATTGCATTCACTTCTTGATTAACCAATTTCCTCCACCGCTTCAAGGTTTCATCCGCTGCCGCGATTGTTTCCCACGTTAGATCCATTTGACTTCTGTATCGGTTTTCAAGAAAGACCAATCTCAATGCGAGCGAGTCGTAGCCGTGTTCGACCACGTCTTTAATTAGAACAACATTGCCTGCGCTTTTGGACATCTTTCGCCCTTGGAACAACAGGTGCTCACCGTGTACCCAAAGATCAACGGTCTCAGCGCCGGTGATCGCATTTGATTGGGCGCGTTCATTCTCGTGGTGCGGAAAGCGAAGATCGATGCCACCTACGTGGATATCGACGTGGCCATCTAGGAATTGGATTGACATTGCCGAGCACTCAATATGCCAACCTGGAAATCCTGGTCCCCAGGGAGAGTCCCAAATCATTTCGGTTCGGTGGCCTGCCGCCTTCCAAAGGGCCCAATCAGCATGGAATTTTTTTCCACCTTCATCGGTGTATTCATATCGGTGACCAGGTTTGAGAGCCTCGAGGTGATTTCCGCTGATCATTCCGTAGCCAGGAAATGACGACGCATCGAAATACACAGAACTATCGCTTCCGACGTAGGCATTTCCCTTTGCAATCAATCTGGCAATCAGATCCTGCATGAGCGGAATGCACTCGCTCGCCTTTGGATATTTGTCAGCCGGAAGAATATTGAGATGGGCCAAATCAGTATGAAAGTGTTCTTCGTATTTTCTTGCCACAGCAAGCGGGTCGATGTGCTCTGTCTTCGACTGGGCCAGCAGTTTGTCTTCTGCTTCGAAGTCCTCGCTCATATGTCCGACGTCGGTAATGTTTTGAACAATGGATACTTGATAGCCCAACACAGTCAGAGTTCGGCGGATTAAATCTGAGAGGAGAAATGTGCGCATATTGCCCACGTGGGCATCCCTGTAGACGGTGGGCCCGCAGCAGTACATCTTGACTTTGTGATTAGATACGTGAACCGTTTGGACATCGCGGCTCTTGGTGTCGTAGAGGCGAAGTTCCATCGTCAGCACTGGCTTTTCGTCGGCTGCGAAGTCAGAAGACGGTATTTGTATGCGTGGTGAAGAGCGAAACCCATCTTCTTGTAAAGGGCGATTGCGTTTTTATTTTTGGAGTCGACCTGCAGTAAGGCCTTTGTAGCACCTTGCATCGCGGCACCCTTCAGAAGATTAGTGACAAGGTCCTTGCCAAGTCCTTTGCCGCGATAATCCGGGTGGACGAAAAGCCTGGTTAGCACGGTCCATTTCTCATAATTGGCTGTCCTGCCCACGGCGATCAGTCTGCCGTCAACGCGAAGCCCCGCGTAAATAGCCGGATAGCGCTTCATGATTTCCTTTGCCCCTTCATCTTTTTGAAGACCGATCCATTCATCACTCGGTTCCGTTGAGTATTCCCAGGTCCCGAGTCCGTCGTTCGTGGTTTCGCCGGCGTTGATATCACTCACCATCACGTGCACGACGATTTTTTCTGACCAACCTTTGCTGGCAAGTAAGGCGTCAAGTTCTACATACGTTGGCAATGCGACATGGATCGTGGGGGTGAGGTTTCTTATCTGGTAGAAAGCAACAACGCTGTCGATGGCCTCGGAAATCTCAATATGTGGGTCGCCCAAAGCGAGGGCGGAATTGGCGCGCATCGTGAATTTTCCGGTTGCTCGAAGAATCCAATCGCCCAGCGGGACTTGCTCTGCAGCGGGCCATGTGGCAGTGGCGGCTCTTTCAATCTCGTCGATGCGCATTGAAAGGGGAGAGCCTTTGCCCGCGCGATCTACACGGGGTTCGATTTTTCGCCAGAGGGCGATGCGATCAGGGTCGAATGTAACGAGGGACCCATCTCGTTTTCGAATGCTGGTCGGTGACTCCAATATTCCGAGGATGTCCCGATAGCCTCCATCAGAGTCGTGCATACGCACCGTCATACGCTGGCCCACGTCGCTCGGCCCGGGTCGGTCCATGAGAGGCATGACACAACGATAACTTGAGAACAAGGGCTCGTGGAGTGCCAAAATCGCCCCTACGGGCCGTGGGGATTAGAATGACGGCACTTACCATCTGGAGGTTTGCCTTGACTTACATAATTGCAGAGCCTTGTATCGATGTGAAAGATAAGTCATGCATCGAAGAGTGCCCAGTTGATTGCATCTATGAGGGCACTCGAATGCTCTACATTCAACCCGATGAGTGCGTGGACTGTGGTGCTTGCGAACCAGTCTGCCCGGTCGAGGCGATCTATTACGAAGATGATGTTCCTTCGCAATGGAAAGATTACTCCAAAGTTAACACTGAATTTTTTGTGGAACTCGGATCCCCAGGTGGTGCGAGCAAGGTCGGACTCACAAACTCTGACCATCCAATTGTTGTAGCTGCTCCGCACAAAGAAGACTAAGAAGTTTCACGCTGATACTTCCTGATTTTCCATGGGATGCGTTGGCGCCCTTTGGTCAACGTGCCCGTGAACACCCGCGTGGCATAGTCGATCTCTCCGTCGGGACTCCGGTTGATCCAACCCCTGAATTCATTCAAGCGGTTTTGCGCAAGAGTACGAATGCGCCCGGCTACCCACTGACTGCAGGCACACCAGAATTGCGTCAAGCAATTCGCGACTGGGCAACCAACAGGCTTGGCGCGAGTGGCGAATTCGATGTTTTACCCGTAATCGGGTCGAAGGAATTAGTCGCGTGGCTGCCAACCCTTTTGGAGGCCAAAAGCGTTCTTTATCCCGATATCGCCTATCCAACGTACAGCGTTGGTGCGATCATCGGATCGGCAGTTGGAACTGCAGTCGCAGTGGATCCGTCGACTTGGCCAGAGGCTGATCTTGCGTGGATCAACTCTCCTTCAAATCCGACGGGACGAGTTCATACCGAAGCAGAAATGGTTTCGGTTATTGATTGGGCTCGTCAAAGTGGATCAGTTGTAGCGTCGGATGAGTGTTATTTGGAATTCGGTCACGGTGTCGAGCCGCTCTCTATTCTGAGTCTGACTGAGGGAACCAATGACAATATCATTGCAGTGCACTCATTATCTAAGCGTTCATCGATGGCGGGCTACCGCGCCGGTTTCATTGTTGGCGATTCAAAAATCATTGCTAAACTGCGCGAAGTCCGAAAGCACGCGGGCATGATGGTTCCGCAACCGATACAGATGGCAATGATTTCTGCCCTTTCTGATGACGTCCATGTCGCCGAGCAACGGAGCAGGTATAACTCTCGTCGCGAAAGGCTCCGTCCTGCTCTGGAGTCAGCAGGGTTTGAAGTGGAGGAATCGCGTGCGGGTCTGTACATCTGGTGTACTCGTCACGAAAAGGACTTAGATTCAATTGCCTGGCTTGCCGAATTAGGAATCCTGGCAACCCCTGGACATTTCTACGGGCCAAAAGGGCAATACCACATCCGCGTCGCAATGACCGCTACGGATGCGAATATTGACGAAGCAGTCATGCGACTGACGCTGGCCGCAACTACATCTTGAATCGTTTAGGAGTACCCAGTCGTATAGAGCCGATGTAGTCTGACGCGGTGGCTGAGATCAAGCAGTTCCCTTCCCAAGTCTTAGCACAGGGCACGATTTCTCTCCGACCGTTTCGCGATTCCGATGCCTCTTCTGTTGTGATCGCCGGTAGCGATACGGAAACTCAGAAGTGGCTACCTCTGCCAATGCCATACACACTCGATGATGCAAAACGGTTCATAAATGAGATTGCCATGGAGACCCAAGTGGCGGGCATCGGCGTCGTTTTCGCCATCGAGCATAAGAACGTATTCGTTGGTTGCATAGACGTGAAACGCGCTGAGTGGCTCAATGGAAATTGCGAAATTGGTTATTGGATGATGCCAGAACACCGGGGCCGCGGTTTCATGACGCAGGCGCTTGATTTATTGAGCCGATGGGTTCTCCTTGAACAAGGATTCTCGAGGGTCGAAGTGCGAGTTGCGGCGGAAAACCATTCATCTCAAAGAGTTGCGGAAAAAGTGGGGTTCATTCGAGAAGGTATCGCTCGTCGAGCCGGGCGGGTACATGGCGGTCGCGTCGATTTGATAATTAATTCGAGAGTATTTGACGACTTATGAAAGGGAGGAGATCGTGATAGCCCCCGTTGTTGATTATGCCTGGTTGAAAGAGCATGAAAACGAAGTGAAATTGGTGGACTCGCGCTGGTACTTGGACGGACGTTCTGGACGCGATGCGTACGTACAGGGGCATATTCCTGGTGCTGTGTTTATCGATCTAGATACATGGCTTTCTGGCCACGGCGGTGCAGATGTTGGAAGACATCCATTGCCTGAGTCTTCACTTTTTGCTCAAGGAATGTCGGAGAGTGGGATTGGTGACGGTGCCACCGTTGTTGCCTATGACGATGCTGGGGGAGTAATTGCCGCCCGACTTGTTTGGATGTTGCGTGCCCTTGGAGAAAATGCCGCCCTGCTTAATGGGGGACTTCACAGTTATAAGGGTGCCCTGCAAAAAGGTGGGCAGGGGTTGGATGCGGCTCATTTTTCAACGCGACCTTGGCCAGCAAATCGTCTTGCAAATATTGATGAAGCAAGTGATTCAAGAAATGTAGTAATCGACGCGCGTAATCGCGATCGCTTTAGAGGCGAAGCCGATCCGATTGATCCACGTCCGGGTCACATACCTGGTGCGGTGAATGTGCCTTGTCGAGAAAACCTCAATAATGACGGTACTTTTTTGCCTCACGAGATTCTCAGAAGGCGGTTTGAAGAGGCTGGGGTCAAGGTAGGTGAGGACGTGATTTCGTATTGCGGTTCGGGTGTAACCGCATGTCACAACCTACTAACTATGGAATTCGTAGGTCTCGGACAGGGGAGGCTTTTCCCGGGATCATGGTCGCAGTACAGCCACGCGATGGAACGAGCGGTTTCAACTGGTGAGTCAACCTAAGTAGACTCAACAAACTATGGCCCAGGCAATACTTTTAGTCGGCGGATTGGGAACGCGGTTGATGCCGCTCACAAGCACCGTCCCTAAACCCATGCTTCCCATTGCTGGCCTGCCAGTCACCGAGCATCAATTGGCAATGGCCAAACGCGCCGGTATTACCTCTCTTGTTTTGGCAACTTCGTACATGTCCGAAGTTTTCATTCCCTACTTTGGTGACGGATCTAAATGGGGGATGAAACTCCAATATGCCGTTGAGAAGGAGCCACTTGGAACCGGGGGAGCAATTCGAAATGCGGCCCAACTTCTGACTAAATCCGAGTCGATTGTGATCTTCAATGGCGACGTCCTGAGCTCTCATGATCTTTCCAAGCAAATCAAAATGCACGAATCTTTGGGGGCCGACGTCACCATCCATCTGACCCATGTCGCAGACGCAAGAGCATTTGGGTGTGTGCCGATAGATGATGAGGGTCGCGTAACCGCATTTCTAGAAAAGATGGAAAAACCAGTAACTAACACTATTAATGCTGGGTGCTACGTTTTCAATCCACGGATAATTGATTCCATCCCAGAGGGCAAGGTGGTCAGCGTTGAGAGGGAAATTTTTCCTCGACTAGTCGCCAACGGTCAGGCAATCTATGGAATGGTTGATGACTCTTACTGGATAGACATCGGCACACCGAGAGCCCTTCTGCAAAGCTCGGCCGATCTTGTTCGCGGATTAGCAAACCAGGGAGCCCTCGAGGCAGTACCACTCGTACATCGATCCGCGGAATACATTGCACACGAAGGCGCGGTAGTCGAGCCAGGTGCGACCGTCACAGGTGGCTCGGCGATTGGTCGAGGTGCTCGTATACGTGTCGGGGCTTTGGTGGACGGCTCAATCGTCTCCGAAGGCGCAACAGTGATGCCTGGTGCGAGGATACGTAATTGCTTTGTAGCCGCACATGCCACTGTTACGTCGCAGTTAAATGTTGAAGATTCTTTTATTTCCGACGGCGAAGTTGTGAGCCTGTTTCCCCTATAGCGTGAAATTAACCGTAGGTAAAGGCAGAAAATGACTTGACTTCATCGACTTACACGCGTGTAATTCACTTATTGGATTTACGTCCGTAGGGCCTAATCCGACAACAGCCTTAATTTTGAAGTACAGAGTATTGATGCCAAAAGTTGTCAAAGAATTGAAGGAGTGTAGGAATGTCAGATATTCGACCTGATGGTCCCAACATCCAACTCATCACAGGCGAGAACGTTGAACTTTCATGGCAAGAGCGCTCGCTCTGCGCCCAGACCGACCCAGAGGCATTCTTTCCTGAAAAGGGCGGTTCAACTCGTGAGGCAAAGCGAGTATGCATGTCCTGTGATGTTCGATCAGAGTGTTTGGATTACGCCCTCGCCCATGATGAGCGATTCGGAATTTGGGGCGGGCTATCAGAGCGCGAGCGCCGTCGACTTAAGCGTCGTCCCGCCTAACCCGCGGACTGGCAGTCCGCATGGCTGACTCCAACCACAGCAGCCATCATGTAACGGCGATTCTTGTCGTCCATGATGGAGCGATGTGGCTTCCAGAAGTGGTTGCATCATTGGCCTCGCAAACTCGACCCATCGATTTCACCCTCGCCGTAGATACTCATTCCGTTGATACCTCTTCGAAACTTTTGCGAAACGCTCGCGTTGCCTCGCTAACCATGCCTCGCGACACTGGCTTTGGCGCAGCCGTTTCCGCGGGTCTTGAAACTTTGCCAAAAAATTCAGACAAGACCGAATGGATCTGGTTGATCCATGATGACTGTGCTCCCCAGCCGAGCGCATTGGTAGCCCTTCTGAATGCGGTCGAAGACCGACCTCAAGTTGCAATCGCCGGTCCCAAATTGCGCGGCTGGTATGACAGATCCCATCTTCTCGAAGCTGGCGTGAGCATTGCCAACAACGGCGCTCGCTGGACCGGTCTTGAACCTCACGAGTACGACCAAGGTCAGCACGATGGAATAAGAGAAGTCTTGTCAGTTAGCACCGCGGGCATGCTGATTCGGCGTGATGTTTTTGAAGAACTTGGTGGCTTTGATCCGAACTTGACGCTCTTCCGCGACGACGTCGACCTTGGGTGGCGAGCCCACGTTGCCGGATATTCAGTAATTGCCGCAACAGATGCCGTTGCTTTTCACGCAGAAGCTGCGGCATCCGAACGGCGAAAGCTGGATGTTAAGAGCGGGGCCCTCAGGCGACCTCTCATTCTTGATCGCCGAAACGCTGCCTATGTATTGCTCACGAATTCTTCGTGGTGGTTGCTTCCCTGGCTTTCTATCCAGATGCTATTCAGCGCGATGGTGCGTGCGGGTGGATATTTACTGGCGAAATTGCCGGGGTACGCATCCGACGAGGTACTTGCGGTGGCCCTGCTATTGGTGCGCCCAGGGTTAATTCTCGAAGCGCGCAAATTCAGGAAAAAGAAAAGGATGATTTCCGCACGAGTGGTCTCAAGGTTTATTCCGCCGCGATGGTCGCAACTTCGGTTGGGGCTACTTAGAGCTTCCGAATCAATCCGGCAAACTTTGTTGCCAGCACGTCCCGAGTTCGTGGGAATTTTGAATGCTCCATCCGAAGATGAAGATCTTTTGGCACCTTCGCCGTCGAATTATTGGCGCAGCGCTTTTCGTCGTCCTGGGGTGCTGGGTGTAGTTGCACTTGTTGCCATCACCTCTCTTTGGTCGGCACACCGCTACGGATCTTTAGTTGGCGGTGCACTTCCTGGCTCTCCAATTGGGGCGAGTGATTTATGGAGCAGGTATGGGGAGTCTTGGCATCAGGTTGGAATGGGAAGTTCCACGGCCACCCCCACATGGATACTCATCATCGCGATTCTCTCGACGCTCTTTTTCGGAAAAGCCTTTGCTCTTCTTGCTTTTCTCTTCTGGATTGCGCCCCTGCTTTTCATGTGGTCCATGTATTCGCTCCTTCGAAAACTCTCGCGCAACGCTTGGCTCATCATGGGGGCAAGTTTTTCCTACGCGATTTCTCCCGTGGCAATTGCTGCTATCAACTCTGGCCGACTTGGAACCATCGCTGCATTAATAATTGGACCGCGGATCGCTTTCTTCTTAACTCGAATGCGAAAAGTCGAAGAAATCCATTGGCGGGCGATTTTTGGCTTCAGCCTTCTGCTCGGAGCGCTAACCGCATTTAGCTTCCAAGCCTTTATGGGGATTGCACTGATATACATTCTTGGTTTGGCCTTGGACGTGCGCGATTTTAGAAAGGGAAGCAATCGATCGCTCCTTTTGAGAAGACTCAGCAAGCGAGCGACGTTGATAGTCACACCTTTCGCCCTTTGCTTGCCGTGGTCCTTCGAAGCATTGGTGCACCCAAGCCGTTTATTAATTGAACCTGGGTTGCTCATTCCTGGAGGCGGGCCCAATTTGGCATTTCTCGCCAACCCTGGCGGACCAGGTTCAATGCCTTGGTGGATCCTAAGTCCCGTGGCCTTTGTGCTGATCATTTCGGCGCTGTCATCTGGAATGGCTCGAAAGTACGCCGAAATCGGATTAACCTTTTTGCTGATTGCCACACTATTAAGCGTTCTAACTATTTCCGGACACTCCAGCGCGAGGAGTGAAATTCTTTGGACGGGAACACTTCTTGCCTATGCGACCATCGCATCTCTATGCGCTGGCGTTGTGATCTTGCATGGGCTGCGTCAGAAACTTACCAATGTCCGCTTCCATTATCGGCACGTACTTGCCGGTCTTGCGATTGGCACGACGATCTTTTACGGCTTTTCCGCTTCCATTTGGGTAATCACTTCAGGAGCGGCCTCGCCGGTTCGCGCGAATCATCCGAGTGTTCTGCCTCCTTTTTTGGCTGTTACTCCAGGAGTAAAAACGCTGGTTCTTCGAAATATCTCAGGTAGCAAAACAGACACGATTTCGTTCTTTATTGCGCGTGAAAGCGATGCGATGCTTGCCGATCCTGATGTTGCCCCCGCAGACTCGAAGGATATAGAGGTTGCGGTGCGCGAAATTGTTGACGGTTCGGGTATCAGCAGTAGCAAGGTTTTGGCCGGGTATGGGATCAAATACCTGTTCATGAAGAAACCAGTGGATATTCAATTGACGAGAGAAGTCGACGGGCTTGGGGGGTTTCTCAGAACTTCATCGACTCAGGCAGGGATTGTTTGGAAAGTTGCAGGGATAAGTGATCGACTAGTTTTCACTGATTCAAAGGGTAAATCGGTGGCTCTTCCAACTCAGGATGTTTCAGCACGAGTTTCGGCACCAGGTCCTGGGATTTTGAGCTTGAGTGAAAATTATGACAATTCTTGGAAAGTGATTCAGAACGGAAAGCAGTTGCCGCGGTCGCGAAATTCTTATGGGCTGCCGCAATTCGAAGTTTCGCAAGCGGGCGATTTCTCACTTATTCATGACGGCACTTCCAGGCGCGCTTGGTTATCGCTGCAGATGATTATCTTCTTATTGGTGCTCGTAATGACTGTTCCAAGTGGGCGAAGACGCGGCGAGATTGCTCTTGAGGAGCTCACATGAAATTTAGAAGAGCGCTGATAATTGCCGGAGCCGTGATGGTTGCCTTAGTGGCAGGTAATTTACTCACGACCAAAGGAGAACCTGCAAAGTTTTCGCAGAGCTATCCGGCTGTCGTGTGCCCGCCGACTGATCCCAATGTAACTTCGCAAGTTTCAATCGCCACTAAGAAAATTCCGTTTCGAATTATTTTCGGCAAGTCCACTGCGATGCTGCCAATTGGAACGACTCGATATGCGATCACAAAGGGCGCGATCTTGCTCGACCAGGGGGCAACTAGTTCGCTCGCATGGCAGAATCTGAGCGGCGTTTGGGCCGGTTCCACCTTATGTCGGGCACCTCAAGGTGACCAGTGGTTTGTGGGAGGCGCCGCAGATGTGACCAGCAGGGGTCGGCTGTACGTAGTAAATAGTGGGCTAAGCGATGCGATTGTGGATGTCGCGGTCTGGACCGCCGACGGTCCTCAATCTGGAAAGGTTTTGACTGTTCGCGCGAACTCTTCGTCACGCGTTTCACTTGATATCTTGGCTGCAGGCGCTTCGCGTTTGGTCATCAGGGTCACCGCTCGATCTGGGCGTATCAATTCATTCTTGGTCGATGAACGCGCCAAGGGATTGAAAACATTGGGCGGAGACGCGGTTAACTCGGTTGATTTCCCCCGAACTGATTTTGTAATTGCCGGAATACCTCATCAAGTCACGAAGGGTGTCGGCGGCCCCCACGTTCTCCGGCTACTAGTTCCCGGAAATGTAGACGCGAATATTCGAGTAGATTCGATTTCGAAAGACGGAGTCTTCGTGCCAGTCGGCTTTGATGGAAGAGTCGTACCTCACGGCCAGGTGATCGACTTGCCACTGGCTTCCACCATTGCCTTCAGCGCATTCTCGCTTCGAATTCGATCTGATCAACCGTTGGTGGCGGGCGTATATTCGCCACTTCGGATGAGCGATCATCAAGACATCGTGTGGAACGCCATGAGCCCGCTGCTGGAACCGATGGAGATGGCGATCACGGGTCTGACACCCACATTGGTTTTCACTGGTGACGTTGTTGATCTGATTGTTTCGACACGCCTCACAACTGGCAAGACGGTTACAGCACATATCTTCGGAAACGACAACGTGATCTGGAAGGTCCCGGACAAAGCGCAGTCGATCACTATTTCACGTATCAAATCTCCGGTGGCTGCCAGTGGTTTGATCACTTCGACGAGTGGGATTGGCGCCTTTCCGCTCGCAGTTGGAAGTACGTTGGCAAAGGCGCCAGTTCCTGTTTCCGACATCGCCGTGATCAGCCATTAGTAAACGGGTCATTGCAATCTAAAACGAGTTTCTCCCACTAACCTGTATGGCATGACATCTCGCGTCGGCCGTGGCTGCTCCCGTGGAGGCTGCCGTCGCAAAGCGGTTATGACCCTCACGTATGTGTACGCGGATTCGGTAGCGGTGGTTGGACCCTTGGCGACTTTTGCTGAACCGCATGCCTACGATCTTTGCGAAGTCCATGCCCAGCGCTTGACCGTTCCCAATGGATGGAGCGTCATTCGACAAGAACTAACTGGCACCGAACCTGGCCCAACAGATGAAGACTTGATGGCAATAGCAGATGCCGTCCGCGAAGTAGCTCATCCCGTCAAAGCTGCAGATGAATCGGATTCTCCGACAGGTACCCAGGGCCTTGGTCGGCGCGGTCATTTGCGTGCCGTTCGTTCGTAACCATGAGTGACTATAAATCGCCCGATATTTTCAAAGCTTATGACATACGGGGACTGGTCGAAACGGAAATAACCCCTGATTTTGCTTTTCGCGTCGGTCTAGCCTTTGCAAGATTTCTGGAACAAGAGCGCGAACCCGGCACGATTGTGATCGGCGAAGATATGCGTCCATCGTCGCCAACCTTGGCAAGTGCATTCTCGGCTGGAGCCACGTCTAATGGGATGGACGTTATCCGAATCGGTCTGGCATCAACGGACATGCTCTATTTTGCTTCAGGTAAATTGAATATGCCTGGGGCCATGTTCACGGCCAGTCATAACCCGGCTGAATACAACGGAATAAAATTGTGCAAAAGTGGTGCCCGCCCGATCGGCAAGGAATCCGGTTTACAAACCATAGAACGCAACGTGGTCGAGGGCAGTCCCATCATCATGCGTCCAGTTGGTCTTGAATCGCAACGAAATATGTTGGACGATTACGCGAGTCACTTGCTATCACTGGTTGACGTTAACGATATCCGCCCGCTCAAGATAGTGATCGATGCTGGCAACGGAATGGCCGGGTACACGGCCAGGCCAGTCTTCGACCGATTAAATGTGGAGATCATCGAATTGTTTTTCGAATTGGATGGCACTTTCCCCAACCACGATGCAAATCCAATCGACCCCAACAATCTCGTAGATTTGCAGAAAGCGGTTCGCAAGCACCGTGCAGACATTGGATTGGCTTTTGATGGAGATGCAGATCGTTGTTTTTTAGTGGATGAGAAAGGTGAGATCGTAAATCCATCAACTCTTACAGGTTTAATAGCCGCACGCGAGTTGGCGAAGCACCCGAATTCAAGCGTGATTTATAATCTGATTTCATCTCGTTCAGTTGCCGAAATCGTTGAGGAATCTGGTGGGACAGCCATAAGAAGCAGAGTGGGTCATTCCTACATTAAGAAACAGATGGCAGATACGGGTGCAGTATTTGGGGGAGAGCATTCAGGGCACTTTTACTTCCGAGATTTCTGGTGTGCAGATTCTGGGATGCTCGCTGCCCTTCACGCAGTTGCCGCCTTGGGTAATCAGACCAAGCCGCTGTCGAAGATCTTGAAGAACTATCAGCGATATTTTTCGAGTGGCGAAATCAACTCGACTGTCATTGATCCCGCATCCATTCTTTCCGATATCGAAGAGATTTACGGCGCAAAGGCGGGAGTGACTCTGGATCACCTTGATGGTCTGACGGTCAGTGCCGAAGGATGGTGGTTCAACGTGAGACCCTCCAACACAGAACCACTGCTTCGCTTGAATGTTGAAGCAAAGACAAAGGCTCGGTTGGATCGGGTTCGGGATGAGGTTTTGGACCTTATCGGCCGCTGAGATGTGCTGTTCAGAGCCTGACCAAGTAACCTAGGAGCCTTAATAACGTTTCGTCCGAGAAGGAGTTTTTCGTGAGTTCATCAGCCACAGTCACACTGCCGAGACACGATATTGCAGATGCGAGTATTGCTGCAGAGGGCCGAAAGAGAATCGAATGGGCCGAGAGGAATATGCCCGTTCTTGCCCAAATACGCGAACGTTTTGCCAAGAGTCAGCCATTCGCCGGAGTCCGAATCGCAGCCTGCATGCACGTGACGACAGAGACTGCAAACCTCATGCGCACTTTGAAAGTTGGCGGCGCCGAAATAGCACTTTGTGCATCTAATCCACTTTCCACGCAAGATGATGTAGCAGCGGCGCTAGTGCACGAATACGGAATTAGCGTTTTTGCCCGTAATTCGGTTGACCGTGACGGTTACTACTCGCACATTAATGCTGCTTTGGATATTCAACCTCACCAAGTTTTTGATGATGGCTGCGATCTAGTAAATACCTTACACACAACACGTACCGAGCTGATTGCAGGAATTACGGGTGGTTGCGAAGAAACGACAACTGGCGTCATTCGTCTAAGTCAAATGGCAAAAGATGGCGCGCTGAAATTCCCGATGATTGCTGTGAATGACACCGACACCAAGCACATGTTCGACAACCGCTACGGCACCGGTCAGTCAAGTCTTGATGCGCTCTTCCGCTCGACCAATTTCTTGCTGGCAGGTCGAATCCTGGTTGTTGCAGGATTTGGTTACTGCGGAAAAGGCGTTGCAGAGCGAGCTAAGGGTATGGGCGCCGATGTCATCGTCACCGAAATCAACCCCACTAAAGCCCTCGATGCGATGATGCAGGGCTACAGAGTTATGCCAATGATCGATGCTGCGAAGCTAGGCGATGTATTCATCACGGTCACCGGTAATCGTGACGTATTGCGCGAAGAGCATTTTGCCGTGATGAAGGATGGCGCAATCATGGCCAACTCAGGGCACTTCGACATTGAAATCGATGTTGCTTGGTTAGAGAAAAAATCGGCCAAGAAGAATTCAAAAATTCGCCATCAGACAGATGAATATGTAATGGCCGATGGCCGTCGCTTGTTGCTTCTGGCTGAAGGTCGTCTCGTGAACCTTGGTGCGGCGGAAGGACACCCAGCAGCAGTAATGGATATGTCCTTCTCAGATCAAGCCCTCACCGCTGAATGGCTCGTTGCAGAATCAAAGAATCTGCCGGCCGGCCTTCACAATGTTCCGACGCACATCGATCTTGAGGTTGCAAAGATGAAGCTCAAGAGCATGGGCGGTCAGATTGATACCCTTACTCCCGCGCAAGATATGTACTTAAACTCTTGGGAACACGGTAGCTAATGACTTTGGTTATGGTCGTCGATGACGACCAAGACCTTGCCGAGATGCTCGGCATTGTTTTGACGAGCGCAGGAATTGATGTGGATTTAGTAAGTCGCGGGGATGAGGTCCTAGAAGTTTTTAGGGCAAATCCTCCCGACCTTGTTCTTCTTGACGTTATGTTGCCGGGACTAACCGGCATTGAAGTGTGCAAACTTATTCGTGCCGAATCAATGGTGCCTATCGTGATGCTCAGCGCTAAAGGCGACACCTTAGATGTCGTCGAAGGTCTTGAGGCCGGCGCAGACGATTACATGATCAAGCCTTTCAAGCACCCGTCTGAACTGGTGGCGCGAATTCGCACTCGACTTCGTCGTTCATCCGCAGGGCTGTCAGGACGGCTTACTTTGGCCGACCTCGCAATTGATTTGGTGGCACACCAAGTCACACGCGGAGGAAAAGTAATTGCTCTAACTCGACTTGAGTTTGACCTACTGGTCGCCTTGGCGAAAGAACCTCGAAGAGTTTTTACCCGTGATGCCCTGTTGAGCGAAGTTTGGGGCTATCGCCATTCGACTGACACGCGTCTTGTAAACGTACACGTTCAAAGACTTCGTGCCAAAGTCGAACACGATCCGGAGAACCCAGAGATCGTCGTTACTGTTCGCGGAGTGGGTTACAAAGCGGGAGTAACGGGCGGAGTGTGAGGTGACTCGCTCGTCAAAGATTGCCAGTTTTCGAAATTCCCTCGCGTTTAAAGTCATTTTCTCAACTGTTCTTCTTTGCCTTGGTGTCGTGTGGCTGACAGGTTCAGCACTCTACGCACAACTTTCTGACGGCATCAAGAAGGTTAAAGTCGAATCATCCGTCGCCGAAACGCGTTCGGCAATATTCAATGCGCAGTACCGAATTATTCTTGCTTCCGATTCGGAAGCCAAGGCAATCAAGCAGATTGTCGATGACATAATCGTGAACTCTCCAAGTGTCATCGGCACGGCGATAAACGGGAGAGAAGTTGCACTTTTGCGAACGAAGCCCATGCCAAAGGGAGCCATTGATTATCAACGAACTTCCAACCAGATGTTGCTCACTTCAATCCCGCAGGAATTGCGTTTGAGGGTTGACAAAGCTGTTTCCACTGAATGGTCTGAGACGATGATTCGCTATGCCGACGGATCAAAGGTTCCTGCTCTTGCTGTTGGCGAGAAGATCACAATCCCTAAGGCTGGCGATTACGAGATGTACTTGCTGTTCAGTTTAGAAAGCCAGAATGCAACCCTTGATCTGCTTAGTCGTTCGCTCCTCTTAACGGGCATTGCCCTTCTCTTGTTAATTACTCTCATTACTTCCCTCGTTGTACGCCAAATTGTTCGACCGGTTCGTGAGGCCGCGAGAATCGCCGAAGGATTTACCGCGGGTAATCTGAATCAGAGGATGCAGATCCGAGGGAAGGATGAAATCGCCAGGCTCGGTACAGCATTTAACGAAATGGCTCTGTCATTGCAGGATCAGATAACTCGGCTATCGAATCTATCTCGCGTCCAACAACGATTTGTTTCGGATGTTTCGCACGAACTCCGAACGCCGTTAACCACATTGCGAATGGCCTCAGAAGTTATTCACTCGTCGCGAGATCAATTCGACCCAAATATTGCAAGGAGCGCCGAATTACTTGTCGCGCAAATTGATAGGTTTGAAAGACTTCTCGAGGATCTCCTGGAAGTAAGCCGCTTTGATGCAGAAGTTGCCGTCCTCGAAAGCGTTGAATTCGACATGACGGCACTTGCGACTCGATGCATTTCAGATCTTTTGCTATTAGCGAAGGAGCGATCGACATCTATCGAACTCACTCATCCCAAAGAACCAGTACTTATCAACGCAGATGTTCGACGCGTAGAACGTATATTGCGAAACCTATTGAGCAACGCCATTGAATATTCCGACAGAAAGCCGATCAGCGTGAAGATCGTGGCCTCTGATACAGAGGTAGCAGTAGGGGTTCGTGATTACGGTGTAGGACTTGAAGAGCAATCAGCGTTCAGGGTTTTCGATCGCTTTTGGCGCGCCGATCCTTCGCGTGCTCGTGTTCGGGGTGGAACCGGACTTGGACTCTCCATCGCCCTTGAAGACGCCAGGCTTCACAATGGCGAACTCGAAGCGTGGGGTAAACCGAACAAAGGCGCGCATTTTGTTCTGACACTTCCAAGGCGCGCCGGTGGGGAAATCGTCTCTCGGCTAATTCGTCTGCAACCAGAGGACTATCCGTCCACAGTTTGATCTTGGCAGCCCAATTTTCTCCCTGAACTATCAACACTTTTGCCATGAACATCTCAAACGGTTTGCGCGAACTCATTTTTCCGCCTCGATGTTTGTGTTGTTCTGTGTTAGGAAGGGAAATTTGTGGCACGTGTTCTATCGAACTCCAAATCCGAAATTATCGAACTCATGTCGGGAACGTGCCAGTCTTCTCTTCTATCAAATATGGCTCGAAAGCCGGGCGCATTCTCTTGGCTGCCAAGGAGGATGGAGTTCGAAGAGCCGACGAGTTGATGACGGAAGCACTCAGGAATTCCTTGAGAACTGCAATCAAGACCTTTGGAATTCATCCGACCTTGATACCGATTCCTCATTCGAAGAAGGCACTTCGCAAGAGAGGTCGGAATTTCGTCGAAGAAATTGCGAGTCACATAGCCAGCCAAGAAAACCTTCCAATTCGACAGGTCATTGGACACAACCGCAAAGTTCGCGACCAGTCTCAACTTGATGCACACTCACGAAGAGGGAATCTTTCTGGCTCGATGAGCGTTATAAGGCCGTTGGTTCGCCCATGTGAGGTGTTCCTGATTGATGACTTAATAACTACCGGTGCCACCTTAGGCGAGGCTGTGAGGACACTGGAAATAGGCGGTTTTCACGTTATTGCTGCGGTTACCGCCTTCGTTGCTCTACCCCTACGATAGGACAATGGGTTGGGGCAGTTCCCCTGTAAGGCACCGATTCGCGTGAGTATGAGAAAGGTTGTGGCATGCCAGCATTTTTAGATCGAATCTTGCGGGCAGGAGAAGGACGAACTATCCGAGATTTGGGCAAAGTCGTCACGCTTGTTAACAGTCACGAGGCAGAGATTTCCTTGCTCAGCGATGAAGACCTACGAGCGATGACTGGAAAATTCAAAGAGCGACTTTCCCAAGGTGCCACGTTAGATGATCTACTTCCCGAGGCGTTCGCTGTAGTGCGTGAAGCCGCAAAAAGAACTCTTGGACAGCGTCATTACGATGTTCAGTTAATGGGTGGAACGGCGCTTCACCGAGGAAATATTGCTGAAATGCGTACTGGTGAAGGAAAGACTCTCGTTGCAACACTTCCCTCATATTTGAACGCTCTTACGGGACGCGGAGTTCACGTAGTAACCGTTAATGATTATTTGGCCGAGCGAGACAGCGAGTGGATGGGTCGAATCCACCGTTTCCTCGGGCTCACCGTTGGAGTGATTTTGGGCTCAATGGATCCAACTGAGCGTCGCATCGCTTACGCGGCAGACATTACCTACGGAACCAACAATGAGTTCGGCTTCGACTATCTGCGCGACAACATGGCTTGGACTCTCGAAGAGTGCGTCCAGCGAGATCATTACTTTGCAGTCGTCGATGAAGTTGACTCGATTCTCATTGACGAAGCGCGTACTCCTCTTATTATCAGTGGACCTGCCGATAAGGCCACTAAGTGGTACGTGGAGTTCAATAACATTGCTCAGAAGTTGGTTCGCGATGTGCACTATGAAGTGGATGAGAAAAAGCGCACTTCGGGCATTCTCGAAGAAGGCGTAACAAAAGTTGAAGAACTTCTTGGCATCAACAATCTTTACGAGGCTGCGAATACTCCGCTAATTAGCTACCTCAACAATGCTGTGCGAGCAAAGGAACTCTTCAAGCGCGATAAGGATTATGTCGTCATGAATGGCGAGCTTCTTATTGTTGATGAGCATACGGGCCGAATTCTCGCGGGCCGTCGCTATAGCGAGGGTATGCACCAGGCCCTCGAAGCAAAAGAACGCATTGAAATTCAAGACGAGAACCAGACTTTGGCGACGATTACCCTTCAGAATTATTTCCGTCTTTACGAGAAGATCTCCGGTATGACCGGTACGGCGATGACCGAGGCCGCCGAATTCAGCCAGATTTACAAGTTGGGCGTAGTGCCTATTCCAACCAACCGCGAAATGATCCGTGCGGATCAAGCAGATCTCGTGTACAAATCCGAAATCGGAAAGTTTGAAGCTGTCGCCAAAGACATTGTCGCGCGTCACCGCAAGGGCCAGCCTGTACTCGTAGGAACCGTCAGCGTTGAGAAGTCAGAAGAACTTTCCGCAGTGTTGAAGAAAAACGGCGTTGCGCACGAAGTTCTTAACGCTAAACACCACGAACGAGAAGCCGCAATCATTGCAAGGGCCGGAACGGTTGGAGCGGTAACGGTTGCAACTAACATGGCCGGCCGCGGCACTGACATCATGCTTGGCGGAAACCCTGAATTCATGGCCGACTTCGAACTGCAGCGTCAAGGGCTTTCGCCAGTTGATACTCCCGAGGAGTATGAACGCGCTTGGCCGGCCGAACTTGCAAAGCAGAAGGCTGCCGTTGCCGCTCAGCACGAAGAAGTAATTTCTTTCGGTGGGCTTTACGTTCTCGGTACCGAGCGTCACGAATCCAGGCGTATCGATAATCAGCTTCGTGGTCGATCTGGTCGTCAAGGCGATCCAGGAGAGTCTCGTTTCTATCTTTCTCTTCAAGATGATTTGATGCGCCGCTTCAACTCAGGAATGGTCGAGCGTTTCCTTTCCGCCGCCGGTATTCCTGAAGATACACCGATTGAATCCAAGATGGTCAGCAATGCGATCCGCTCAGCTCAAACACAAGTTGAGTCCCAGAACTTTGAAATTAGAAAAAACGTCCTTAAATACGATGACGTGCTAAATCGCCAACGCCAAGTAATTTACGGCGAGCGCCGCCTAGTTCTCGAAGGAAAAGATATTCAAGACCAGGTGCAGGAATTCCTGAAGGAGACCCTTGCTGCCTACATCACCGCCGCTACTTCTGGCGGGTATGCCGAAGATTGGGATCTGGAGACTCTCTGGGTCGCCTTGAAATCACTTTATCCAATCTCATTTACCAACGAAGATTTGGACCGAGAACTAGGAAGCCGAAACGCTTTGGATGGCGATTACCTGGAGAACAAGGTCGTCGAGGATGCACTTCTTGCTTACAAAGCGCGCGAGGAATTTCTTGGTTCCGAGGTCATGCGCGAGCTTGAGCGCAAAGTTCTTCTATCAGTTCTCGATAGAAAATGGCGCGAGCACCTCTATGAAATGGACTATCTGCAAGAAGGAATTGGCCTTCGTGCGATGGCTCAGCGTGATCCTCTTGTCGAATATCAGAATGAAGGCTTTGAGCTTTTCTCGGCAATGATGGATGCGATCAAGGAAGAAATCGCTGGCTACTTGTTCAACATAGAAGTTACTGTCGAAGAGAGCAGCAATGAAGTTACGGGCAAGGGCCTTGAAGCACATTCGGCTCCGACCGAACTCCAATACTCCGCTCCTGATGAATCGGGAACCAGCACCACTGGTGGGATCTCGAGAAACGCTCCGTGCCCGTGTGGATCAGGGAAGAAATACAAACGGTGCCACGGAGCGAAGTAATTCGCCTATAACAATGTCAGCGCGGTGCAGAGCCAGCGACGGTCTACACCTTCAAAGCGCATGACCAATGATCTGATTCGATCATTGAACCTGACGGTGAGTGCTGATTCAGAAATACCATCTAGTGGTTGGCAGATATGTAGTTTTCGCACCTTGCCTACTTCTTTTAAGGACCCAACTCCTGAAACGAGTTGCGCGTATATGGCGTGGTGACACCACCTGGCAAGCTGACTTGGCTGCCTCTTCGCGGCCAATATTTCCAATGTGCTGATTGCGAATTTGAAAGTCCACTCGTGAAGTTCCGGAAGATCCGCAGCTGATGTCGGTTGAGGGGCAAACTCAGGGTCGAATTGTTCGCCGAAGTTGCTTGGTATGGAATAGAGCAATGGCTGACGCACAATGATTTTCTCTTGGTTCTGTCGAAACAGATCCAACATAGGGTGGTTCCAAATATCATCTTGCGTACTTGAAATCTGAGGAAATGAAACGGGGCGGCAGATCAAAGTTGATGTAGTCATGGGTGAACCATTGCCCGATAGGTAGACGAGAACCTCAGCCCTTAGGCCGATCTTCACCTCATACCAAAGGATGACTGTGGGTAACTTTCGTTGAGAACTAGCTGGATGACCTTTAGTTGCTCACTATGAGACAACCAAAACATAGGGTCCAGACACGAACGATCGCTGCGATTAGCCTTATTTGCGCATCATTTCTATCCGCATACGTGCTCTCGTCTATGGCCAATAGAACTGAACTTCTGTGGAGTGCAAAGACTCCACTTGCGCCGGGCGTTCGTATTTCACTCAGTAATCTGGTGCCGAAACGAATCGCAATTCCTGATGGCGTCCAGGCCTACGTCCGTGCGTCCGAGAACATAAATGATTTTGTCGTTGTGAGATCTGTTGGGGCAGGCGAACTCTTGCCGATCATGGCGGTTAGTTCAAATTCCCTGTCTCAACAGATGAGTTCGGTGCCGGTGAGTGTTCGTGCGTCGGATCTTCCAGCAGATTTAGCAGTCGGTGAGATCGTGAATCTCTACCATGTTGGGGATTCTCATCTCGCCAAAGAAATCGGACCTCCCAATTTAGTGATTTCCCATGCCTATATTCTGGCCGTTGATCGAAAAGGTCAGAACCTCGGAGGAGATCTCACGCTGACGTTGTCAGTGAATGCGAAGTTCATCATGCAAGTCTTGGATGCAACCGCATCGGGACGTGTCGTCGTGGTTAGAACGAATGGCTGAGATCGCCCTACCAATCGTTGTCACTGCGATCGCCAATTCGGAAGTCGAAGGCTTTGTTGCTGGAACGCTCTTCAGCCAGGGATGGAATGTCGTCTTCAGGGCGCTGGATTTTGATTCACTTACGAAATTTATCGATTCCGATCTCTCTGCCAATAAGAATGTGGTCATTATTTTTTCACCTGATCTTCCAGGGATATCGGCGAAATCGGTGGCTCCACTCCAGGCAAAGGTGCGGCAGATAGTTGGGTTTGTATCTGGAAATTCGGATGACCAAGAATATGCGGGTCTGTTCGGAGTTCCACGCGAAGCATCAGAACTTCTTAATCTAGTTCGGGGATTCGTACGGGCCCCACTTATTCGAAGTGCGACCCGTGAGCGAACTGCGAAACGGCGCGCACACGTGATCGCCATCGGCTCTCCCAGTGGCGCTTCAGGTTGCACGAGTTTGGCGATGAATGTCGCCATGGAGTTGAGCGTCCTTGGCAAAGAGACCCTTCTAATGGATGCGGATATTCGACATCCATCAATCGCGCCAATGCTTTCGCTTCATAAATTGGATGCCGAACAATATTCGCGAACGATCGCACCGCACCTAAGCGTGAGTGAATTCACCCGAGAGCACGTACTTCGGTTGGGCGACCATCTTGATGAAGTAGTAAGCAAGAACGATTTCGTGATTATCGACCTTGGATCGATCGAGGGTGTTGCTGATTCACTAACTGACCGACGTTGGACTTCGACAATGATCCATTGGTCGTGCGAGCAAGCCGATGAACTTTGGCTCGTAAGCAAAGCGGACGTACTTGCGATTCATCGACTTGAGACTTTAGTGAGGGAGTTCTCCCAGATCACGATTCATGCGCGGGTGAGCCTTGCCCTCAACATGAATGCAAGGGGAAAGAAAGGTAAGTATCGAGAAGCGCAATTTCTATCCGCCGCAGCGCCCTTGAATCCGAAGGGAGTCTTCACGTTGCCTCGAGACGGTGGTGCATTGACCCACGCTGAAGAGGAGAGGGCAACCTTATTCGAGACCGATGATCGATCCTCGATTCGAAAATGCATAGCCAAGATCGCGGTCGAACTGTCCTCCTAGATGCTTATATCCTTGTGGCATGCGAGCATATGTGCCAATCAGCCCTGTGGAACTTCAAAACTTCTTAAACGATGGAGAGTTCGAAGTAACCGAAGCGTTGATTGTTGAGCCCGGCGCGCTAGCGGCGGCCCAACTTGATGAAGCCGAACAAGAGGAATTGGAATTTGAAAGGTCTTGGCATGCCGCGCTCATCTCGAAGGAGAGGCAAGGTACTGAAGCGACTTTAGGCTTCGTGGTGGCTGCTGATTTAAAGAGCGAGCAAGCAGGAAAAATCGAAGGCGATCATGTGGCGTTGCTCTCAAAATTGGAATGGACTCAAGTCCAGTCCCTCCTTGTCGCTGAATCAGAGGAGGCAGAATTATCGTGGTTCGCTCCTCAAGAAATCTCAACGTATCTTTCGAAATGGTTGGCGTGAGAGAGTTTACCTATGGCGCAGATTGAAGATTTGCTAGAGGGACGCAGTCCTCTCACGACAGTACAGATCCATCGACTTCACGAACTTACTGCCGATTGGCAAATGCTTTCCGACCTTTCTTTTGCGGATTTGATTCTCTGGGTTCCACAACGCAAGGACAGCAAGAGTTGGCCAACGGGTCATATTGCCGTCGCGCACATTCGTCCAACAACGGCCGCGACCGTTTTCGCCCACGATGTAATTGGCGATGAAATCTCCTGGGGAGCGAAAGCGCGAATTGACGCAGCATTATCTAACGGCGAAATCATTCGAGACTCTGAGCCAGAACTTGTTGGCGAGTTGATGATTAAGGAAGAAACGATCCCGGTTACATTTGAAGGACAGGTCATCGCAGTTATCTCAAGACATCGCAATGCCGATTTGATGCGTTCTCCCAGCAGGCTCGAATTGAATTACCGCGAGATCGCGCACAACTTATATCGAATGGTGGCCGAAGGCACTTTTCCGTACCCAGATGCGATTTCAGTTTTCGATCCGCTGCCTCGTGTCGGCGATGGATTAATACGTCTCGACGTCAATGGCGTGATTTCCTACGCAAGCCCAAATGCCCGATCAGCATTTAGCAGATTGGGTTGGGCAAATGAACTCGAAAGTTATTCACTGGGCGATGTCGCAGAATCCTTGACCAAGGCCCGACAAGAAGCGCATGAGGAGGGACTTCGCAGTTCTCTCAGTGGTAGGGCATTGCGTCGAGTCGAATGCGAGAACCCTGCCGGAACAATTGATCTTCTGGTCATGCCGCTGATTCAGGGAAGTGATCGAATCGGTGCAATCGTCTTGCTCCACAACATCACAGAAGTTCGGCGCCGAGACCGCGAGTTGGTCACTAAAGATGCCACGATCAGAGAAATTCACCACCGTGTGAAAAATAATCTTCAGACTGTTTCGGCCTTGCTTCGTCTCCAATCTCGCAGGATCGAGGACCCTTCTGCCAGCGCGGCGCTTGAGGAGGCTGTTCGCCGAATCGGCTCTATCGCTATGGTCCATGAGACCCTGTCGGGAAGTTCCGAGGAGACCGTGGCATTTGACGAGGTTCTAGATCGCCTGGTCTCAAATGCCCGCGAACTAAGTCCCAGGGTCAACACAATCCGGATTGAGCGTGAGGGCCGAGTCGGCACCCTCGAACCCAGGTTGGCCACTCCGTTGGCCCTGGTCGTAACCGAGCTCATCCATAACGCCCTCGAGCACGGCCTGGCCGCGGAAGGGGATTCGTTGCGAATTGTGGTCGAACGCGATCAGACCGAGTGCTCGATCCGAATTTATGACAATGGGGTGGGGCTCCCGATCGACTTCGATCTGGGTTCATCCTCTAACTTAGGGTTGCAGATAGTCCGGACCCTGACCGAAAACGAACTCCGCGGACGCCTAGTACTTGAGGGCGCCCACGATGGCACTTCTGCGTTGGTGACCTTTCCGCTTTAGCGAATCTGGTCCGATTTAGCGAATTTGGCTGGATTGCTCCATGAGGCGGGCACGGTTTCGTGCGGCACGGCGCTTGAGGGCCCTGCGCTCGTCCTCGGATAGACCGCCCCAGACGCCAGCGTCTTGGCCGCTCTCGAGAGCCCAAGCCAAGCAAGCGTCTTTGACGATGCAACGGTTACAGACCTTTTTTGCCTCTTCTATCTGCGTGATCGCAGGGCCGGTGTTTCCAACCGGGAAGAACAGTTCTGGATCTTCGTCGCGGCATGCTGATTGATGTCGCCAGTCCATAGACCTACCCTTCCTTGTAATAGCCATACGGCAGCCGCTACGTTGCGCCCTGTATGTGGTGATGGGATCTAACTAATGTGATCCGAGAGACCAATTCTCCCTGCTCCCGTGTGTATTAACAAGGAGATGGGCCAAAAGATTTCCTTATAGCAAAGTGATTTATCTCGCCCAGCCTGTTTTACGCCAAATGGCATCAAATGAGTACCAAAAGTTGAGATTCGGGTGCCCCCGGCAGGATTCGAACCTGCGCTCCCGCCTCCGGAGGGCGGTGCTCTATCCCCTGAGCTACGGGGGCGCACATGTGGGTCATTTTCAGGAAATCAAGTGGTGCTTTCATCCTGAGGGCGAAAGAATACCCTGATGTCATCGATAGTTTATTTTGCAACCGGCTGCTTCTGGGGTGCAGATCGCCGTTTTTGGAATATGCCAGGAGTGCTACGAACCAAAGTGGGTTACATGGGTGGTAGCACTTCCAATCCCACATACGAGCAAGTGTGTACTGGACTTACGGGTCACGCCGAGACCGTCTTGGTCGAATACGAAGCAGGTGACGCCATGCAGCCATATTTGCTCGGAGAATTCTGGGGGATGCACGATCCCACTTCTCTCAACGCACAGGGAAATGACATCGGGTCTCAATACCGCAGTGCGATTTTTTTCACCACGCCGGAACAAGAACGGATTGCTCTGGCAACAAAGTCGATCTACCAAGAATTGATCAGGCCAGTCGGTTACGGCAACATCGTCACAGAAATTGTTCCGGCCGATGGTCACATTTTCTGGCCTGCCGAGGAATACCACCAGCGCTATCTTGAAAAAAACCCCAACGGTTACGACTGCCACTCGAGCACTGGCGTTGCTTACCCCAAGGAGGGCTATGTCTTCTAAGGACTACGACGGGGTGCGTCCTGATGGCGCGCCTTATCCAGTTGAATTGGATGAAGCGAAATTGAAAGAGACGTTGGACCCACTTTCCTTTGATGTTCTTCGAAAGGGAGCAACAGAGCGACCTTTCACTGGCGAGTACGTCGACACTGAAACAGTAGGAATCTATAAATGCAAAGCGTGTAATGCCGAACTATTCCGAAGTGAGACCAAATTTCATTCCGGGTGCGGGTGGCCGTCTTTTTACGCGCCTACAAAAGATGACGCGGTTGTTCTGGTCGAGGACCGCTCTTTGGGAGCACGCGTCCGTACCGAAGTTCGGTGCGCGGGTTGCGGCTCGCATCTGGGGCACGTTTTCGAGGGCGAAGGCTATGACGTTCCAACAGATCAGCGGTGGTGCATTAATTCAGTTTCGATGTTCCTAGAGCCAAAATAGCCTATTCATTCTCAACCGCTCGCCAGCAGTACCAAGCAACAACGCTCCTGTGTGGACGGAACTTTTCGCCGCGAGTATGAAGTTTCTTAGGCTCGATCTGTTCTTTCAATCGGTGAATCTTCTCCCAACCTCTGCGCACGCCTAAATCTCCGGTTGGCCAAGTATCTAAACGCCCCAACTGAAACATCATGAACATGTCGACGGTCCAGGGCCCAATACCCCACAGTGAATTGAGTTGCTGTGAAACTTCTTCATCTTCGAGCAAATGCAATTTGTTTATGTCAACTTCACGGCTTAGCGCGGCGCTCGCGAGGCCTTGAATTGTCTTGGCTTTTGCTCCGGAGAGTCCAGCAGAGCGAAGATCGGTCTCTTCCAATTTTGCAATTTTTGCTGCGGTGATTTTTCCACCGGCCAAGTTAACGAGCCTTGCATGAATTGTGTCTGCCGCGCGTATCGCCAGTTGTTGAGAGATGACCGATTCGACGAGGGATTCGAAATGAGTGCGTTCTGATTCACCAATCCCAATGGGGCAGAGGGGACTGGCCTCAATGATGGGTATGAATTTCGGGTCGGCTTCGCAGATTTGAGCGACAGCGCGCTTCATCTGAGCGTTCGTCAATGTCATCGAAGGTTAAAGAGAAAAACTTGGGTACTCATCCGTCACTAGGGCGAATGCATAGCCTGTGACTCGATTCCAATAGGCGATTGTGCCGATAACTCCTTGGGCACACCATTCAGGGTAGGCACCGGTAATAACAATCGTGAACCAGGCGAGGATAGTGAGCATGATTGCGTAAACACCGTAGACAACCCCGACGATGTACAGCGGAATTGCTAAGAGCCATTTAACCAGTGGTAGTCCCCGACTTAAAGTCTTGCCGCCTTGGATATCGGGGAATTCGATGCCGATCTTCTCGTTGGCCTCTATGGATGGGTAGTCATCTGTTAACAAGAGAAAGTAGGCCCCTATGCGCAGGGATAAGGCGAGGATTGCCTTATTAAATTGCAGAACATATGAGGGATACACCCCTCGAAACAGAAGAGTAAGGACGACAGGCAAGATGAAGACCCCAGCGAAAAATGAGTTACTTGAGAAGTGTGAATTAATTGAGTTTCCAGAGGAGGAACTGTCGGCAAACGAGCCGGCGAAAATCGCCACGGGTATGATGAAAAAAGCGCGGAAGAAGACTGTAAATCGATCTCGATTGTTTACCTGCAATTGAATATACGTTTTGATTTGCTGGCTCATACGCCTAATCTAGCCTTGCCCTTGCCTCTAGTTCCACTCCTACTCTAGTTTTAGCGAATTCTTTCAGGAGGTTGCACGGATGGCTGGAATCAAAGACGTCGCCGAATTAGCGGGCGTGTCTATGGCCACCGTTTCGCGAGCCCTCCGGGGTATGCAGCATGTCAATCAGGAAACGCGCGAGAGAATCATTGCCGCAGCGGAAAAATTGAATTATCCCCTCGAGGTCGCGTTGGCCAGCACTCGCATGCATAGTGTCGGTGTTGTCTCTCCGTTCATCTCTAATTGGTATTACTCAAATGTTATTCACGGCGCCGAGCACGCCCTTCGAGAAGCTGGATATGACCTCCTGCTTTACAACTTTGGCCAAATGAAGGGCCGTGAGCGTCTTTTCCATCACAAATTGCTCAAAGGCAGGGTCGACGGAATCATCGTCATTAGTGTTCCCCCTAGCAAAGAAGAATTTGATTCGATGCTCAATCTGGGTATTCCCATCGCTCTAGTGGGTATGCACCATGAAGGTTGTGCAAGTGTTGCAATCGACGACATTGCCGGTGCACGAACTGCTACTCAACACCTGGTCAATCAAGGGCATAAGCAAATTGCGTTGATGTCTGGTAGCACTCACGACCCTTTCAATTTCAGCGTTCCGCAAGATCGGCGCCTTGGTTTTATGCAGGTGCTTGCAGAAAACAGATTGGAATGGTTGCCAAGTCGCGAAGTTCACGGGGATTTCACGATGCATGCTGGCGCAAGGGCTATGGATGAACTCTTGGCCCGTCCTAATCGCCCCACGGCAATATTCTGTGAATCAGATGAAATGGCAATCGGTGCAATGCAGGCGGTTCGGCGGCATGGACTTAAAGTTCCTGATGACATGTCGATCATCGGATTCGATGGGCATGAGATGGCCGAATTCTCCGATCTCACAACAATTGAACAACCAGTCCAGTTGATGGGCGAACTCGCGGCGAGTGCGATTATGGATAAATTGCGTAGGCCAAATGCGGAATTGCCTTCCATCACCTTGCCGACGACGTTAATTGTTCGAAATTCGACGAGAAGGATCAACTCCTAGCCCAAGACGCCTTCAAAATGGGATACTGACCCAATGTCCGCTTTTGAAGTGAAAGCATTTGAACTCACAGAACTTCGTCATCATCGAAGTGAGAAATGGCGCGAATTTCCCGCTGACGTGTTGCCACTTCCCGTTGCCGAAATGGATTTTCCCGTTGCCGCACCCATTCGAAATCTGCTGATGGAAATGGTTTCTAGGTCAGATCTTGGATATTTAGGGCCGATACCAGAAGTTGCTCTTGGCTTTGAGAGTTTTGCAAAGAAGCGCTGGGGCTGGGTGGCGGATCCGAATCAGATTCACATTGCAACTGACGTCGGAGTGGGCGTCGTGGAGGTTCTTCGCTTATTCACTAGCCCGGGTGACCGTGTCCTTATTAATAGCCCCGTTTACCACAATTTCAATACCTGGATCCAAGAAACACGTTTGGTCAAAGTTGACGTGCCATTTGTCCAAGATGGGGACGATTGGAAGCTCGATCTTGGCGCCGTTGAAGACGCTTACAGATCTGGAGTGAAAGCGCATTTAGTGTGCAATCCTCATAATCCAATCGGATACGTATATTCAAAGTCTGAACTTTTGAAGATTGCCGAACTCGCTCGCGAATATTCAGTGATCGTCATTAGCGATGAGATCCATGGACCGCTTACATACTCGGAATCCACTTTCCTTCCATTTCTAACCTTAGGTCCCGTAGCGGAGGAAGTCGGAATTGTTGTAACTGCGGCGAGCAAGGCGTGGAATATTGCAGGATTGAAGTGCGCCATCGTGATCAGCCAGAGCGCGAAGATGGATGCGCTGTTGAAGAAACTTCCGATCGCTACGCATTACCGAGCATCGCTACTTGGTGGATTTGCAACTGCCGTCGCGTATTCCGAAGGAGAGGAATGGCTGGATGGGGTGCTGAAAACTCTTGATTCAAACCGATATCTTTTGCGAGATTTGCTAGACAAGAAACTTCCGGAAGTTAAGTACCGCGTCCCTAATTGCACCTATCTTGCGTGGTTAGATCTTGAAGCGCTCGACATCGGTAGGAACCCGTCGGAAATTCTGCTTGATCGAGGCAGGGTTGCTCTTTCGCCAGGCAAGGCTTTCAGCCCAAAGACTGCAAGCTTTGTCCGGCTTAATTTCGCGACTAGTCCAGAAATTCTCACCGAGGCAGTAGATCGAATGGTGGTTGCAATCTCATGAGCACAACTAAGAAACCGAAACCTGCAACATTGGCGATTTCGGCCGGGCGTCCCGATCCCGCACCGGATGCACCACTTAACCCTCCGATCATTTTAAGTTCAACGTTCCATGCAGGAGGACCGCTCGGTTATGGTCGCTACGGCAACGAGTCGTGGAGTGCTTTGGAAAGCGCAATCGGTGCATTTGAATGCGGTTCCACTCTGGTTTTTTCTTCGGGAATGGCCGCCATAAGCGCAGTATTTTCGATCTTGCCAGTCGGCGCAGTTGTAACGGCTTCGCATCAGGGATACAGCGGCGTGATGACGCTTCTTGGAAGTTTGAATGCGAGCGGCAAAATTGAAGTGCGCTTCGTTGACGTATCTAACACCGAAGAAGTGTTGACCGCGCTACCTGGCACTGCGCTCTTGTGGTTGGAATCCCCGACAAACCCAACGTTGACTGTGGCAGATCTACCTCGAATCATTTCGGCGGCAAAGAAGGAGGGTTGTGGTGTTGCAGTTGATAACACCTTCGCAACTCCTCTGGTGCAGCAACCTCTTCTAATGGGCGCAGATATCGTCGTTCACTCCGTGACCAAATACTTTGCTGGCCACAGTGACCTAGTGATGGGTTCCCTTTCCACACAAGATCCTGCATTGCTCATTCGCCTCTCCGATGCTCGAAAGTTTGGCGGCGCCATCCCAGGGCCGTTTGAGGCCTGGTTGGCTCTTCGAGGTCTTAGGACTTTTCCATTGCGTTTTGAACGTGCACAGGCCAATGCACTCGAGCTCGCTACTCGACTCTCAACCCATCCAAAGGTGGATCGGGTTTTCTATCCTGGCCTTCCAACTGATCCCCAACATGTACGTGCCTCAAGTTTCATGAAGGGCTTTGGCGCGGTTCTATCTTTTAGTCTCAAATCGGGAGCGGAGCAGGCTGACCTGGTTTGTGAATCTTCGTTAATCATCACCTACGCAACAAGCCTCGGTGGAATTGAGTCCTTGTGGGAGAGGCGACGTCGCTGGGCTAATGAGAGTGCTAGCGTGCCTGAAAGTCTTATTCGGCTGTCGGTTGGCTGTGAAGATGTAGAGGATCTTTGGGAGGACATAGTTCAATCTCTAGAAAACGCATAAAGGCCACAAGGTGATTAACGGGCGAGTAGGTTCGAACTAGAGTATTTTAGTGTCATGTTCAAATTCGTCCGACGCCTTTCGGGAGTAGTTGTATTTACTATTCTCTCGTTTCGCGCTGTCGGTTCATTTCTTTCTTGGGTGGAGCGGCAAGAAGATGGTCCGCAGAGTGTCTGGACCGACGAAGATGAATTTGAAGACGCCTAAATATAACTCGGGTAGTTGTAACATCGGTGGTGCTGAGGTTCGCCGTCGCAGAGTCTCAGGAATCACTGGTGCAGTGGTTTCTGTAGTTTTTTACATTTCCTGCATTTCTCTAAACGCGCCCAAGGGAATTCGAGCAATAATCTTCCTTCCCTTGGTGCTCGCATGGACAGGTTGGCTCCAATCGCGCAACAAGTTTTGTGTGGCCTTTGGTTTGATGGGCGTATTCAATTTCGGGGAATTGGGTCAGGCTTCTCGCATAGCAGAAGCCGACGCGCGTGCAGTCGATCGAAAACGCGCTTTGGTTCTGCTCGGCCAGGCAGTTGCATTGTCGATAGTGTCCGCACTATTTTTTACCCTCATTCCCGCGTAAGTCTGTAAAGAATTCTCAGCACTTTCTCGGGACTTTGCCTACCACGAAGTGTCCGTTTGTGGCATTGTAGGCAACAGAGACAGGGAGTGTTACATGAAAATCGTTGTCCACGCTCGTCAAGCTCAGCTAGCAGATGATTTCAAAATGATCGTAGAAGAAAAATTAAATTCGATGAATCGTTTTAGTATTACGATTGATCGTGTAGAAGTAGAAATAATTCATGAAGGAAATCCCAGACAAGGCAAATTCTCTCACAGGGTAATTCTGACCTCACATGGCGCAGGACCACTACTGCGCGCCCAAGCTGCTGCTTTCAATGATGTAGCTGCATTTGATCTAGCGGTCAAGAACTTTGAGTTACAGATTCGAAAAATACACGAGAGGGCGAAAGAAATTACTCACGACAGTGTTCGTCGCAAGGCGGTTTCGGAGTAATTTCTATTCAGCTCCTGCAATTCCGCGAGTAGCCGTAAGGCTGGCAACAGTCGTGATGATGAGGCAAGTAATGATTGAGCCGAGGCTAAAAGTAAGTGAGAACTCGGGTACATGAACGCCAAGAATTTTGTGAACACCCACTCCGTTGAGTGCCTCAAAGACCATCTTGACCCCGATAAATGCGAGGATGATTGAAAGACCCTTGGAGAGATAAATCAGGCGTTTTAGAAGGTTTTCTAGCAAGAAGTAAAGTTGGCGAAGACCCATGAGAGCGAAGATGTTTGCCGTGGTAACAATGTAAGCGTTCTTTGTGAGACCGAAAATCGCCGGAATCGAATCGAGCGAAAAGACGAGGTTGGTAAGGCCCAAGGCGACTAGAGCTATCGTGAAGGTACTTAATCCCCTCTTCTTCATCTTCGCAACGACTTTCCCCTCTTTCCACTGCTCCTCATCGCTGCTTTCGCTGTAGAGCTTGAAGGCGGTGTAAAGTAAAAATGCTCCGAATAAGAAGAAGATGCTCGCGAATCGAGAAATTAGCGCCGCCCCGAGTGGGATCAGTGCGCCTCGCATCAATATCGTCAACATAATTCCTAGAAGTAGTACGAGTTGTTGCTTTTCCTTCTTTACATGCAGATGTCCCAAGATAATAATGAAGACAAATATGTTGTCGACTGAGAGTGCGTATTCAGTTAGCCATCCAGCAAAAAACTCTTGCTGCGCCTGTTGATTTGCGAACAAGGGAAGCAAGAAGAAGCCGAAAATAAGAGCGGCTCCAATGTAGACAGTTGTCCAGATGCCGGCCTCAAGAAGTGAAGTGTGGACATTCCTACGTAGTATTGCTAGCCACAAGTCAAAAAGGATAACTAAGGCTAAGACCCCAATTGTGACCACCCACGTGGTTGTCGAGATCATGAGGGTATCCTGTCACACCACAAGCGAGTCAAAAAACTAGGAAACGAGTTTCCCTTCAATATCTTTCAACACCCTATGGACCTCGAAGGAAATCTTTTTCAGTTCGACAAGTTCCTCATTCGCTATTTTTCGGGCTTCTTTCGCTAGTTCAAATTCGCCAAGGCTTGCTTCATGCGTTTCATTGATCTTCTGTTCGACGCTCTTTGATTGAACGTCCTGTCCAACCATAATTATCGACAGTAAAACTAATTGGAGAAAGGTTTGGGCAACCCAGGCGATGATTACCACCGTATCGTGCGATTTGATGGCTTGTGGAAGTGAAATAAGAGCGATAGCAGCGAAAAGGTAGGCACACCACATCGTGCCGACCAACTTTGTTATTTGTGCTCCCAATTTCATATTGAATCTTGCAAGTGCGTTCATAAGCGCTTCCTTCGTTAGGTTAACCAGAATCCTGAGATAAACGATATCGCCAACGCGCATTTTCGATCTGAGTAACACCCTTTATTGATACCCTCATCCATCATGCATAGTGACGAGACCGCCAAAGCTGGGCCACATTGGCACCGACCGCACATGGGCGAGCATCGATGGCCAGTCGCCCTAGTCGTGTTGCTTGTTATATCGATGCAGTACATGTTGCCGCAGAAGCTCTCCCTTTCCTTTCAGACCCCAATCTGTTTCATTGAGGCGGCTCTCCTTCTTGCCGTTGTGGTAGTCAATCCAAAGCGGATTTCAGAGCACATAATGTCTGCCAGGGTTTTGGGAGTCCTCCTGATCGCCATAATGACGCTTTCTAATACGGCTTCGGCGGTTAAATTGATTGACGCGATCATTGCTAAGGGTGTCACGGATGCGCGGAGCCTTCTTCTATCTGGCGGATCTATCTGGTTGACCAACGTGGTGGTTTTTGGACTTTGGTACTGGGAACTCGATAGAGGGGGACCAGGGAAGAGGGCGCAAGCGATTCATCCCTTCCCTGATTTCATGTTTCCCCAAATGTCGGATCCCCTTTATGCGCCGCACACATGGCATCCAAATTTCTTCGATTACTTGTACACCTCGTTCACTAACGCAAGTGCATTCAGCCCTACTGATGTCATGCCATTAACGCGGTGGGCGAAAATGTTGATGTTGGTTCAATCTATGACAGCGTTGTTGATGGTTGGATTAGTAATTGCAAGAGCAGTAAATATTCTCCACTGACCATGATAGAAAACAGGGTTGAACTAACACCTAGACAAATTTCTGATTTAGGATTAATTGTCGATGGGCGAATATCCACCAGCCAATCCGCACTTGACCAACACGGACACGACGAATCAGCGTTCCCAAGTTCGCCACCTTCCGCGGTTGTCATTGCCGCCTCAACGGAGGAAGTCTCGGAGATACTCCAGTACTGCAACAGTGAGGCTATTCCTGTGGTTGCATTTGGCGCAGGGACTTCACTTGAAGGCCATGTGGTGCCGCTGTTTGGCGGGATAAGTCTGGACCTTTCGAGTATGAATCGTGTTCTGGAAGTCAGACCAGATGATCTTTTGGCGCGAGTTCAAGCCGGAGTGCACCGAATCGCTTTGAACGAAAAGTTAGCCAATGACGGACTCTTTTTCACGGTCGACCCCGGTGCGGATGCGACATTGGGTGGGATGGCAGCCACTGGTGCGGCCGGAACAACCACGGTCCGATATGGGTCAATGAGGGAGAACGTCCTTGCAATGACTGCGGTACTGGCAAGTGGCGAAATCATCCATACGGGGCGTAACACACGAAAACTGTCCGCTGGATATGACTTGACCAGACTCCTCGTTGGCTCTGAAGGAACCTTGGCGGTGATTACCGAGCTTTCACTTCGAGTATTTGGGATTCCGGAAAAGATGGCAGCGGCCACCGTGCGATTTTCATCAATGTCCGAGGGCGTACAAGCGGCGACCGAGATAGTGAAAGCAGGAATCTCAATTGCACGTTGTGAATTTCTTGATGCGAAATGCATTCGCAATCTCAACGCATACGATTCAATGTCGCTAACTGAATTGCCGACGCTGTTCTTTGAATTCCACGGAACCCCTCGAAGTGTTGAAGAGGATGCCCTAGCGGTTCAAGAAATAGTTGCGGACTTTGGTGGAACCGAATTTGAGTGGACAAGTGATGAGGGTGAACGTCGCAAACTCTGGAGAGCACGCCACAACGCGCACTGGGCCGCAGTAGCCGCCCATCCAGGGAAGAAGAGCGTCAGTACGGACATGGCGGTTCCTTTGTCTAAATTGGCCAAGGCTGTTGCTTTAGCTGATGAGATGCTTGCAGCTCACGAATTTACACATTCGATCTTGGGGCACGTGGCTGATGGCAATTTCCATTGCCAGATAATCACAGATCCAAATAATCCAGACGAGCTGGTGAATATTCGGCGTCTTGTGCACGAAATGACTTTGGAAATCATCGCAATGGGTGGAACTTGCACGGGGGAGCACGGAATAGGTGCCGGCAAGATCGATGCTTTGGAAGTTGAAGCCTCAGATTCGCTGAAGGTGATGCGGCGTATTAAGGACGCACTAGATCCAAAAGGGATTTTGAACCCCGGGAAGATATTCGCCGCGAAAACCAATCGGACGTAAGAACATCCTTGGCAGGAATGATGCCACCCAAGGTCTTCTTATGTGGGAGACGTCAGGACGTCCAACTCTCCGTGAAATCAGTTGTTCTTCTCGGCCTTCTTGCTGTTCGATTTCGGTGTATCCGATTTCGGAGTAGCTGTCTTGGCATTTGTGGTCGCGTTCAAAGTTGCTATCGGCTTAACAGGGGGGACTGGTTTAACAGGCTCTGCTGGCTTGACCGGCTTAGTTGGAATTATTGGGCGAACCAATTCAGGTCCAAGGGCATCAAGCGCGCTCTGTCGGGCAATAGCCGCTGCTGAGATAGCGGCGGTCAAAATAGTCTGGGCGGCGCTTTTCTGATCAGGTGATGTTGCAGCGGCGTCTGCGATTTTCTTATCGGATCTCGCCTTGGCTATAGCAGCCTGAAAGGCAACGCTTATCGCCTTAATTTTTGCTTTTCGAAGTTCTTGGTCGGCCTGGAATTGAGTCGCCGCGGCCTTAAGGGCGGCGGTGTATTGGTCCATAGCCGTTTTCCACGCAGCCCGATACTGATCCATCGCAACTTGATACGCGGCTAGTGCAACTTTGTATTCAGCCAATTGCTCGGCATACGTGGTGGCTACAGGGGAAGGGGTTGCCACTGGAGTAGATGTGGGGGAGGGAAAGTCGGCATGAGCCACAGAGACAGAGCCCAGAATCAAACCGGCACTAAGAAGTGACGTTAAAAAGATTCTTTGGGTACTCATGGACCGCTCCTCGGGGCTACTTCTACTAGGTGGTTTTATGGGATGATCTTGAATCCTGACTTTGTGCTTTTTCTGTGAAAACTCTCGACCGCTAGTGCGGAAGAGGAACTCACTCTATTCGCCGAACTGGCTATACGCTCATTTTTGGAGGAACAGATGACGAAACCTTTGATCCTGATCGTGGATGATGAAGTTGGAGTCCGCGAGTTGCTGACCGACGCCCTGAGCTTGGGTGGCTACGACACCCTCGAGGCCAAAGATGGCATGAGCGCTTTGACCCTCATCCGCAAGAACAAACCTGACCTGCTCATCATAGACATCAACATGCCGATCATGGATGGCTTTGAACTTCTCGAGCGAGTGCGTGAAAGCAAGAATCTGGTGCCGGCGATTATGTTGACCGCACGCAAGGATCGAACCGATGTCTCTCGCGGATTGCGACTTGGTGCCGATGACTACGTAACAAAGCCTTTCGGTCTTGAAGAATTGTTGTTGCGCGTGCAGGCAGTTTTACGGAGAAGTAATCCTGGAATCGAAGAATTCTCAATTCTGACCTGTGGCCCAATCTCTCTCAATGAGGAAACTTACGAAGTTTATCTCAACGACAATTTGGTCGAACTATCAAAGACTGAGTTTCGGCTTTTGCAATACTTGCTCCAAAACAAGGGCCGGGTCCTAACGAAATCAAGTCTCTTAAGTGCAGTGTGGGACATTGATTTTGCCTCTGATTCGGGAGTCGTTGACACTTACATTTCATACCTTCGTAGAAAATTTCACTCGGATAGTTTTGATGGGATCAAAACGGTTCGCGGTGTTGGATTTCAGATAATCGAGCCTAAAGGCAAGAAATGAAATTAAGGACGAGGCTTACCCTTGCCTCGGCTGCCATAACGTCAATCAGCACACTGCTTATTGGTGGTTTCGCAGTAAATGCTTCACATAATTCGGGGATCGCCCTTTTGGATAAGTCGCTAAACGCTGTCGCAACCTCGGTTCGCGGTAATCCAAATGCTGCACTATCGCAAGCGCTCTATTCAGTTCAGCAAAGTGATATTGCCTTGACTCTTGTCTACTACTCGAGCGCTAAGTCAGCCTCGGTTCTTGCCCAATCAAGGCTCACAGTGCTATCTAAACCATCAACTTCGGACTTGAAAGCGAGTATGGCGAGGCCGATCACAAAGTCCGGCCCCGAGGACTATCGGATGCGCTCGATCGATATCGCCAATGGTGAATATTTGGTTGTCGCCGCATCCCTTCACGACATCAACAAGAGATATCGCTCGGACATGTTGCATCTGGCCTACTTCCTTCTGCTATGTCTAGTTGGCGCGGGAATCGCGACTTGGTTGATCGTGCGGCGAGATATGAAGAGGATTGAATCGCTCATCGCAACCGCCGGAGATATTTCAAGCGGAGATACAGATGTCCATATAGCACCCGCTCAGGGCAATTCGGAGATGGACAATCTCGCGCAGTCCCTGAACAAGATGGTCGTTGCATTGCGTCACACGGCGCAAGTTGAAGAGCAGGCATCCAAGCGAATGCAGGACTTTTTGGGAGATGCATCCCACGAGCTTCGCACTCCACTAACCGTCGTAAAAGGTTACGTCGAATTGCTTGCCGGATCCGCAATGGCCGATCCAGCAAAGCGAGTTCGAGCTTTTGAACGAGTGGGGTCAGAAATTCTTCGCATGGAGAACTTGATTTCAGACCTGCTTTTCTTAGCTGAATTCGGCGATGTTCCAACTTTGGAATTATCGGAAGTTGATCTCTCACAACTTTTAATCTCACATTTGAATGATTTTTCGACGCTAAATACTTCGCGCAACTTAGAATCCAACATCGAAGACCACGCCACCATTCAAGGTTCTGTGCCTCATCTCTCCAGACTCATTACAAATGTTCTGGCAAATATTTCTCGTCACACACCAGCTGATGCACCGGTCAAGGTGACCTTGAGGCGCGAAAGTGGCGGGGTCGATCTCTTGTTTGAAGATGGCGGACCAGGATTGCCAAATGGCGCATATCTCCAAGGAATGCAGAGTTTCCAAAGATTCGACAAATCGCGATCCCGTGAACACGGCGGCTCCGGACTTGGAATGAGTATTATTTTTGCGATCGCTCGCGAACATTCAGGGACGCTCACTTTGCAACCCAGTGCGCTTGGAGGTCTGGGCGTCCACGTATTTTTTGGTAACTTGCCAGCATGACCACCGAATTGATTGATGCCTTCGATGAAGCAAGCAAAGTCATAGGACGAACAGAGACGTTGGTTCGCGTAGTTCTATCTGGCGCCAGACGGAACATGACTCCGGCCGCAGTACGAATCGATATTCGTCCCGTGCTCATAAAGGACAAAGTCCTACTTCAAGTTTCACAAAACGACGGTAGACAAACGACGACAAAGAACTACGTACCCAAAGAACTCAAAGTTCTCGAATTGCTTGAAAGCGGATTTTCCAACGTACTCGTCGAACATACCGACGGCTCCCTTTCCATTCGAGTGACGAAGAAAAACGGGGCATTAGTGCGTCGAGACAAAGGGGAAAATCTCCAACAACTTGATCATGATCAGAGCAAGAAACGTCTTCTTGATACTTCGGACCCTTTCCTCCGCGAAGTTGGGATTGCCGACGCTGGCGGCAAAATAAAGCCCACCCGACAAGATAAATACAAGCAAGTCGAAGAGTTTTTAAGGTTGCTCGCGCCGACACTTATCGCAGCAATTGAGGTTGGGCACATACATAAACCCACGATTTCTGAACCTTTAAGGGTCGTCGACCTCGGCTGTGGAAATGCGTATCTGACATTTGCGGCGCATCAATATTTGGCGTCGAAAAATATTCCCGTGCAAGTTGTTGGCATCGATGTCCGCCCAGATTCAAGAAAGAGAAATGCAGACATCGCCGAACGGTTGGGAATCAATTCGACTATCGAGTTTCGAGCGGAAGAAATTTCTCAGAGCACTGCAAAAGGTGCAGATGTCGTCATTGCCTTGCACGCCTGTGACACGGCTACTGATGACGCGATTGAATGGGCAGTAAAAAACAATGCAAAATTGATACTTGTGGCGCCGTGCTGCCATCATGAATTGCAAACCCAGATGGTTGCTTCGCCAGAGCCCTGGCAAATTGTGACGAAATACGGTCTCTTGAACGAACGTTTTGCGGACCTACTTACCGACGCTTTGCGTGCGCACATCTTGAAGTTGGTCGGGTATCGATCGGAGGTAATCGAGTTCGTAGGGGGAGAGCACACGCCCCGGAATCTCATGATCCGCGCGGTGAAAACTGGAGCAACTCCCAATGCGGAAGATTTGAAGCGGTACGAGGAGATGGTTCAACTCTGGAAAATCAAGCCCGCTTTGGCCCAGAGATTGTTGGATGAGTAGTACAAATAGACCATGAGTCCTCACAAGAGTTCAAAAGACGCTTCGAAAGAATCGCTGCGCCGAATATTGATTGTTGAGAATTCCTACCGGCCAGGTATAGGTCTATTCATTGAAAAACTTTTCAAAAGTGAGAAAGACCCGATGCTGGAGTCTTTGGTGGTTGATTCTGACGATGTGACCAAATCATTGACCAAATACAAGCCAGACGTTGTGATTCTTGACGTGGATTCGCTTCGTCATTCCAATGCACTCGATGTGGCCATGAGTGTTCGCGAGCAATATCCGCACCAGGTAATTGTTTTTAGCTCAGACCGCGCAAATCCGGTCTTGGTGAAAGAGGGAATGGTCGCGGCACTCTGGTCTCGTGCCTACTGGTTAAACCAACCGACAAAACATCATGCTCACGTCCTGCCTGAAATTCGTTGGGCATTCCATGGCAAGAAACCGTTAAATTCAAGGGTTTTGGAACACGCCGCCAGCGAAACCTCTCACGTTGGGCGACTAACGCCTCAGCAACACCGAGTAATGCGCTTGATGGCATTGGGTGCGAGCAATTCAAAGATAGCCCGCGATTGTAAAATGACGCTAAAAGCGGTCGAAAGAACGATTGCTACAGCTTCTAAACTCCTGGAAGTTGAACCCTCGTCGCCGGATAAGAACCATCGTGTGATGGCCGCGATGGTCTACCGCCGAGCCGTACTTTTCGCTGATATTTTAGAAGCCGAAGGAATGTGAGTTTTGCCCCACTCGAGTGAATGAGGGGGCTGTCCCCCAAAGGTAGGGGGGCAATAAATAAGTATTTACCCTACAATTTCGTCATTAGTCCTCTTGTGCCAGTCAAGGGAGTCATGACGAGCGTAACCCCGCGCCGAGTTAGACCATCTTTCGGGCTGCCAAAATTCAAAAAATCATTGGTTTTCGCTGTTATTTTGGCGAGTTCTATTTTGCCGTTATCAACCGCTGCCGCCGCTCAAACTCAGGGACTCTTTGGCAGCCTTGGACTCACTGGCCCCGTTGAATCTGGCAAATCAACCGCCGGTTTCACATCGGGCCTGAAACCTCCTATTTCGATCAATCCGACAACGGGCACTGTCAATACGCCCACAACCTCACCCTCCAAAGGGCCTCTGACTTCTCCGAGTACACCTTCGACTGGAAAGACGGGCACCACAGGTAAGACCACCACGACTGTCCCGGTGACACCTGGTGGTGGAGCTGCTGCAATCACGAACGCTGCAGCAGGGGTTACGGGTGGAGCTGTGACGGTTGGTGCAAGTGGACCTCAAGGTGAACGTGGGCTTCAAGGTTTGGTTGGTCCTGCGGGGCCGCAAGGAGAAAAAGGCGCTACGGGCGCTGCCGGAGCTCAAGGTATACAAGGGGTTCAGGGTATTCAAGGAATTCAAGGACCAGCTGGCCCTCAAGGTATTCAAGGTCAAACTGGTGCAACTGGCGCCGCTGGTGCACAAGGCGTTGCCGGAGCTACGGGTGCTGCTGGTCCTGCAGGTCCTGCTGGTCCTGCCGGTCCTCAAGGCGTTGCGGGAGTCGGGACGGCCGGTCCACAAGGCCCCGCTGGTCCTGCCGGTCCCGCGGGGGCTAGCGCCTCTGCTGGCTCTCAAGGTCCTGCCGGTCCTCAAGGCCCCGCTGGTCCTGCCGGGCCTGCCGGTCCCGCTGGTCCCGCTGGTCAAGCCGGTGGCGGTTCAGGCTCAGGCACTGGGCCAACTGGTCCTGCTGGAGCTGATGGCGCTGCCGGAGCACAAGGTCCTGCCGGTGCTGCTGGTGCTGCTGGTGCTGCTGGTGCTGCCGGTCCTCAAGGTCCCGCTGGTCCCGCCGGTGGCCCTGCCGGTCCAGCAGGTGCAGCTGGTGCAGCTGGTGCCCAGGGCCCTGCCGGTCCTGCCGGTCCTGCCGGTCCTGCCGGTCCTGCCGGTCCTACAGGTGCTGCCAGCAACGTTGTCGGTCCAACTGGTCCGACCGGTCTAACTGGTCCCGCTGGACCAACTGGTGCAACAGGTGCTGCCAGCAACGTTGTCGGTCCAATTGGTCCGACCGGTCTAACTGGTCCCGCTGGACCTACAGGTGCCGCCAGCAACGTTGCTGGTCCAACTGGCCCACAAGGCCCAACTGGTTTAACTGGTCCGGCTGGCCCAACAGGCCCCGCAGGAATTAACGGGACCAACGGAGTTACTGGTGCTCAAGGTTCCATAGGTCTAACTGGTCCGGCTGGCCCAACAGGTGCCACCGGGGCCGCTAGCAACGTTGCCGGCCCAACGGGGGCCCAAGGACCAATCGGTCTGACAGGTGCTACGGGTGCGGCGAGCAACGTGGCAGGTCCAACTGGTTCTCAAGGTCCAATCGGATTAACCGGTGCTACGGGAGCCACGGGTGCGGCGAGCAACGTGGCAGGCCCAACTGGTTCTCAAGGTCCACAAGGCCCAACTGGTTTAACTGGCCCTGCTGGTCCAACCGGTCCCGCAGGAGCTAACGGGACCAACGGCGTTACTGGTGCTCAAGGCTCAATAGGTCTAACTGGTCCCGCTGGCCCAACGGGTGCCACCGGGGCCGCTAGCAACGTTGCCGGTGCAACAGGTGCCACCGGTGCGACCGGAAACAACGGAACCAACGGAACTAACGGGGCCACCGGCGCCACAGGTGGAACAGGTACCACCGGCTCGGTCGGTGCCACAGGTGCCCAGGGCCCAACTGGCTCGACTGGACCAACAGGTGCTACCGGTGCAACCGGAACCAACGGAACTAACGGGGCCACCGGCGCCACAGGTGCCAGCGGAACTAACGGTGCCACCGGCGCCACAGGTGGAACGGGCACCACCGGCTCGGTCGGTGCCACAGGTGCCCAGGGTCCAACTGGCTCGACTGGACCAACAGGTGCTACCGGTGCAACCGGAACCAACGGTGCCACTGGTGCGACTGGCCCGACAGGTTTGACTGGCCCGACAGGTTCTACTGGACCGACTGGCGCTACCGGTACGACCGGTACGACCGGTGCTGCCGGACCGACTGGTGCAACCGGTACGACCGGTTCTACTGGTCCAACAGGTTTGACTGGTCCGACCGGTTCTACCGGACCGACTGGCGCAACTGGTCCGACCGGTGCGACAGGACCTACTGGCCTGACCGGACCAACCGGTGCGACTGGAGCTACTGGTGCGACTGGTCTAAAGGGAGCCACTGGAGACGCAGCTGCCTTTAGCAGCACCGGCACGAGTTTGAGTACAGCGACGCACGTTGTTATTGGTAGTAATGCGGCAAGCGCAAATGTTGCACTGAGCGGTGCGGCGGTCTTTAGTTCGGTTTCAAGTTACGTCTGCTATGGGAACGACTCTTCGAAGTCAACAGGATTGGTTAACTTCTTGAACGCCAGCGGTACATCATCGGTCATAAAAGTATCGGGCACTGGTACGGCGACAAGTGACACGATTGCTTGGACTTGCGTTGGTTACTAAAC
>JANXZF010000027.1 GCA_025355665.1 Actinomycetes bacterium
TGAGGCGGGTCGACGAGACTACAAGTGGGATGTCTTTATCCATATGCCCGCCGGGCTTGCTTTTCCGATCGGCAATAAGCACTACGACTGGATGTATGAGTCCGAGCCAGAACCTTTTATGAACAACCGACGTATCTATCATGCTCGTGGGAAGGTTCTCGGTGGTTCAAGCAGTATCAACGGAATGATTTGGCAGCGCGGAAATTCGATGGATTACGAGCGCTGGTCGAAGGATCAAGGGATGGAGAATTGGGACTATGCCCATTGCCTTCCCTACTTCAAACGTATGGAGACATGTCTAGCCGATCCGAACAATCCTTTTAGAGGCAACAGCGGTCCACTCCAACTTGAACGCGGCCCAGTCAAAGGTCCCTTATTTAAGGCATTTTTTGATGCAACTATTCAGGCAGGCTATTCGCGTACCGATGACGTCAATGGTTTTCGTCAGGAAGGTTTTGCGGCATTTGATCGCAACGTACGCCGAGGGCGCCGCCTTAGCGCGGCCAGGGCTTACCTATACCCCGTGAAGAGCCGTAAGAATTTGCATATCAAGACTAAAGCCATGGTCACCAAAGTTTTATTTGATGGAGATCGAGCCGTTGGCGTCGAAGCGATTGTTAAAGGCAAGAAGCAGAATTTCTTGTCAAAAGAGGTTGTACTTTGCGGGGGAGCGATCAACACTCCACAGATTCTTCAGCTTTCCGGTATTGGAAATGCTCAAGACCTCAGCAAACTTGGAATTAAAGTTGTCAAGGACTTGCCTGGTGTTGGCGCTAATCTCCAAGATCATCTGGAAGTTTACGTTCAATATTCTTGCAAGCAACCCGTATCAATGCAACCTATGTTGAAATTTTGGCGCCGACCTTTCATTGGTGCAGAGTGGCTTTTCCTTAGAAAGGGACCTGGAGCCACAAATCACTTCGAAGCCGGCGGTTTCGCCCGCAGCAATGACAAAGTCGCTTATCCCAACTTGATGTTCCATTTCCTTCCTCTTGCGATCCGCTATGACGGTACCGCCCCTTCATCTGGGCACGGTTATCAAGTCCATGTCGGGCCGATGTATTCGGACGCCCGTGGCACGCTAAGGATCAAGAGCACCGATCCATTCGAGAAACCATCGATGCGCTTTAACTATCTCTCAACCGAGCAAGATAAGGAAGAGTGGGTCGAAGCAATTCACGTCGCCCGAAAGATATTGACACAGAAGGCGATGGAACCGTTCAACGCGGGGGAGACATCCCCTGGCTCATCGGTTGATACCGACGAGGAAATCTTGAATTGGGTTCGAAAGGATGGGGAAACGGCGTTGCATCCATCTTGCACAGCGAAAATGGGTACGGATGAGATGTCAGTCATCGATCCAAACACAATGAAAGTTCACGGTGTCGAGGGACTTCGAGTAGCGGATGCTTCAGTTTTTCCATATGTAACTAATGGAAATATCTATGCCCCGGTCATGATGGTGGCAGAGAAGGCCGCTGACTTGATTCTTGGAAAGCAACCACTCCCTCCCGAAAACATTGAGTTCTACCGTCACCAAGAGGTCTAGTAATGAAAGATGATGAATCTGCTCCGTCTTCAATCGCGAAAGTAAAGGTTCAAGATACAGGGGCGAAATCTTCGAGCACGGATAGCGTTGTCGTGGAGGAGCCTCTCGAGATTCGGATTAAACGAGCTGGAATTGAGGAGCAACTTGGAATCACCATGCGCACTCCCGGCTCCGATTTGGAGTTAGCCACTGGATTTTTATGGGGTGAAGGATTTCTTTCATCCCCCGATGAATTAGTTGAAGTGAAAGTATGTGGTGATCGAAGCCTGACGCCTCGACAACGCGCCAATATTGTCATCGCACGAATAACCGATGATGCTCACGTTCATCCACGCGCACTTGAGCGCCGGTTTACGATGACTTCTGCCTGCGGTGTCTGCGGCTCAACGAGCATTTCGGATTTGCACAAACGCGGGGTTAAGCCCGTCACCAAGACATCACATTCCATCCAAGAATTGGCGAAGATGCCAGAGCTTCTAAAGGGCCGACAAAGCGTGTTTGACAGAACAGGAGGGTTGCATGCGGCTTTGCTTGTTGACCCTTCCGGAAAGGGACGATGGATTAGGGAAGACGTAGGTCGACATAACGCCGTCGATAAAGTTATTGGTGCCGCGCTCATCGCGCGGGAACTCCCTTTGAGTGATTGGACTCTTGTCGTCTCCGGTCGGGTCGGATACGAAATCGTCCAGAAAGCCATTGTTGCCGGAATATCAGCTCTGGTTGGCGTCTCTGCACCCACGTCGTTGGCCGTTGATTTGGCAAAAGATTTCGAACTCACGTTGCTTGCCTTTGCTCGCAACGGGAAGGCAAAGGTCTATTTGCCGCTGTTAGGATGATTTAATGAAGCGTCCTTCGATATTTATCGTTATTGCATTGGCAATTCTGCCACTTGTCGCAACTCCAGCCCACGCCTCACTCAAGCGCAATTCGAGTACAACTCTCACGATCTTTGCGGCGTCGAGCCTTGGTCAAACATTCACGACCATTGGCAAAGCCTTTGAGGCCAAAAATAGGGATGTCAGTGTTCAGTTCTCATTTCTCGCTTCTTCCACCCTTGCAACTCAATTGAATGCCGGCGCTCCGGCGGATGTTTTCGCATCTGCGTCCGTGTCGGACATGGCAGCAGTTAAGTTGTTGGTGCCTGACACAACTATCTTCACAGCGAACCGAGTAGTCCTTGCAACCCCGCGCGGGAATAATTTTCACATCAATAAGATCATTGATTTGAATAAGCGTGGGCTGAAGTGGATCCAATGTGCGCCTATCGTTCCATGTGGTGCCGCGGCGAATGCTGCTATGGCTAGCGAGGGTCGAATTACTTCCAAGCCAGTCTCTCTCGAACCAAAAGTATCTAGCGTGGTAGCAAAGCTTGTAAACGGCGAAGTCGATGCGGCAATCATTTACCATTCAGATTACGTGGCAAATAAAGGTGTCCTCAGGGAAATCCGATTTAAGTCGGCTCAGGCCGCAACAACGCAATATCCAATCGGTGTGGTTAAGACAAGTAGCCAATCGGTGTTGGCTAAGAGATTCGTAGAAATGGTGCTCTCTGCGTATGGGCGGAAGATTCTGGCTGAGGCCGGATTTATCCGAGTGCCATGAATCGGAAGCGACTTGACCCTCTTAGTCTCATTTTGGCGACTTTCGGCGGATTAGTACTCTTCTTGCCATTACTTGCACTCTTTACCAAAGTGCCGTGGGGATCTCTGTTCAGCAAATTGGGTGAGCCAAATTCGCTCAGCGCTATCCGTCTATCCATGTGGAGCTCCTTGCTTGCAACACTCCTGTGCGTTGTATTCGGAGTTCCGCTGGCTTGGGTCTTTGCTAAGGGAAATCGTCGCTTCGTCAACGTTTTGCGCCCATTTGTTCTGGCACCTATCGTACTGCCACCGACTGTGGCGGGTATGTCGTTGTTGGCCCTGCTCGGACGCAATGGACTCCTCGGCCGCTACATTTACCAAGCCACCGGGTGGTCGATGCCGTTCACTGCCTCGGCCGTCGTATTCACCGGAGTTTTTGTTGGAATGCCATTTCTTGCCTTAGTCGTCGAGTCGACCTTTCGTCATCTTCCGAAAGATCAGCAGGACGCAGCAGAAATTGATCGAGCCACTCCGTTCACAATGTTCAGACTCATTGCATTGCCACAAGCGCGAAATGGAATTGCGACTGGCGCTCTTCTTGCATGGGCACGTGCATTAGGCGAATTCGGGGCGACGATGATGTTTGCCGGTTCCTTGCCGGGGCTGACTCAAACATGGCCAATGCAGGTCTACTTTGAGACTGATCAGGACATGAGCACGGCCTACGCACTCAGTGCAGTAATGGCGATAGTGGCAGTTGGTGTTGTCTTTGCTCTCCGCAAACAGTTACGAAGGGCGTTCACAAATTGAGGCTAGCTAAATGAATCTTCCAGTCACGGTGCGCCTATATGCTGCAGCGCGGTCCGCCGCGGGTATTAGCGAAGTGGAAGTTTCACAAGGCAAACTCGAACACATTCTTCGTTCATTGGCCTTTGGCAATCCCCGAATGTCACAAGTGTTTGCCCAATGCTCATTTCTGATCGACGGGGTTGCTGTTCACGACATGCATGTAGAAGTTGCTGCCGGAAGTACTGTCGATATTTTGCCGCCGTTTGCTGGGGGCTAACCGCCGATCGCTGACATTGGCCTCGTCGGTTGCACAAAGTCCGGGTTGTTGATGCCGTGACCGGCGAGTTTCCCGAGAACTGTTTTCTCAAGTCTTAAGGAAATCTCACTTCGAATCTCATCATTGGAAAGTTCGGTATTGCGCAAAACATTTCGCAGGTCCATTTCGTATCGTGAGAACAAGCAAGAGCGCAATTGCCCGTCGGAGGTAAGTCGAATTCGGTCGCAAGAGCCGCAGAAAGGCTGGCTCACACTTGCAATAATTCCAACGGTTGCAGGACCGCCATCGACGTAGAACTCTTCGGCAGGGGCTGATCCGCGGGCCGGAACGGGGTTGAGCGCGAAGTGTGGGGAGAGTGATTCAAAGATGGCAGCTGCGGTTACCATCGTGCCTCTATTCCAGATGCCTCCGGCATCGAGGGGCATCTGCTCGATGAAGCGAAGGTAAAAGCCTTCTTCTAAGGCCCACTTCAAAAGAGTCGGCGCCTCGTCGTCGTTTATTCCCTGCATCAGGACGGTATTGATTTTGATCGGCTTAAGTCCGGCCTCGCTGGCAGCATTCAATCCCGCAATGACGTCATCGAATCTATCGCGGTGCGTCATAGCGCTAAACCGCTCACGATCTAACGTGTCGAGGCTGACGTTCACTCTCGATAGGCCCGCATCCACTAATTGGCCTGCAAGTTTTGCGAGTCGAAGACCGTTAGTAGTGATTGATAGTTCTGGAGCATTCGGAAGAGCCTTTATTCGAGTGACAATGTCGACGATATCGGGACGAAGAAGTGGCTCGCCGCCCGTAAGTCTGACCTGATCGATCCCATGCTCTGTTGCTACGCCGATCACCGTCATGAGTTCATCGGTTGTCAGAAGTTCATCCGAAGGCAACCACTTGTCAAAGTCCAGTGGCATGCAATAGTTGCACCGAAGAGAACAACGATCCGTTAGCGAGACCCGTAGATCGCGATGTGTGCGATTGAATGTGTCGATCAAATCGGTCACGCGCAGTTCACCCATTCATCCGTCCCGTCAGTGAAGACTTGGTGCTTCCAAATGGGAATCTTCGCCTTGATTTCGTCTACCAATTCGGCGCACGCGGTGAATGCTGCGTCGCGGTGTTCCGCGGAAACGGCCACGATCAAAGCGGACTGTCCCATTTCGATGTCCCCGAATCTATGTGCAACCGCGACGGAGACGACTTTGTGCCGATTAACGACTTCTCTTACCACCTGATTCAGGATGGCCTCCGTTTGTGGGTGGATTGCATACGAAAGTGTTGAGACCTTTTTGCCGTGGTCGTGCCTTCGGACGTTGCCGCTAAAGGTGGCAACCGCCCCTGCCGCAGTTGACTCAACCTGTGCTACCAGATCTGGCAAGTGAATTATTTGATCAGTAAGGATGATGGAGATCACGGTTGGTTGTGATCCTCTCCTGCCAATTGGCTAATGGCGTGCAGAGCCAAACGTTCGATAATTACTAGCCCATCTCTTACGCCGCCAGGAGAACCTGGCAAATTGATAATCAGTGAGTGGTCGGCGGTGCCCGCAAGACCGCGGCTCAAATCAGACGTCGGGACCTTCTCGCGCGAATATGCGCGAAGCGCCTCGTTTATTCCGGGCAAAGACTTTTGAATCAAGGGTTCGGTGGCCTCTGGAGTTACATCGGTCGGTGAGATACCGGTCCCGCCAGTGGTGACAATGAGATCGATCTTCAGATCTATGGCCTTAGCGATTTCATCGTATATTTCCCCAACCGCATCTTGCACAATCACTTTGGATGAGATTGTAAAGCCCAGTTTCTTCAATCCTTCGGCAAGAATGTCTCCACTGAGATCTTCATATATCCCATGGGATGCGCGATTGCTCGCAGTAATGATTGCAGCGCTTGGCAACTTAAATTACCGTTTCCAGGCGCCATTGCGCCCACCGTCTTTTGCATCAACATGGATATCAGTGATCGTTGCTCCGGGATCCAAGGACTTCACCATATCGATGATTGTCAAAGCCGAAATCGACACCGCCGTAAGTGCTTCCATTTCGACCCCTGTGCGATCGGCTGTGCGAACATTTGATGAGATGGTCACACCATCATCGACTATTTGTAGGTCGACACTCACGCTATGCAAGGTGATCGAGTGGGCTAGAGGGATCAAATCTGGAGTGCGCTTGGCGCCCATAATTCCTGCTAATCGCGCAGTAGAAAGCACATCACCCTTTGGAACGCTTCCGTCACGTAACATCGCAACAACGACATCGGAAAGCAGAACTTTGCCAGATGCAATTGCAGTACGCGTCGAAATTTCGCGATCGCTCACGTCAACCATGTGCGCTTGTCCTAGATCGTCGAGGTGCGTGAATGCTTTCTCAGTGCTCATACCGCTAATGGTAGTCGCGATGGCTATGGAAGAGGCAGCCACCTGACGTGCCCACCGACTGCAGTGACGTCGCCCTCAGTAACGGCAAAGCCTGTAGATGACGCCAATCCTCGGAGCATCGCGGAGCCGAGATGCTCACCCATTAAAAATTCACCATTTACGAGATTTCCAAGTACTAGACGCGTGAAATTTGCAGGAGCTGCGAGTTCATCCTTTGTGATCACTACATCAAGTGCTTTCTGAGCGTGCGCAAGGAGCGAGTCGATAAGCGGGGCGCCCAGCGTCATCAATCCGACAATTGCTGACTGAGGGTTGCCTGGAAGTCCGAGCATGGGGATTGAGTTTCCACGATGTGGAATCGTTGCGAGAAGCATCGGATGTCCTGGCCTGGAACGTACACGGTCAACAACGAACGTTGCTTTTAACGAATCGAGTGCGCCATGAATGTGATCGCGTGGTCCATCGGCCGTCCCGCCCGTTGTCACAATGACATCGCAATCAGACGAGTTGTTGAGCGCTTCGACAACAGTTGGGAGTTCATCGGTCACGTAGTTAATCGAGATTACCTGGGCTCCAAGGCGTTCAAGCCATCCAGGCAATTGCGGTCCCAGAGAATCGCGGACTCGACCATCTTTAGGTAGGCCATCTGTCAATAATTCATCGCCCAATAGCAGGATTCTTACTCGAGGCTTTTGTACGACAGTTATCTCGTCGAATCCAGAAGCAGCTAGTAATCCGATTGCAGACGGGGTAATTGTTGCGCCTGCCTTGAGAAGTATTTCGCCCTTGCGGCATTCTTCACCCGCAGGTCGAATGTCCTTTCCTTCCGATGCTTCGGCGTGAACATATTCGCCTTCAACTGTTGCGTTTTCCCAGCGAACCACGCCATAAGTGCCGTGGGGGATTACGGCTCCCGTAGCAATGCGCAAAGTGAAACCTTTGTTAAGTTCCTTTTCGTATGGAGCGCCGGCTTTCACGTCGCCGATAATTTTCCATGGGCCGTCTCCTGCGACTGCCCATCCGTCCATAGAAGAAGTCGTGTATGTCGGGAGGTCGCAAAGCGCTTTTGCGTCATCGCCTAATGTTCGGCCCAATGACTCTTTGAGTGGGATGCTCTCCAAGCACAGGCGTTTAACAACCTTGCTTGCGGCACTCCTTGCAAAATCCCAACTGACTTCTTGCCAATCAGCCATTAATCTTTTGGGTCTACGGGCCAGTTCCCGGCTAGAAGTTCAATTTGCTTTGCCGCCTCTTTCGGATCGGCGCCACCGGCGACGGCAATTCCTAATAGAAAGGTAGTAATGGGGGCCGCTTTACGCTCAATGGTGTGCGCGGCATCGCGAGCCAAATTCAAGATCGATTCTTGATCCACGTTGACGTTGATTCCCAATTCCTTCTGAACTGCATCGATCCACTTATCCATGGCGTTCACCCCTTTTTGATTGCCTGCCTTAAGACTAATCGCCCGCTCAAGATCTGAAGGGGTGTCAATGTCGATAAGAATACGCTCTAGCTCAGGGGATAGAGAAACTTCTTTGACCTCCAAAAGCTGGGCCAGATTGCGCATCGATTGACTTACGACGTTGCCAAGCGTTGTCAAAGCTCTTCTCAGAGATGCAACTCGGTAAATAGCGCAGAGGGGTTGGCGAACACCTTGGGCATCTAGTGGGACCAATGCGTCATGATCAAAAGGCATTGCCTTGCTAAGTGCTTCAATAATCTGACTAGCAAAGGGCATATCCGTGGCAATGATGGCTACGAACTCTGATTGAACGAGTTCCAATCCTGCTGAAATCGCGGCAACAGGACCACCTCCAACTGGATCTTCTCGCGCGTATTTCAATGGTCGTGATGCATTCTCAATTGTCGGTCCAACGACGACGATCTCCATATTTCGCGAAAGGGAAGTCAGGAGTTCTTCAACGAGAGATTTAATTCCAATTAATGCATGAGATTTGTCCGAGCCAAATCGTCGGCTTTCTCCGCCAGTCAGGATTATCACGCTCAACATTGGCGTCGTTCTATTGCCTGGTAATTAGCGAAAGGATTTTCATGATTCGACTAGGTCGGTTTGTGCGCTTCTCTTCTTTGTCGGCAAGACCGGAAAGCCGGATCGCGCCGTTGATGCCGATCCATCGGAAGGGTTCAGGTTCCCAACGTGGATTCTTCCACTGCACGAAAGGAAGATGGATTCGACGGGAATCTGAGCCAAGAATCAGATCCGCCATGGCGCTGGCCGCAAGGAATGAGAACGCGACTCCATCTCCGGCATATCCGCCCATCTCGCCGTACTTGTCAGTTGTCCTTACATACGGAGCCCAATCGCGTGTAACGCCAACAGCGCCGCCCCACGAGTGATTGAATTCAAATTTGTCCAGAACTGGAAACCACTCCTGCGCCATTCTTCGCAAACGCTCATGGTCTCGTCGATGGTGTTCGCTTGCATCATTTCTCCGCGAACCGCAGGTGTAAGGAGCGCCGCGGCCACCGATTGCTAATCGCCCATCGACGGTGCGTTGTGCGTATGTAACAAGGTGCGACGCTTCGGCGAATGTCTCTCGATTTGTGATTCCGATATCATCTAGCACTTCGGAGGGAAGCGGTTCGGAGGCGATCATCAACGAGTAGATCGGGACCTGGTCTCTTGTTCCTTCGTGGTAGGCCTCGATCGCGCGAACGACAAAGTCGCTGGTCACTTTCACGCCGTCGACACTCACTGAATTATCCGATGCTATTTCTCCCGCAGTATTCTCAAAAATGCTTACGCCGCGACTCTGTAGAGAATTGGCTAGGCCCACCACCAAAGCGGCGGGGTTTAGGGCTGCGCAATTGGGCGTGTAGACCGAGCCAAGGGCTCCTTGCATCCGAATACGTTTATTCGTTTCGCCTGCGTCGAGCCGCACGTACCCCTCTTCGACGTGAGAACCTAAACGTCGGAACTGGCCCTGATTGCGGGCAATGATGAGTGATCCGCCCTTATGGAAAGCACAATCGATCTTTTCGGAAGTTATGAAATCCGAAATGTCATCGATGGTTTTTTTGAGGTGCTGGTGCAGTTCGTGCACAGCTTCTGCGGAGAACTTCTTACGCAATTCATTGTCGTCAATTGGGTACAGAGCCGACGCCCACCCGCCATTTCGACCGCTAGCACCTGTTCCCACTTGGTTCTTCTCAAGGACTGCAATCTTGAGCGACGGATTTCCAACATTCAAATGGTGAGCCGTCCAGAGACCAGAAAATCCTCCACCGACAATGACGACATCCCATTGTTGATCCAACTCACAGGGTTTAAATTTCGGATGATCGACGAGGGTCCACCACAAACTCATATTCGATTCTCCGGCCACCTGGAGATGTAGTCAGGGATCAATGTTCCGGATTTCAAGCTATCGGCTGGAATTGGAATTCCGTACGTACTAGATATTGGGACGATTCCCGCCCACACCATCGAGCCAAGGTCAGATTCTGGATCATCTGGTTGGCCGTCGGAGATTTTGATGCTGATCTCATTTAAGGGGAAGGCAAGAACGCTCGTTGCTTTGAGCTCATGATCGGTTGAGTCGCGAAGTTCATCTATCCGCTCTGGAAAGAGATGGGCAGTGAGAGCTCGAAGGGCGGTTTGCTTTTCTTCACCTTCAAGCGAACGGGCGATTCCAAGCGCGATGAGAGATTGGTAGTGCATTGAGGACTCGAAAGCAGAACGGGCTAAGACCAAAGCGTCTACCAACGTAATCGTTACGCAAGCGGGTGCGCCGTTCGCTAGAACTTTGAATAGTCGCGATGCGGTAGATCCATGCAGCAACAACTCGTCGCCGAACGGAGCGCAGGCGACAGGCATGCAATATGGCTGATTTTTATCGGTTATCGCGACGTGGGCGATGATGGCCCGCTCCAAAATCCTTCGCGCATCCTCATGAGCAAAAACTTGCTTGTGCGGAGCACGATGGACTTTGGTGCGATCTGATCCCATTACAGAATGATAGATGCAGCCTCGGTAAGTACCGTCCGGAGAATGCCTTCAATTTCGTCAAAATGCGATTGGTCGCAAATCAATGGAGGGGCTATCTGGATAACGGGATCACCGCGATCATCTGCACGACAGTAGAGCCCATTGTCGAAGAGCGCCTTGGACAAGAAGCCACGAAGCAATTTCTCGCTTTCATCAGCGGAGAAAGTTTCTTGCGTTGCCTTGTCCTTGACCATCTCAATTCCGTAGAAGTAACCGGCGCCGCGGATATCCCCGACGATCGGTAGGTCGTAGAGCTTCTCAAGAGTAGCTTTTAGGCCGACTTCATTTGCGCGAACGTTCTCGTTGATCTTTTCGCGCTCGAAAATATCCAAGTTCGCCAAGGCGACCGCGGCTCCTGCTGGGTGACCTCCGAAGGTAAAGCCATGTAGGAACGAGTTATTGCCCTTGCGGAATGGTTCGTAAAGTCTTTCGTTTGCGATCATTGCAGCCATCGGGAAGTAACCCGATGTCAGGCCCTTTCCACATGTAATGATGTCTGGAACGACGCCATATCTGACCGATGCAAAGTAATCGCCGATACGTCCGAAACCAGTGATCGTCTCATCGCAAACCATGATGACGTCGTATTGGTCGCAGATATCGCGCACTCGCTGTAAGTAACCTGGGGGAGGTGGGAAGCACCCTCCAGAATTTTGAACGGGTTCGATAAAGACCGCCGCGACTGTGTCTGCGCCTTCAAAGAGGATTGCTTCTTCGATTCGATTAGCGGCCCACTGTCCGAATTCTTCAAATGAATCGCGGTGGTTTAGCGGTGCACGATAGAAGTTTGTGTTCGGTACTTTGTGGTGACCAGCAATCAAAGGTTCGAAGAATTGCTTAGCGGCAGGGATACCCGTGATAGAAAGCGCGCCTTGAGTTGTGCCGTGATACGCAACGTGGCGGCTGATGATTTTGTGCTTCAGCGGCTTGCCGGTGAGTTTGAAATACTGCTTAATTAATTTCGCAGCAGTTTCAACTGCCTCACCGCCAGATGCACTGAAGAAAACGTGGTTAAGTCCTTCAGGGGTGAAAGTGGTGAGTCTCTCTGCCAATTCGATTGCGCGCGGGTGCGCGTAGGACCAAAGTGGAAAGTAGCCAATCTCTTTAATCTGTTTTGCGTATGCGTCAGCAAGTTCTTCGCGACCATGGCCGACCTGAGTGGCAAAAAGAGATGAGATGCCGTCGAAGTATCGCTTGCCGCGATCATCGTAAATATATGCACCCTCACCTTTTACGATGATAGGAATTGAGCCTCCAGCATCGTATGCGCCCATTCGGGAAAAGTGCATCCACAGATGCTCCTTCGCTCGGTTGGACCAATTTGATTCAAGATCTGATTCAAAGAATTGAACATTGTCGAAAGTGCTTGTTGTTGCCATTTTTTAGGTTCCCCAGTTATAAAGTTGCTTGCGCAACTTTAGGTAGATGAAGCTCTCTGTACTGCGTACTTCCGGAATCGCTCTTATACGTTGCAGCAGTTCAAGAAGATGTTCGTCGTCGTTGCAGATGACTTCTGCCATCACGTCAAATCCACCAGAGGTGACCAAGATGTAATCAACTTCCTTGTAATGAGAAAGTTGGTCAGCAACCTCTACGAGATCTCCTTCAACCTTTATGCCGATCATGGCCATGCGGTATGAACCGACGGTGAGTGGGTCTGTGACGGCCACCACCTGCATGACGCCAGACTCAATGAGTTTGGCGATGCGCTGGCGGACGGCTGCCTCAGACAACCCCACAGCCACTCCGATCGCTGCATAGGGCTTTCGCCCATCGATCTGGAGCTGTTCAATGATCGCCCGAGAGATGTCGTCCAAAACTGGGCGGTGCTTGATGGCCATGGGGTAACTCTCTCGCACCTTTGAGGCAAAAGCAAAGGAATCCGTAGATTTTGATGCCTTGGACGACGAAATCCGCACATTTCGGGACAAAAAAAGGGCGAATTCGTGGTGGGGGCTGTTCAGGGAGACGTTCACGGCGTACTCTCACCACACAATCGATTGGGCTTTCTAAGGGAGCAAATGAATGGAAAAGCTATGTAGTTTCGTCAATGGCCACGAGGTTCAGAGTTCCTCCGGGGAGACAACCCCGATTACCGATCCGTCCACAGGCGAGGTTTATGCCCAGGCGCCGAAGTCCAATAAGAATGACGTCGATGTGGCAATGAAAGCGGCTTCAAAGGCGTTTGAGACATGGGGCCAGACGACTCCTAGTCAGCGACAGCGAGCGCTGCTAAAGATTGCGGATGCATTTGAAGAAAACGCCGAAGAACTAGTTGCGATTGAAAGTAGAAACACCGGTAAACCATTGGCAGTCACAATGTCAGAAGAAGTTCCTCCGATGTTGGATCAAATCAGATTCTTTGCAGGTGCTGCGCGAAATCTCGAAGGCAAATCCGCAGGCGAATACATGCCCGGCATGACATCTTTCCTTCGTCGCGAACCCATTGGCGTTTGCGGACAAATAACTCCCTGGAATTACCCAATGATGATGGCCGTGTGGAAGTGGGCGCCTGCGATTGCAGCGGGTAACACCGTGGTTTTGAAGCCAAGCCACACGACTCCTGCAAGTACCGCGTACATGGCAAAACTCATGGCGGAGTTTCTTCCCGAGGGCGTATTCAACGTTTTATGTGGAGAGCGTGAAACGGGTCAGGGCATCACCGAACATTCCACTCCAGCAATGGTTTCGATAACAGGATCTGTGCGTGCTGGAATCGACGTCGCAACGAATGCGGCCAAGCAGGTAAAAAGAGTGCACCTTGAATTAGGTGGAAAAGCACCTGTGGTTGTCTTTGATGACGCCAACTTGGAAAGCGCGGCGGAGGCGATTGCGATTGCCGGCTACTTCAACGCCGGTCAAGATTGCACGGCCGCAACCCGTGTTCTCGTCCAAGCAGGTGTCTACGAGAAGTTCGTAGCCCTATTGACGGATCAGGCAAAGAACAAGATCGCCATCGGAATGCCAAACGAGGATGTACTTGTTGGCCCCGTCAACAACGTTCACCAGCTCGCCTCGGTGAGTGGATTCCTCGAGAGGGTTCCAAGTCATGCTCGGGTTACTGCAGGAGGCGCAGCTCTTGATCGACCCGGTTTCTTCTTCCCTCCAACCGTGGTGGCTGACCTTAGACAAGATGACGAAATGATCCAGAACGAGATCTTTGGACCGGTCATCACCATGCAGATGTTTAGTACTGAGGCCGAAGCGATCTCCATGGCAAATGGCGTCGATTACGCGCTGGCATCTAGCGTCTGGACTCGTGATCACGGAACCGCAATGAGGATGTCCAAGGCCCTGGACTTTGGCTGCGTATGGATCAACACCCACATTCCGATAGTGGCCGAAATGCCACATGGTGGATTCAAGAAGTCCGGATACGGAAAAGACCTTTCCGGGTACGGTTTCGAGGATTACACAAGAATCAAACATGTCATGACGAATCTCAACGCTTAGCATGAAAAGAGGGCGGGGAGGGCATAAACTCCCCGCATTGAATTCCCACTTAACGAATACGAAATGAAGGCCAGATAACTTTCCAACAATAGCGACGATACGAAAGAGGAACTGCAATGCCAACAGAAGAACCGATTGCTCCCAAGACGCTCGATCTTATTCGTGCGCAGATGTCTCGGCGTGGAGTCATTGCAGGAGCTGGGGGATTGGGCGTGGCCGGATTACTCGCGGCATGCAGCACTTCTTCGCCGAAACCAACAGCAGGTGGATCACCAAGTGCTGTTGCAGATAGTGGATCACCAAGTGCTGTTGCAGATACTGGCGGAACCGTCCGTTGGGCCAACTGGACTCTCTACTTAGATTACGAATCAAAGACCAAGAAGTACCCGACTCTCGAAGCCTTCCAAAAGCAGTCTGGGATAAAAGTTAAATACATGGAAGACGTTGATGACAACAATTCATTCTATGGCAAAGTGCAGGGCCAACTTAAGCTTGGTCAGGACATCGGCTATGACATAGTCACTCTTACGGACTGGATGGCCACGCGTTGGATTCGCTTGGGTTACACCCAGACGATTGATGCCACGGGCATCCCCAACAAAGTCAATATCTTGGATAAATTGAGTACGGTCGGATTCGATCCAGGGCGACATCAATCACTCACCTGGCAATCGGGATTTGCCGGATTCGGTTGGAATAAGCAAAAACTCCCTAAGGGAATTCACACCATCGATCAACTTTTTGATCCAGCGAATAAAGGCAAGATCGAAGTGCTCTCTGAAATGCGCGACACCATGGGCATCATCTTGCAATACCAAGGCGTCGACATCGAATCCAACTTCACCGAAGCGCAATTCATGAACGGAATTGATTTCTTGACGAAGAAGATTTCAGATGGCTTCATCAGAAAGGTAGTGGGCAACAGCTACAAGGAGGATCTCATCAGCGGAGATGCAGTTGCCGTAATTGGGTGGTCGGGTGACCTCTTCCAGCTCAATAGCGAGAACAACGGGAAGTTTGATTTTGCCTTGCCTGATAGCGGCGGAACTTTGTGGAGCGACAACATGATGATTCCTTCCACGTCCCACAACAGGCTTAATGCGGAAAAGGTAATGAACTACTACTACGAGCCAGCAGTTGCGGCTCAAGTTGCCGCTTACGTCAACTACATTTGTCCGGTAAAGGGAGCACAAGCGGAGATGGAGAAGATCAATCCAGCTCTAGCAAAGAGCCCATATATCTTCCCTGATGCAACGGCGCTGGCTAAGGCCAAGGTCTTCCGCACGCTTACACCCGCCGAGGAGACCACCTTTACGACCGCCTTCCAAAAGGCAACTGGAAACTAGTGGCCGACGCATCATCCTCATCTCACGGGGATTTAAAGCTCACCCGCGTCACTAAATCTTTTGGTGATTTCACGGCCGTTGATGATTTAACACTTACGATTCCAGAAGGTTCATTCTTCGCGCTACTCGGTCCATCGGGATGCGGCAAGACCACGACTCTTCGAATGATTGCCGGTTTGGAAGAGCCCACCGTGGGTTCCATATATATCGGGGAAACTGACATCACGACCAAGAAGCCCTACCAACGCCCGGTTAATACGGTTTTTCAAAACTACGCTCTCTTTCCGCACTTGAGCATCTATGAAAACGTGGCCTTCGGACTTCGTCGTCGCGGTGTGAAGGATGTGAAGGAGCAGGTGGAGAAAGTACTGAAGTTGGTCGAATTGCCTCATTTAGCAGAGCGCAAGCCAACCCAGCTTTCAGGTGGACAACAACAGCGCATCGCGCTCGCACGGGCGATCGTCAATCGTCCTGCATTGTTGTTGCTCGATGAGCCACTTGGCGCACTGGATTTGAAACTTCGCCGTCAGATGCAGATCGAACTCAAGTGGATTCAAACCGAAGTTGGCCTCACCTTCGTTCACGTCACTCATGATCAGGAAGAGGCCATGACAATGGCCGACACTATCGCCGTTATGAACGAGGGTCGGATCGAGCAGATGGGTTCGCCCGCCGAACTTTATGAATCACCAGAGACCGCTTTCGTTGCCAACTTCCTTGGTCAGTCAAATCTCATTCGCGGCGAGGTGACTTCAAGTGAGGCGGAACAATCTGTCGTTGAAGTTCATGGACAGAAGGTGGCAGTGCTCAAATCGCGCAATCGCGCGAAGGGCAAGTCCATTCTCGTTGGCATTCGTCCAGAAAAGATTCGCATTTCCTTGCCGGGAGATCCCTGCAATGGAAATGTTCTTACGGGCGGAATCGTCTCCGACGTCTCCTTTGTTGGCGTAAGCACGCAGTATGTTGTTGAGATGCCGTGGAAGCAGGACCTTATGGTCTTTGAACAAAATGACGGTGGTACACCGACATTGCGACCAGGAGATCCAGTTTCTCTCTCATGGAACCCGCCCTTTACTTTCGGCCTAGATGGATCTGAAGACGTGAATGCTGGGTCCGAAGTGGATGAACCGGCGTAATGGCCTACCTTCAAAGCACCGTTACCCGCACAGGTTTTTTCACTGCGAAAAAGGGGCGCCTGCCGTACCTGCTTCTGTTCCCGGGCATGCTCTGGCTCTTCACGTTCTTTGTACTTCCGATCATCAACCTGGCGGGCACATCGACCCAGACGCCGGTGGCGAGCGGAGAAACCGGTCAATATGTACAGACCTTCAGATTGGCAAACTACATAGACGCCTTCAATCAGGCTCGACCGCAGTTCGCACGGTCTTTTCTCTACGCAACATTGGCAACTCTTCTAGCGTTGGCAATTTCGTACCCTCTTGCGTATGCGATTGCCTTCCGATCTGGAAAATTCAAAAACATTCTTCTCGTCCTCGTCGTAGCTCCCTTCTTCACTTCGTTTCTTCTTCGAACCGTTGCCTGGAAGCAAATCCTCGGAGAACAGGGATTTGTAGTCCCGGCTCTGCGCTCCATGCACATTATTGGTCAAAATACGTCTCTGACCGCGAGCGCATTGGCGGTGGTGACAGGCATGACATACAACTTCCTGCCCTTCATGACCCTGCCTCTTTATGCATCCCTCGAGCGCATCGACCCTCGCACACTTGAGGCATCGAACGATCTCTATGCAAATGGAATCACGACCTTTCGCAAAGTGACTTTCCCTCTTTCTATGCCCGGAGTGGTTGCGGGTACTTTGCTCACCTTCATCCCTGCTGCTGGTGATTACGTTAATGCCGCAATTTTGGGTAATCCCAATACGACCATGATTGGCAATGTCATCGATTCACGCTTTTTCAATATTGTTGACTATCCAACTGCGGCCTCGTTGTCCTTCATGTTAATGGCAGCAATCCTCATCCTCGTCACTATTTACATTCGCCGATCCGGAACGGATGAATTGGTATGACAACTATTCCAATTCCGACTCTCCCTGTCAGCAAGCGCATCTCACGCTGGTTTGGCCGGAACATCATCCGCATTTATGCGGTCATCGGTTTTACGTATCTGTTTATCCCTGTTTTCTACACTATCGCCTTCTCCTTTAATAATGCCGGCAAGAGCAATCTCATTTGGAAGGGATTTACCTTTTCCAACTGGAAGAACCCTTGTGGCGCCCCAGATGTTTGCAATGCATTGGGAAATTCCCTGAAGATCGGAGTACTTGCAACTTTCGTTGCGACCGTCCTGGGAACACTGATCGCCTTTGCAATCGGTCGGCACGCCTTCCGGGGACGGGCAACAACAAATCTCTTGATCTTTCTTCCAATGGCAACTCCGGAAGTTGTACTCGGATCTTCACTCCTAGCCATGTTCCTGACGTTCCACATCAACCCAGGCTTCTGGCCAACTGTTGCGGCGCACGTAATGTTCTGTATTTCCTTTGTGGTTGTTACCGTCAAAGCGCGAATTGCAAGCCTCGACCCTAGACTTGAACAGGCGGCAATGGATCTCTACGCAAATGAGCGTGAGACCTTTAGACGCGTGACCCTTCCTTTGGTTATGCCCGGCATCGCAGGCGCTGCGCTTCTAGCGTTTTCTCTCTCTTTTGACGATTTCATCATCACGAACTTCAACTCGGGCACCATGAATACTTTCCCGAAGTTCGTCTGGGTTTCAGCGGCACGAGGAATTCCCGCCCAGGCCAACGTAATCGGTTCCTCGATGTTTTTGATTGCACTATTCGTCGTCGTCGTGGGGCAACTGGTCAATCGCAAAAAGGCGCGCTAATCTAGCCTCATAGCCATAACGAACCACAGATTGATAAGTAAATCTGCGCTATGGGGTAGGACTCCGGAGGACCCGGGCCGACTATGAAATCGCGTTAAGGGGTGAGTCCGGCGACATGCCGGAGCAACGATGGTCACCATCGACCCCTTTGTTTTGCGCCATTTAGCCGACCTCCAGCCGATGTTGTACTGGCTAGATGAGGATCCACTCGAACCCGAATCGCATTCTGCCCTCATTGAAAACATTGAAGCCGATCTTTGTATTGTCGGTGCTGGTTACACGGGACTTTGGACAGCACTCCTTGCCAAGGAACGAAATCCCGAACGAAGCGTCGTCATCATCGAACAACGCGAGACGGGCGCTGGTGCGTCCGGTCGCAACGGCGGTTTTTGCAACTCGTCGTTGACCCATGGATTTATGAATGGATACAGCCGCTTTCGCGGGGAGATGGAGACGCTCGAGCGTTTAGGTCGCGAGAATCTTGACGCTATTGAAGAGACGGTTCGACGTTACGGAATTGAATGTGATTGGGAGCGAACGGGCGAATTGCGCGTGGCCGTAACCAAATGGCAATTCGATGGCATGCAAGAGGAAGCCGATCTTCGCAACAAATACGGGGACAATGTCGAAGTCTTGAGCAAGGGAGAAATTCAAGAGAGGGTTAAATCGCCGACGTACCAAGGGGCACTTTTCGATCACGATGGCACCGCTCTTGTAGATCCTGCACGATTGGTTTGGGGACTTGAGAAAGTTTGCATTTCACTCGGCGTGAAGATCTATGAGAATTCGAAAGTCGATTGGCTAGAGGAAAGGGGAGACAAAGTCGTTGTCCATTCTCCATACGGTTCCGTGACGGCGGCAAAAGTTGCACTGGCTACAAACGTGTTCAAATCTTTGATCAGAAGTGCACGCAAGTATGTGATTCCGGTTTACGATTTTCAGATCGTGACAGAGCCGCTTTCGCCAGAACAGCGAGAGAGCATCGGTTGGAAAGGTCGAGAAGGAATCTCCGACGCTGGCAATCAATTCCACTATTACAGGATTAATAAGGAAGGTGGCATCCTCTGGGGCGGATATGAAGCCATCTACAATTTTCGCGGCAAGGTCCGACAGGAATATGAATTTGATGCAGAAACGTATGCCACTCTTGCAGCCAATTTCCTTCGCACGTTCCCACAACTTGAGGGCATTAAGTTCACTCACGGTTGGGGCGGGGCGATCGACACGTGTACGCGTTTTTCACCGTTCTGGGGCAAGGCACATCGTGGCAAAGTTGCTTACGTCATGGGCTATACGGGCCTCGGGGTGGCAGCAACCCGATTTGGCGCGGCAACGATGTTGGACCTTCTTGACGGGAAAAAGACAGAGCGCACCAAACTCAAAATGGTTCGCAGAAAACCTCTTCCGTTTCCTCCAGAACCCTTCCGTTACCTCTTTATTAGGATCACCCAACGATCCATTAACTCCGCCGACCGGCATCAGGGACGCAGAAATATCTGGCTCAGGGTTCTTGATCGCATAGGACTCGGCTTCGATTCTTAAGCCTTCAAGGTGCGTTACCCTTTTGTCGTGACCAACATTGGAAATATGTACGGGCCAAACTTCACCTTTCTCGGGGTCCCCGCGTGCGATCTTGATCGCCCAGAGACCTATGCCGAAGCCGATGTAGTCATTCTTGGTGCTCCAATCGATAGCGGCACTTCCCACCGCTCCGGTGCAAAGTTCGGACCTCAGGCAATTCGAGGTGGCGATTACTTGCCACACGATGGCGAGCGGCCACATCTTGCACTTCGTGTTGACGCACTTAAAGAACTCAATGTTCGTGATGCTGGCGATCTTCTTATGTCAGGCGGAGACCTCGTTGCATCCCTCGAAGTATTGGCCGAAGCCACCGAGAAGCTCTCCCGTGAAGGCAAAATTCCCGTTGTTCTTGGGGGAGACCACTCCATTGCATCGGCAGACGTGATGGGAATTGCCCGTCATCGTGGAATGGGAAAGATTTCCATGATTCATTTTGATGCACATGCCGATACTGGCGATACACAATTCGGTGCATTAGTCGGCCATGGAACTCCGATGCGACGTCTTATTGAATCAGGCGCAGTTCGCGGTGATCGATTCTTACAAGTGGGACTTCGTGGCTATTGGCCAGAACCAGAGACTCTTAATTGGATGCGCGATCAAGATATGCGTTCCTACGAAATGACTGAGATCGGCGAGCGCGGCATGAGGACCGTCATGGATGAATCTTTCGCTCGTTTAACGGATGAATGTGATGGCGTCTTCCTATCTGTCGATATCGATGTCGTCGATCCTGGAATGGCGCCAGGTACCGGAACTCCAGAGCCGGGAGGGATGACTAGTCGCGAATTGCTTGAAGCAGTGCGACGAATTTGTTTTGAACTTCCTATTGTTGGCATGGACATCGTTGAAGTTTCGCCACCTTATGACAACGCAGATATAACGGCCATCCTTGCAAATCGGGTAGTGCTGGAAGCATTGAGTGCCATCGCGAAGCGAAAGAAGGGCGAGAGTTATTCGCCCATTAGAAATCTTCTGGATAGGTAGCACTTAAGCCGTGTTCCCAATTCAGTTTCTGCTTAACGCGAAGATGCGGCATTCAATATTTCGACAATTGTGATCTCGTAATCTCCTAAACTTCCCCAGATTCCTGCGCGAGTCCCTCAAATGGGGGGGCGACTAACTTCCAAAGTTTGACCAGTCATTGTCTTGAAAAGACTATTCAACGCTTCGTTATGGCAGGTACCCTGCTCGAAAATCGCGCGTTCAAATTGATTGGGGCTTACGAGTGAAGAAATGGAGAGGATTCAAATAAATGAAGAAGAGACTAAAGTTGATTGCTCCCGTCGTAGGGGGATTGCTTTTAATTGTCCTGATTCCAGTTCAGGCGAGTGCAGTCGCCGGGCAAACGCCTGCTACCGCGAGTACACAAGTAGTTGTCGCTACTTCGCAACTCACGATCGGAGCCATTGACAATAAGGTCGCGGCTAAAGCTGGAAATCACGTACGAGTGGAGAATGGGTACAAAGTCTTGTACGACGGAGCAACGGGTGCGGAATTAGCACGAGTTGCGATTGGGGGTACTGGGTCACCAAGTGGTGCGACAGTTTCCCCCTACAACACGGTAACAGGCAACTGTGGCACGTCGTATATATACCTACAAAATTTGAACCAACTGAAATTTCAGTTTTCGACCGGCTTTGATCTAACATCTGGTTCTGCATACGACTTTCATTGGAACACCGCGGTAACTGCAAGTTGGACGCACCCTTCGTCTGGCGGTTTTAGTTCTGCATGGAGCGATTCGGGTCCGATGTGGCCAGGGCAACATTGGACATCAGGGTGGCGGCAAGATACTACAACCGCACCCTCTGGGACTATTCACCAAGCACAAGTGACCAGTGGGACGGTATATAGGACAGACGGTGTCGTGTGTTATGCCGGAAGTCCTAATGCATGGACCTATGTTTGGTACTAAAGACTTTGGAGAGGCAAGCAGATAGAAACGCATAAAGTTAGATGGATCGGCTCGTCGCCTATTATTTCGACGTACGAGCCGATCGGTCTGCCCAAAGAAGTAAGTCGCATTCTACTTGAAAGTCACAGAACACTTTCAAATAGAACCACTGAAACCAATGGTCAACTCGGAGAGTCATTTGGAGAGGAGTTAACTCTTTCAACCATTGTTCTCTTAAGGTCAGTGATTGATCTGGAATGGACTCGAGTTGCCGCGGTCTTAATGGAACTCAGGTACGACAGCGATTCTAAAGCGAACCAAGTCAGTGAAGATGGAGAAAGTCTAGATATGCGCTTAGGAGGTATTGCGCAAGAGGCGCATAAAACAGGTCCACATCAAGATCAGTTTGGCCTGTGGGAATGGAGCGTCGGATTGCGCTTCGTCCCGCTCAAGCTCATTGATCGAACGGTTCGAGGAAGAATTCGGATGAGTGGTAGAGGCTGTCAAGTGCCGCGTGAGCTGCAAGAAGTTGAACTTGATCGTTATTGGAATGGACGCTACAGCTTTCTAGATGAATTCAGTCGCTAAGCGTTTTGAGTGTCTAAATGCCTTCGCGGCCTCATACCCTCCTCGAGAGGTTGCATTAACGATTGGTCGGGTTACTAGGTATCCTGTTCTTATGGAGACCAACGGCCAAGACGAACCTTTCGCCATCAACGTCCGATTAACTCCGTGGCAACGGCGGCTGTTTCTGCTGACGCACACTCGTGGCGTTTTCGAAGTTTTGGCCTGGCTCGATTGCAGTGTTCCTGGGTTTAGGGGACACCTTGGTCGCCTCTTACGCCCTAACATGAAACGTCGGACTCCACCGAAGTAAAAGGTGACCTCCTTGTTCTCTCTTCAACGAGTTGGAAGAAGGGGGTGTATTAACGATTAGTGGGGTTGCCCAGGGATGTTCGGGTGAAAACCTTCAAAAGCTATGGAATTCCCTAAATCGACCAACCATATTGCCCCTGTCATGCTCGTTCTTGATGAGAAATCCCCGCTATGCAAGACGTATGGACTCACTAGGAGATATTCTTGAGAACATGGGAAGTCGACTGGAACAGCTAAGAGCTCAACGCGAAACAATCATCGAGATTGTCTCGCGCAATAAGGCATGCAATGTCGCAGTATTCGGAAGTGTTGCCCGTGGTGAGGAAACTTTAGAAAGCGATGTTGACCTGCTTGTAGACTTCTTGCCGGGAGCCTCGTTGACGGATCAATTTCGCCTCCAGGAAGAACTGGCGACACTGCTGAAAACCTCCGTTGATGTGATTTCTCGCCGTGCGCTTAAACCAAGAGACACAATTATTCGTGAAGAAGCGCTCGCCCTGTGAATCGTGACGATCAGAATCGCCTCGATGACATCCTTGAATTCGCCACAAGATTAGAACTTTATGTGGCGAAGGGCTATGAAGAATTTCTTGCAGAAGATGGATCTGGACTTGCCATAGAAAGGCTGATTGAGTTGATCGGCGAAGCTTCAAGTCACTTTAACGAAGCGTTCAAGGCGGCGATTCCATCTATCGCTTGGAAAGAGATTGCGGGGATGAGGGTGCTACTAGCTCACGCGTATCACAGAGTAGATTTTGAAGTTGTATGGACTGCGGCAACGGTATCGGTGCCAGAATTAGTTGTTCAACTTGAAAAGAATTTGGCTTAAGCGATCCAAGGAAATTCCATTCACTTTCGCATCGCACCATGAATGTCATTTTAATTCAGGATCAATCATATTCGAATAATCTAGCAAAAACGCTATAGACCTTCGATTCCCAAAAGCCTGAGTGGCGCTAAGGGGTTGCATTAATGACTAGTGGGGTTGCCAAGGAAGTTACCATTTTAAGAAAGATCGCGGCGGTGGAGAGTTCGTAGCCGCGACCACTAATTGGGGAGCAAAATTAGGGGACATCTCGAGAAATCAATAGTCACATCGCTTTGAGATCTTTCTGATTGAACTTTATGCCTGCATTCACTCGATCGGGGAACAACGCTCGCTGCGACTCTCGTTTACAGTGGGATTGAGAATCTGCTACCACGGGTGACGATTCTTGGCGACGCCGTCAGAGATGACAAATGCCCCTGGCTTGTACTGATAACCCTAATGAAGGGAGCCATCCGACAAACCTAAGGGGCACTTGTCCGCCGAAGATGCAATGAGAGAACTTGCGTCAGGGACTAGAGATCTGATCCAACCACTACTCTCTTGCTGATCTGGCTGGCTTGCGCCGGCGACGGTTCCAACCGAAAAGAAACATTCCCACACCCACCAGTATAAATAACTCCGATTCATTCAATAATCCGGCACGACGGTTCAGGTTAATGGGGTGAAAACTACTAAAGATAAGTATCCCCACTGTGGTGGCAATGCCAACTATTATGAAGGCCAAGCCAGTCGACTGAAGGCGGTTTAACTTTCGTCGTGGAACTTCCACCATTTTCAGCAGTTTCTCTGGACCCATTTAACATCATGCAAGGCAAAAGTTCCCCACCATAAGCTGACTTCCAGGCAATATCCGGGTTTGTTGACCCCCGCATATGGTTGAATTGCTGTCCACACCACGTAGGCAGCAAGAGCACAAGCAACACCAGGTCCAATCGTTGGCGCTAGCCAAATACATATCGCAGCGGTCGCTGCTACGTATCCCGCTGATATTAACCAACTAATGTCACCGCTATTGAGGTAGATATACAAATACCAACCGGCTCCTACGTTCCAATAAGGCTGCACTACTTGGCCAGAACTGAGGGCCTCTGGAGCAGGAAAAGGTACAGGCGCAATTGGTGCGGTTGGATTTATGCTCTTGATGATGGCCCGAGCCTCGGGAGAATTGGTCGGATACATGAGGCTCCCATCGACGTTGCCAATGAAGGTTTGGATCGGAGTAGGCGGCGTAGGAGGTGCCGCATTTGCCACTCCAGTCGGACTTAACGCTAACACCATGGTCGCTCCAATTAAGGAAGCTACCATCTTCAAAGATTTCTTCATTAGAGGAATCCTTTCATTCTGCAGATCACTCTGCGCTTTGAAGATATTGGGCATCTTGCCCATGAGCCAGGATTAAATTCCTGATCTGCCCGGCGTTGTTAACGCGCGGCTCCCCGAATAGATTCTTTAACGCTAGTTGGTCATTCTCTTAAGTCAATACATTAACTAGAAAGGGAATGGTCAAACTTTCTACTTCGCAATTTTTCGGATCCTCAATCAGACATTGCGACTTACACTCAGATGGATCTCCCAGTCGAGACAGATGTAAATTTGAGATATTCGATTAACGACGGCCAACTAACGACCATGAAAAGTGTCATCATTTCGGTGGACATCAAATCAAAGGACGGTTTGAAAGTTTACGAGGTATCAGAGAGTCGAGGGAATCCCCCACCCCGGCCCTAAGTGACCACTCTTGTCGTTGCTGCCCGGTTGCGTTACCGCAAAAGAAAGACATGACTTCCGGAAATCATTAATTATCGAT
>JANXZF010000033.1 GCA_025355665.1 Actinomycetes bacterium
AACTCAGAGCCGCTCAAAGCAGGGCTGGCCAATTGCTCCAATTTGGAGGGCTGATCGCGACATTCCTAGGCGGTTTCGCCATCCGAAATCGGACCCCTCTTTCGCCTTGGTTGGTCGGAGCGGCCCTTGCCTTTTCCATACTTACTTTGTCAGTAGTAGTTGCGCTTTATCCGCGAAAATTTGAGTTTGCAATCACTGAGGAAAGGATCTGGGGTGTATCAAAGGTTAAAGATTGGGACCTCACCGTCACGAAAGCTGCTTTAGCCAAATATTTGTCACTCAACTTCAAGGAGAACACTCCTAAATTGCTCCTAATGAGGCGAGCCTATCTCGTAGGAATTTGCGCATTGGTCGGAGAACTTGTTTGCCTTCTTTTTGCCGCTCGGATTTCCTGAAAAGTTTTAATAAATGCTCCCGAGTTATGTTGCTATTTCAAGTAAAGAAGGCAAATCGAACCTGCAAACTGCTACTCAAATTCAATGGTATTGCCCAAAATATGAGATCCGAAAAAACATTTTTCCCAAGACTCACTAGCCTTTCTCCACAATCTATTCTTGCAAAATCAGGCGTATGGATACGTTTTGAGCCATAAAAGGTCTTTTGAGGCAGAGATATTAATCCATGGCAACATCGAGTAGGGCGGTTACCCGCCGACCTGTGGATATCAAGTTGCATGTACTGGCCCCTAGGGTGATCATATGAACGCTTAGCAGTTCCTCTTTTTCCATTGTGGCGCAATGGTTTTGCGGAGTAGGTCGCCTACTCAGCAACAGGAAAAGAGAGGGGGTGATAGACGTGAATGCATTCATCGCCGATGCGGTGTTCACGGTGGCCAAGGTCTTAGTCGACATATTGTTGACTAAATACCAAAGTCGCCGCGCAAACGGCGACTTGGTTCAGAAATGACCTGAGTCCATATAGAGCAGGACCTAACGAGGGCTTACGTCCTCGTTGGGTCTTTTATACTCCTTTTTGAGGTGGCGCCGCAAGCCCTGAGCGTATCTGTGGGCACCTGGCAAGCGTGAGAGCAAGGCTTTGTTCTTTCATGCAAAAGAACCAAAGCAAGGGGAAGTTCCAAAAGGCCGCAAGACCATCACGATTGATCCGGAAGTCCCTCATCCTGCTCTTCCCAAGCCGATGCATCTCTCTCCGTCTGAATGCGCAACTCCATGTCCTTCAGGTTGATGACGTTCCTATCGCGTAATTCGGCTCGCCCTTCCCGCCACCTTGAGACCTGCTCAAGAAACTCCAAAAAGCCAAGAAGCAACAAATAGCAAAGGAAAAGGGCCACTCCGATGACAAGCACCCCAAACACGAGATTGCCAAGGGCACCATTAACGATCAAAGCCGCGAGAAAGGCACCTATTAGGAGCAAGAAAAGCAACGCCCCCAAGGTCACTTTTAGTCTCTCCAGGTTTCTCTGTCTTTTGTTCATACATCGACCTCCAATATCAAAAGCCACCCTATCTCCGATATCTCCCCTCGAGTGATGCTTCAATAAGAAAAATTAAACTGACATTTTGACACTAAGGGCCTTCAAACGTTCACACTCCCTTTCAGTTCACCCGATAAATGGGGGTGTATTAACGATTGGTGGGGTTGCCGAGGATGCTGTTATCACCTCACTTGTTAAGAGCAACTAGCGCGCACTGGGAATGGGAGGCAATGGCCCATAAGGTGACACCGCTCCGGGAACCGTAACGTTCGTTTCGATTCCGCAATGGTTTTTCAACGGGTCTCCACTAAAGCAAGATGAACTCCCAACTTTTGGGGTGCCGACCATTCCGGTACCAAACCATTGCAAGTCATAAGCCTTGGTCATAATTTCCACGGATGTGGAATTCGTTCCCGGAGACACCGCGCATCGACCATCGGTTAGAAAGTGGAGGCCCGGATGCTCCTTTGCAAAATCATTGCCGACTAGGAGTCTTACTCCTGGTGGAAGTTTCTTAATCTTGTCCCAGCAGTTCACAATTTGAGTATCGGCTGGGAGGCTCGACAATGCGATGGCCGTGATAAGTGTCCATTCCCACATTCCTTTAGTGGACGTGCCATCGACGTTGTCTTCACGGAACGGTTTTGCGGTCGCACTGGGGTCATACGCGCATCGACCGTCGATAAGAAAGTGAAGCCCAGGGTTTAAGGAGGGACCAACACTGTTACTAGACACGGCGCCGGGCAGCATTCGTTGCTGAGTCGGGGTGCAATCCACGATCTGTGTGCCAGCGGGAAGTGCAGCGAATTGTTCGGCGCCAAGATCTGCCCAAGTTTTTCCGGCAATGCCTGAAGCGGAGTCGGGCGTATCAATGCGTGCGCTCGGAGGGGTGTAGACCGTAACCACTTTCGCGTTCGTGCCCGAAGTCAGCGCTAAAGCACCCCCAACGCCGAAGACAAAAAGCGCTGAGAGCAACACGGTGATGATGATTTTCTTACGAGTTGCCATCATGGGTGGAACCTTACTGGCGCATAGACGACGGTCGGTTGCTCATTAAAGTTTGTACCCGTTGCCATGATTACGCACTTACGTGCACACGACTGAATGTCGGCAGTGTTATACGGTTTAGTCGCGGCCTTTGTGTGCACATAAAGCGTGGTCGAGCCCGACCCTGAGTGATCAGTATCTATAAATGGCTGGAGAGCCATTTGATCGCCACAACCGAACTTATTTGTAGCCGACGCGGAGGCGCATTCAGAAATCCAAAATCGCTCTCCGGGGGCGCCACCGCTCACCTTCACGAGCACCTTTTGGCCATCTCGCAAATTAATGGAAGGAGTCACCTGAATCTTCACCTGGTTTTTGTTTGGTCTTCCGCCTATTGGTGTGATTGCATCTAGCAGGCCGATTAACTGGGCAGTGCGTACGTACACGATGTAGGAAGTTGAGCCCGGGTGCGTGACAATAATCCACGGGCAACCACCTTGCGGAACTTTGATAAAGGTTAACTTTGATCTTGCCCCTTGAAGGATTATCAAATCAGCGTTGTCGTACGCCCATGGGCAGGGCATCGCGTAATTCGGACCGTATACCTCGTTCTTTGTTTTCAAATTGGTGAGTGCCTTCAGGATCGCCTTCGGCGCTTTCAATTCCTCGTCATCCATCTTCAGCGCGAGTTTATTTTCCGTGCTGTCCCAGCGATATCTGCAGAAGCGCATCGGGCCAGGAGCCGTTTTTGGGATGTGAGCTTTCGTCGGGAGTTCTGCGGATAGGTGATTGAACTCAAGAAAGGTTTTGTCACATCCGGGCAAAGTCGTCGAGGCCATTTCCTGCTTGTTTGCGGTGGCAGCGCAACCTGTAACGACAATCAGGATGGCGACTACTCCACTAACCCGACGAAAAATTCTCATAGTCAACCCCTCTCGAACGTTCAATTTCAAAATGAGTGAATGTCTGCTCTGATAGGCGAAACATCCAATTGCCGTTGATAGTGGTTCAATGCGCCCTCGCAGAAATAGATTGCTCCTCCTGTATCTGGGTAGGCGGTGGCACGACCAATTAGTGGCTGCTTCGCGTTGGGCAGGTACACGCGAATTTTGACCGCCTCGATAGGCTTGCCTTCCTGACAAGTACTCCCGGCTACGAAGAAGAACGCCCGCGCACCAACAACAAGGAGGACGGTCTTGGGGGAATTATGTGTCATGTAAATGGAACTGGACTGCGTATACGTGAAGGGCAGTACGTGTTTCGTTTTGTCGTAGTAACTAACGCGTGGATATCCATACAGGATGCAGGCAACTTTTCCGCGATTCGTCAGCGTATAAATATCTCCTTGCTCTTGAGTCATATAGGAGAACTTTTGGCCAATCCCAAGTGACAAGTTTTCAGTGGCGCACATTGGCGGCGGAGTTGATGCGTGAGCGACTGTGCTACTCAGACTCATGAGCGTTGCTAGGCAGAGCGCGATTGCAAGCCGTCGATAGTCAGTTGCTCTCATTCTCATATTGGAATCCCCTATCATTTCTTCGAGCATATCCCTTGCTCATGAGTTCCCTGCGTCTCAGGCTGTAGGTCTAAAAGAGGACTACATCTCCCACAATGACAATGCGCAGTTACTTGCGACGAAGGGGTTGCATTAATGACTGGCAGGGTTAGTAAGGTTTCTGCCTTCTCACTACATGTAACCTATGGTTGCCCTTACAGGAGAAACTTCAACGAGGTTTCCAGGATCTTTGGGTCCCCCTTTGCAGTACCAGAAGCCCCCGGCATCGACGAATGGAACTGCGTTTCCACTCAGTTGCTGCGTGGTATTCGGTGGGTAAACACGGATGGTTTTCGCCTCCATTACTAACCCAATGTCGCATCGGTATTTGGCTACGAGGAAGGACGCAGGGGCACCTGGACGTAACACAACCATCTTGGGTGGGGTTTGTGATACATATTGAGTTCCTGCCCATGTATACTTAAAGGGCATGACACGCCCTTTGTTATCGTAGAGACTTACACTGGGATGCCCGTATAGATGACATGTAAACTTCCCATGGTTCGTCAATGTGAATAGGACTGAATTCTCGCCCGTCGCTTCTGAACGCTTGTCGCCGTGTCCTAGTAACAAGTTCACAGTGCTGCAAGCAGGCGTGGCCGTAGATGCTTCACTAGTAGCAATGCCCAGGCTAACGAAGGATGCAAGGCAGGCAGCGATTGCAAGCCATCGATGCCCAGTTGGTCTTATTCTCATATTGGAATCTCCTAACATTCCTTCGAGCATATCCCTTTCTCATGAGTTCCCTGCGTCTCAGGCCGTAGGACTAAAAGAGGACTGCATCTCCCAAAACGAGAATCACGAGTTGCTAAGGAAAAGGGGTGACATTAACGATTAGTGGCATTGGCAAATCAGTAGTGCGAAATATGTTATGGCTCTTCACGATCAATCACGATCGATTTGATCACGCATTCGCTTTTATTGCATCCAATTCGGCCCATAAATCTTTTGAGTATATATAGATGGTGTAAGTCGTGAAGTTGTCTATAGAAACATTTACGCGGCTGCATCCATCTCGCTGCACGTCGAGAATCGTCAATTTTGAACCTGTAGCGGAGCCAATAATCACGAGGTCAATAGCGCCTTGGCCGAAAGGGCAAGAGAAGACAACATTCGGGCCGTAGACCTCAATCACGGTCTTGAGTTGAGGAAGCGTGTGCATCAGCGTGGTCGGAGCCAGAGACTGTTCGATGTCTGCAATCAGCACAAGTTTCCTTTCGTCGTTGTTCCAACGGAACCTGCATAACCTCATCGGTCCAGGTGCCGCTTCGGGAATCCGATTGTTTAACCCAGTTCTCCCTCCCGGCTGAGGGAGCATTGCGAAGGCCGCAGCGCACGTGGGCAGTTTCGGAATTGCCACCTCAGTATGAGTTTGGATGGTGCATCCAGCAAGCAGAAAAAGGATCACCGTCGCCCCGCCAATTCGACGAATATTTCTCATGCCGTACCTTTCGTCGCAATGTGGAGTTTGAGTGACTGTCCGACAATTATCAGACTCTTTTGTCAATGTAGACGATTGAAGGTGTTCGTGCACGGCGAAATGATTTCACTCCATTTGAGTTGAGCGTGTCAGAGTTCGCTCGAGCGCAGAAAGCATGACTGGTCATAAGGGTTGCATTAATGACTAGCCGGGTTGGCAGGTGTGGTTCGGACCTTCACATTTCGAATGGCGTGGCACCATCATGCGACTCCGTCGAACCCTAAGGTTGCTCTCATGGCACAAACCGGGACCGCGGCGACACGTTTAGTCGTCCTTCGCGGGAACTCCGGATCCGGCAAGAGCACCGTCGCCACTTTGTTGCGTGACCGAATCGGGCGTGGTGTCGCATGGGTGGAGCAGGACTACATTCGACGGATACTTCTCCGCGAGGACGACAAACCGGACGCAACTAATATCGGCCTCCTCGGCCACATCGTCCGCTACGCGCTCGACGCTGGCTACCACGTGATCCTCGAAGGAATTCTGAAGTCGGGTCGTTATGCGGCGATGCTCACCGAACTGACCGCAGACCACCGCGGCGCTACCGGTCACTTTTATCTTGACGTGCCCTTTGAAGAAACGGTCCGGCGACACTCGTTTCGAGCACAACGAAACGAATTCACGACGGACGACATGCGCGAATGGTTTGAACCACTCGACCTTCTGCCATCACTTGATCAGCGGGTAGTTCCTACCACCAGCGCAGCAGTGGAAACAGTCGAGATGATCTTCGAACAGATGCGGTTCGAAGGGTTAGCAAGGGCTGGAACACCACCGTCTGCTTCCCGGTAGTCGACGATCCTCCCGCTGACGGTGGTTACGGTCCCCGTGGTAAGAATTATGCATGCCCGCCCTCCATCTGAGGTCACTCTGCAAATGAGGTTACATTAACCATTGGTGGGGTTGGTGGCCGTATTAGCCTAACTAGGCAGCCACAGTATTGATACGCATGCTCCATTTCTTTGTGGTGAGTGCCAGTCAGCTCTTTGTGGTTTTTCTCCACTTTGAAACCACGTGGAAGCCTGCGGCGGCGACGAATCCATAGACCAGTGCTCCGACCAAGCCATGCCGTATGCCGCGAAAACCGTCACTAATGAATACCGTCACAAGAGGGCCAATCGTCCACACTCCACCAAATGCCATGGCGTTTCGGTCTTTGAACATAGTAACAATTACAGCTCGCTCCCGTGAGTCTCGGGACTTCCTAATCAGAGTGATCAGGGCGACGACAATGAGTAGATAACTGATAGCAAGGATCATCTTTCCCTCCGAATCTATCGTTGTCATTTCTTTGAACGGCATTACCCAATGCCTAAGCGTCACTGTATACCCCAACATCAGACAAACCGTTGGGTCTGGAAAGCATCGCATGAATCAGATCTATGGGGTTGCATTAACGATTGGTGGGATTACCGAAGACGCTGCACTCGCAAATGGAAAGGGCCCCGAGTCTGAACTGAACCCCAGAAGTTGGAGACTCAATGAAGAGTCCCGACCGAAGGGGTTCAGTTCAGTCACCTCGAGGCCCTTGCTCAACTTCTCCCACGTCTTGATCCGTACCAATAGATCCGTCGAGAGAACGTGAGGCTGCGGAGTTGACGACGGGAATCGAACCCGCACCTACAACTTGGTAAAAGTGGCAATGCTGCCAGTTACACCACGCCAACAAAGCAATCGAATAATTTCGTTGTACGTCAAGCGAGTTGGATCCTTTGGCAAGATCCGTGGATGAACGAGTCTTGTGGATGAAATACAAAAGAGACCTTAGAAAATTCCAAGGTCTCTTTTGCCGCCAACTCCAAGGCCCAACAATTGTCGGTGAGGATTACCAGTTCTCGTGTTGAACCATTTCCTTGACAAAATCAAGGCGTGAAAACTATGACAGAAGTTCCTATTACTCGGAGTGACAATTAGGCTGGGCAGATGGAGCACTTCGGCGCCTACGGAGTGTGGCGGCAGAACGGTCGAGTCGTCGCTATTCGAAAAGCACGCGGTCCCTATATCGGCCTGCTCGATCTTCCCGGTGGCTCACCAGAAAATGACGAAACCGCCGTTGACACCCTGGAGAGAGTTGCGTGTTGAGCTAATTGACCCAACCCAACATTCCACTGACGAGTTCACTCCCGCATTCGCGTAAGCGCTCAACCTTCTCGATTCTGAAACCACCAATTGAAGATATTGAGGCAGGAGTTTGAAAGCGGGACGTTCGATTGCCCCTAATCACGTGAAGTACGGCAGAATAGAAGGTATGCCCACACCTCTTGAAGCCATCGAGACCCTCGTCCGATGCGAATCGCCCACCGAGGACCTGGCCGCGTGCAATGAAGTGGTCGAACTTGCAGCAGTAATCGCACACAAAGTGCTCTGGGTTCCTGCACAAGTCCGCCAAGTAAACGGCCGACCCGTGTTCTGGTGGGGGGCTGAAAAGCCGGAGATCGTTTTGCTTGGGCATCTCGACACAGTCTGGCCAAAGGGTTCTTTTGCCCCGCTTTGGGAAGTCAAGGGCGATGTTGCTCGAGGCCCAGGTTCCTTCGACATGAAGGCCGGCTTCGTACAAGCTCTTTTCGCACTGAAGGGGATCACTGGTCCGGTTGCACTTGTCGCAACATCTGATGAAGAGACGGGCAGCGCGACATCCAAGGAATTGATCGAAGAATTATCGAAGAAAGCCAAGGCTGTCCTTGTTCTCGAAGCCTCCCTCGATGGGAAAGTGAAGGTCGGGCGCAAAGGCACTGCCATGTACCAAGTAATTATTCATGGTCTTGCGTCCCATGCTGGGTTGGAACCCGAAAAGGGAATCAATGCCACGACTGAAATTGCCCACGTTGTTCTTGAATTATCAAAACTAGAAAGTCCGGAGCACGGAACGACCGTGGTGCCGACCATGTTGCGATCAGGAAATTCAACGAATACTGTGCCCGACCATGCGGTACTCGACATTGACATTCGCTCGTTCTCGCAAAGTGACTTAATCCGAGTTGATAAATTAATTCGCGCTTTGAAACCACAGAATAAAGGGGCACGAATCGAAATCACCGGAGGATTAAATCGCCCGCCCCTTGAAACGCATTCGACGCAATATCTTTACGAGCGAGCCAAGAAAGTCGCAGAGAAATTGGGAATGCAACTCGGAAGTGCAAGTGTTGGGGGCGCAAGTGACGGCAACTTCGCAGCGGCAGCAGGGGCCAAAGTGCTCGATGGTCTCGGCGCAGTTGGCGCAGGAGCTCACGCTTTGAACGAATGGGTCAGCGTCGCGGCCGTCGATGAGCGAATCAAATTTCTGCACCACTTTATTAAAGACCTACTAAATGACTGATGGGCCGCTAATTGTCCAGAGTGATAAGACTCTGCTACTCGATATTGACCACCCACTAAGTACCGAGTGCCGTCGCGCGATCGCGCCATTCGCCGAACTTGAGCGGTCCCCCGAACATATTCACACGTACCGCCTTACAAACCTAGGGCTCTGGAACGCTCGCGCTGCAGGACATGATGCAGAGCAAGTGATCGACACACTTCTGAAGTATTCGCGATACGCGGTTCCGCACTCCATCCTCGTCGACATCGCAGAGACGATGTCTCGCTACGGGCGATTGCGCCTCGAGGCCGATCCAGTGCACGGCCTCATCCTCATCACCACAGACACGGCAGTTCTTGAAGAAGTCATCAGGGCGAAGAAGATCGCGCCTCTATTGGGTGCACGGATAGATTTCCAGACGATTGCCGTCCACCCGAGCCAACGAGGCCATATAAAGCAGGCACTTCTGCGCTTGGGGTGGCCGGCCGAGGATTTTGCAGGCTACGTAGACGGGCAACACCATGAGATCGATCTAGTTCAAAATGGTTGGAAAATTCGGCAGTACCAAGAACTAGCTGCCGAAGGTTTCTGGCACGGCGGCTCTGGCGTAGTCGTGCTCCCCTGTGGCGCGGGAAAGACAATCGTGGGTGCAGCAGCAATGGCGCATGCGAAAGCCACCACGTTAATTCTGGTTACAAATACGATTGCGGCGCGGCAGTGGAGAGAAGAACTCTTACTCCGTACGACTTTGAACGAGGATGAGATTGGCGAGTACTCCGGAACCAAAAAGGAAATTCGACCGGTAACGATCGCGACCTACCAAGTCATGACAAAGAAAAAGAATGGTGTTTACTCCCACCTTGATCTCTTTGACACTCACGACTGGGGTCTCATAATTTATGACGAAGTGCACCTTCTTCCTGCACCGATATTTCGTTTTACTGCAGACATCCAATCAAGGCGCCGGCTTGGACTCACGGCAACGCTGGTGCGTGAAGACGGGCTAGAAGCCGAGGTCTTTTCGCTCATCGGCCCAAAACGATACGACGTCCCCTGGAAAGAAATTGAAGCGCAAGGTTACATCGCACCTGCAGAATGCATCGAAGTTCGAGTTACTCTGACAGAGCAAGAGCGACTCGCATACGCAACGGCGGAACCTGAAAACAAGTATCGCCATTGCGCGACTACGGTGACGAAGCGAAAAATAGTTGAGGAACTAGTTAAGCGCCACGCCGAAGACCAGGTCCTCGTCATAGGTCAGTACATTGATCAACTCGATGAACTTCAGGCAGTGTTGAATGTGCCGATGATTAAAGGTGATACTCCAATACCCGAACGCGAGCGCCTCTTCAAACTCTTCCGCGAAGGAACAATCAAGTGTCTCGTCGTTTCCAAAGTTGCTAACTTTTCAATCGACTTGCCTGAAGCATCGGTTGCAATTCAAGTCTCAGGTGCTTTTGGATCCAGGCAAGAGGAAGCACAGCGACTCGGTCGAATTCTTAGACCAAAGGCTGATGGCCGAACAGCTCGTTTCTACTCGGTAGTATCTCGCGACACGATCGATCAGGATTTTGCCCAGAATCGCCAACGTTTCTTAGCCGAGCAGGGTTACTCGTACAGAATTATTGATGCCGACGATGTCTATCAAGGGAAGATCTGAACCGATCTGGGTCTAGGCGGTAAAAATCGTGATGTTGGCCGTCAATTTGGATAACCGGTATTCGTTCGCCGTATTTGGCTTCTAACTCAGGATCCCCGTCAATAAAGCGTTTTTCGATATCAAAATCTAATTCTGGCTGCAGCGACTCCAAAGTCGCGATAGCCACCTCACAAAGATGGCACCCAGTGCGGGTATAAACCGTCACCACATTTGGAGTGGTCATACTTCTATCCCCATAGGTCAGGCCTGCTTGAGAGTCGTCTGTGGGTCACCGTCAAATCATCTCACCCTGATACGGTTTCCCAATATGCAAACCCGTAAAAGAAACCCCATTCGCACGAGCATTACCCTCGTTGCGGTTCTTGCTGGTCTTCTCGCGGTTCCACAGGCCCATGCGCTGCCCATCGTTCACGAACGCGCGTCGACGGTTTGGGGTCACACATATGCAGGACCTGCAACCACAAACGTTCAATCGACGAACAACAGTGGCGCGCATCTTCAGCAACAGAGCACCTTTGTCGTCACCTACAACAATTTTCCAACCTGGGCCAAGAACGATGTGCAAGCTGCAATTGACGTATGGTCTGAAAACTTTGCATCCACGGTTCCAATCAATGTAGAGGCAACGTGGGGACGTTCATCAACTTCAGGAATTCTTGGAAGTGCGAGACCCGGTAACTATTTTTCAGGCTTCAGCGGTGCACCGGATTCAACTCTTTGGTACCCCTCCGCTTTAGCTAACGCACTCGCGGGCAACGATCTCGACAAGAACAGCCCCGAGATAGTTATTCAAGCCAATTCCAATGCAAATTGGGATCAGCGCAATGACGGCAAACCCACAACATCTGAGTACGACCTCGAGTCGGTCTTCATCCACGAATTAGGTCACGGCCTCGGTTTTCTCTCTACCGATGCATACGATACCTACTTCAAATATGGAATCCTGGATGAGCCAACTCCGTTTGATGCCTATGCCCAAACTGGTGATGGCCGTCGACTTTCAGATCTTCCATCCCCCTCATTAGAACTTGGCGTTGCCCTAACCAGCACGCTCGTCTGGTCTGGGCCGCTGGGCATTGCGGCCAATGATGGCGTGAAACCACTGCTGTTCACGCCTTCTCACTATGAGGTTGGTTCGTCAGTTAGCCACTTGGATGAAGCGACATTTTCAGCCTCAGGTCAGAACTCCATCATGACGCCAAATATGGATGCGGGTGAGGTCTTCCATGCACCGGGACCACTGCTGTTGGCGATTCTCCAGGACATGAGAAATAAGCCACCAGCGGGTATCGCAAGCACCATGCCTTTGCCGCCGCGTAATGCGCAAGCCCTTGTTGGAGATCGTTCAGCCGTTATCACCTTCGATTTGCCAGCCAATAGTCGAACCGCACAGATAACCGACTACGACATTAAAAACAACCGAACTGGAAAGGAAATCTCGACCACCTCCAGTCCAGTTTTGATCCCCGGTCTTCAGAACGGCCTGTCTTATAGTTTTTCGATATTTTCACGGAACCAACTAGGTCAGTCTGAAGTAGTACAAACCAATTCAATGACACCTCAGTCTGCATGGAAGGTCACGCCGCTTGATTCCTTGGCAGATGGAGAACACATTGCAACAACCATCTTTGACACCCAACCCGCGATTATTTACACGGATAGTGCACGTGGCTGGGTAAAACTCGCGATGTGGAACGGAAAGGGCTGGCGCAAGCTCACCGTTGACGGACGTGGCGGAAGTGCAGGGCGCACTCTCCACAACGTTGCCGGACCAGTTTCAGTGTGTGCGAGTGGGTCGGGCACCAACCAGACTCTTCATATCTTCTATGCAGACCTCGTCGAAAAGAATCTTCATCACGCCACATTCGACGGCGACAACTTCAAGTACGAAATTGTTGATGGAAATGGTCCGATAGTTCAGCCTTACCAACAATCCGCCCGCGTTCGAACAGCAAGCGATGTGAGCGTTAGCAACGCTTGCGCAAGTACAGCGGCGGGCATTCAAGTCTTCTACCGCGACGAAACACAAGGCATTCTTCTAGGAGCGGTTAAAGGACCTTCTGGAAAATGGACTTACGAAATCGTTGATGGTGATAGCAAAATCAACGGCCGTACAACTGGCGACGTAGGTACACACCTTCGTGCAGTCGCGGTTGGCTCTAAGGTCACCATCATGTATGACTCAGTGCTCGTGGTAAATCAGCAAAGGCAGGCAACTGCAGGCGAAGTGCGCGCGGCAACTAGAATCGGAATCTCACCAGTTTGGTCCTACCGCACGCTCGACACTTCAGGTGGAGGAGTCGCGGTGGCTGGCTATGACTTGTCGTTGAACAAGACAGTCGACGGAGTCATTGCCACGTGGCTGACGGCAAGTGGTGTATCTCTGCCAAAGCCAACTCAAATTCGATGGGCCAACTTAACTACCCGAACAACTCCGGTGACAATTACGAGCGATGGCTACGGACTGCCAACCGCGCCCCTAAGCATCGACAATCGCACAATTGCATTTGGCTGCCAGAAGCGCATCTGCACGACAGACCTCAAATCTGCACCCACCAAAGCGACTATCGGCCTTGTTTCGAATTACCAAAGCCCGTCGGCGATAGACAGCGACTGGGTGATCGTCAACAAAGTGCGTTACGTAGTTGCATCCGTCGCCGGAAAACTCTCGCTCTTGAAGCCCTAAGAAATTGGTCGGTTGGTCTTACTTGGCGTTGCGACGCTGAATGCGGGTCTTCTTCAGAAGTTTCTTATGCTTCTTCTTAGCCATTCGCTTGCGTCGCTTCTTGATTACTGAACCCATTCGCCACAATCTCCTTCTAGGTGTTTCTGACCTCTAGACCAACGAGGCCTAAGGAGGTTAGGTTACCTTGGAAGTACGTGAAAGATCGAAACGCCTGTTTGGCCCCGGCCCAGGACGACAATCCCAAGTTCTCGGCTGTATCCGATAGCCATGGGTACAGCGATCTGAGGGGCGCCGTAGGCCCCGTTCAGGCCACCTTTAGCGTCCAAACTCACCAATAGTAGGGAGGCCTTACTTGGCTTCCAGCCTTTCAGCCCAGCAATGGCCCCCACTGAAGAGAAGGCCAGAAAATGAGAAGTGGAACTATCCGCGGTTATGGCTGGACTCGAAGATGAATATCGCGTCGTCCATGTGGGAATCAGCGTGGACGAAAATTTCGTGACAACGGCTTCGTTCTTTCCTGAGGTATTGGCATCTCCCCCTAGGAAGAAGGAATTGGTCGTGCTCTGCCATGATCGACTGCTGGAATCGTTTGAGCTTCGAACAACACTCGAGACCTTTCCGGTCTGCGAGACAACAACCAATATTCCATCCTTTGCACCCTTACGTCTCTGCTTCGCAATTGTTTCAGAACTACTGCCGAGGAGAAGCAATGAGCCGTCACTTCTCTTGGCGAGTGCATTTAATTCGGTATCTGATTGTCCAACAATGACAGGCTTGCTAAAGGTGCCGTTCAAATCCGACTGGCCCAAGAATCCGGCATGGCCTGATGAGGTCGAAATAATTCCGACCACGTTAATTTCGTTATTGGCAAACGCTGCACCCCGAATTAGGAACGGAGTACTCAGTTCGCTCGTATAAGTACCAACGAGCGCCCCGGCTGGTGAGACTTTCCAGAGAACCAATGATGTGAGGTCTTTGCGCATAGGAACCGCAGGATCGGTCGTTACGCCATCCGGATTCAATACTGTGGATGCAGGTGTAGCAGTCGAGCCAATCTGCAGACTTGGAGAGACCGAAGGAGTAGCTGATATCGACGGAGTCGGGGTCGCAGAAGGTGTTGAACTAGAAGTTGAACTCGGTGTTGGTGATGCAGTTGTTAGTGAAGTCTGCGCTGAGCCTGCAATCCAGATGTTGCCGGATGCATCAAATGTTGCCGCGTTCGCAATTTCATTTGAGCCGTTATCAAGTGGCAAAGACCATTGGACTTTGCCTGTTGCATCCATTGCTTGAATGAATCCATCCGTCGTCGCGACGCCTGTGACCGTGCCGATAACGTAAATGATTTTGCCTCTGACGACCATACCTACACTCTGATCTGAAAGCGGACCGGTAGTAATCGCGATCATCGGAGTTTGCGTGATGGATTTAGTCGCGCCTTGGGCGAAAAAGGGAAAAGCAACAAGCAACAGCATTGCCGTTGCAAGGAGAGAGAGGGACTTCTTCACGCTAATTCTTGCGAACGATCTCGAGCTGCGACCATCGCCTTCTTCACAACTTCGGCCAGGTTAGATTCGCCGAAAGATGCGAGCGCCGCGGCCGTTGTTCCGTTGGGGCTCGTGACATTCTCGCGAAGGGTCGCCGCGCTCTTGCCTGAAGTCGCGAGCAACTTGGCCGCACCGACCATCGTCTGGACCGTGAGTTCGGTGGCGATTTCGTTGGACAATCCCAATTCCGTCCCGGCCTTGACCATCGCCTCGACGAAATTGAAGAAGTAAGCAGGCCCTGAACCACTGACCGCTGTCACCGCGTCCTGCAAATTCTCGTCCACCTCGACAACTTTCCCAGTCGAAGACAGGAACCCGCGAACGAACTCGGATTGGGAAGGAGACACTAGCGAGCCAATCGACATTGCCGCCATCCCTTCTCCTACCAAAGTCGGAGTATTTGGCATAACGCGAATAACCGGATTGCCTCCGCCGAGAATTGAGGAGATAAATTCAATTCTCTTCCCGGCCGCAAAAGAAACGACAAGAGTGTTAGGACCAATCAAATCCTTGATATCCGTTAAAACCGTAGCAACATCTTGTGGTTTCACCACGAGAAGTAAAGCCTCGCTGCTGGACACGTTTTTCGCGAGATCGCTCACGTTTATCTGGTACTTATCCATTAGCTCTTTAGCACGATCTGCACGCTTCTCGGAAATCGTGATCGAACTTGGGTCTACGCCCGAGGTGATAAGCGCACTAATCAGGGCCTCGCCCATAACTCCGGCGCCAATCACTCCGATTGCCCCGATTGCCTTTGGACTAGAATCACTTCTCATGAGGAAAGATTACCCGCAACTGATGTGCGTAATCACTCGATAGCCCGTAGGCTCTCCCACTATGTCTGAAACGAAGCCAGGTTTTGCTCGCGATTGGATTGAATTCACCGATCCAAATGATGAGCTTGAAATCTATAAATGCGACCTCACATGGTTAACGTCTTACTGGACCTGTATCTACGGCGATGGTTGCAAAGGTGTTTTTGCCGATCGACCAAATGATGGATGCTGCACAGAAGGTGCCATGTATTCAGACGCCGACGACGAGGCGCGCGTTCTCAAATCTGCTGCCGACCTCACTCCAGATATGTGGCAGTTCTACATGGAGTCTCGACCGAAGAAACTTGGTGGAGACCTTCAGATTTCTGAAGTTGATGACGACAAAGAGCGCAAGACTCGCACCGTCAACGGTTCATGCATCTTCCTTAATCGAAAAGGATATGAAGCCGATGGCTTCACTGGATCATTTGGATGCGTGCTTCACCACCTTGCGCTAAAAGAAGGTCGCCACTTTGTTGAGACGAAGCCGGATGTATGCTGGCAACTTCCGATGCGTCGCAGTTTTGAAACCAGAGAAATGGGCGATCGCGAATATTCCATCACCGTCATCGGCGAGTACGAGCGACTGGCCTGGGGCGATGGCGGCGATGATTTTGATTGGTATTGCACCAGCGACTCCGACGCACACGTCGGAACAGAGCCGGTCTACATTTCCAACCGAGTCGAACTCGTTACGCTTCTCGGGCAAAATGTCTATGACATGTTGGCCAAATACTGTGATGAGCGTATAGCTGCGATTCGCGAGATATCCAAGCGAGCGCTTCCACTATTCGTTATTCAGCATCCAGCCACCCTCGCAGCGCAAGTCGGCCAAGGTCAGGGCTAGAGCCAATAGTCGTACCTTCGCTCTAGGCTGTGACCATGGCAAAACCAGAGAAGGATCCTTTTCGCTGCTCTGAGTGCGGATGGACAACCAACAAATGGGTTGGCCGCTGCGGCGAATGCCAAGTTTGGGGAAGCGTCGAGGAAATCGCTGCACCCAAACGACTATCCCTCGTTCCTGGTGCAGTAACGCGCGTAGCAACCCCCATCGGCGACGTTGATCTCTCAACCGCGGCGGCACGTTCCACTGGGGTAAGCGAACTCGATCGTGTTCTAGGTGGCGGACTTGTCCCCGGCGCAGCAATTCTCTTGGCAGGCGAACCTGGCGTCGGCAAATCCACACTCCTACTCTCTGTCGCAGCCAAGAGCGCTGCTCGCGGAATTCGATCCCTCTTCATCAGCGGAGAAGAATCCCCCTCGCAAGTGCGACTTCGAGCCGAACGTATCGGCGCGGTCGATCCGATTCTCTGGCTCGCCTCTGAAAATGATCTAGGCGCGGTAATTACTCACATTGATTCAGTACAACCGCAGTTGTTAATCATCGACAGCATTCAGACAATGAACAGCGCTGCAGCCGAAGGCGCGGCCGGCGGCGTAACTCAGGTGCGCGAAGTTGCCGCAGCGCTAATTCGGATCGCAAAAGAGCGCGACATTACTTTGTTGCTCGTTGGTCATGTAACTAAGGATGGCTCCATCGCTGGTCCTCGATTACTTGAGCACATCGTTGACGTCGTCTTATCTTTTGAAGGCGAGCGCCATTCGCGACTACGTCTAATTCGTGCAACCAAGAACCGCTTTGGCGCCAGTGATGAGGTTGGTTGTTTCGATTTGAATGACGGCGGAATCGAAAGTGTCGTCGATCCGACAGGCCTTTTCACCACTCGGCATGCTGAACCCGTTCCGGGCACCTGTGTCACCGTCACGCTCGAAGGCCGACGGCCGCTTCTTGCAGAGATCCAAGCCTTGGTAGGAGTTGGTCGAGAAAATGATTACGGCAACGCCCGTCGCGTTACGAGCGGCCTTGATTCAGCACGCACCTCTATGACTCTTGCGGTGCTCGAACTCCGAGCCAACGTTCGAATTGCTGGGCGAGATGTGTACGCGGCAACAGTTGGTGGAATGAAGATGACCGAACCCGCAGCCGATCTAGCACTGGCATTAGCCGTTGCATCGGCCGCAAAGGGGCTTGCCCTTCCAGGAGATCTCGTCGCAATAGGTGAAGTTGGATTGGCCGGTGAAATCCGAAAGGTAAGTGGAGTTGGTCGCCGTCTTGCCGAGGCATACCGCTTAGGTTTCAAACGCGCACTAGTTCCGCAAGGCAGCGATACCAAAATTGCAGGAATGGAAATTGTCGAGGTTGCAAGATTGGATCAGGCGCTCCAACGAGTGAAGATCGCTGGAGAATGAATTACCTCGAAGGAGCAATTCTCAAATGGTTTGCAGAGAACAAACGCGATCTTCCGTGGAGAAAATCAAATCCCTGGGGTGTTCTAGTCAGCGAGTTCATGCTCCAACAAACCCCTGTCGTTCGAGTACTTCCGAAATGGAACGAATGGATACAGCGCTGGCCAACCCCCGAGGGTTTGGCCTCGGCATCAACCGCCGAAGTCATCACAGCATGGGGCCGTCTTGGGTACCCGCGTCGAGCACTGCGATTGCACGAAAGCGCAAAAATCATCTCGAGCGAATTCGATGGCAAGGTGCCCGAATCCGAAGCCATTCTCAAATCACTTCCAGGTGTGGGCGAATACACGGCAGCCGCAATTGCCTCATTCGCTTATGACTCAAGGGCTCTTGTCCTAGACGTCAATATTCGTCGCTTGTTCTGCCGTGTCATCGATGGAGTTGAGTCACCTAGAACAAGTTTGTCGAATCACGAACGCGCCGTCCGCACGGAATTGATCCCTGAAAATGATCCTCACGTGTGGGCAGCAGCAACGATGGAACTTGGCGCCCTTGTATGCACTTCACGAAACCCCAAGTGTCGCGATTGCCCAGTCGCATCTCGTTGCCAGTGGAAGGCGGCAGGGTTTCCCGAATCCGATCAACTGCGAAAATCTCAAGGCTGGCATGGCACCGATCGTCAGTGCCGCGGAATAATCGTTCAGGCACTCCGAGAAAATGCGGCGCTCGACATCAAAGAAATCAAGAAACTTTGGCACGACGAATCGCAGATAGAGAAGGCGCTCGCCACTCTCATTCAAGATGGATTAATTTCCCGAAACGTAAGATCCCTTTATGCTCTGCCTTAAAACCCATAGGCTATAAGTTGTGTCGCACTACTTCTTAGCGGTGGCCGTGATTGCGGGAGCGAACTTGCTCCCCGCCTTTGCGCCTCCAACCTGGTCGATACTCGTATTCTTCACACTTCGCTATCACATGAACCCGGTCGCATTGGTTCTTCTTGGCGTATTAAGTGCCACGCTTGGGCGCACGATTCTCGCGAAGGTATTCCGCGAAATTCGTACATGGCTGCCCAAAGGTTACGTGACAAATATGGAAAGAATTGGCGCAAAAATCGAGAAAAATCCAAGGCAAGCCTTTGGTTTACTCGCCCTCTTCTTCCTATCGCCAATCTCCTCGGCTCAACTATTTGAAGCAGCGGGAATCATCAAACGCATCAAATTAGGACCGCTATTGTTTGCTTTTGCAGGGGGAAGGTTGATCAGTTATTCGATTTATGTGTCTGGAGCAAGCGTGCTGAAAGAGACTTCTCTAGGCCAAATTGTCACAAAGGAACTTACGTCTCCTCTTGCAATTACGATCCAAGTCCTAATGATTCTTGGACTTATTGCCCTTGGTAACGTGAAGTGGAACGGAGGTCGTAAATAGTTACGGCCCAGCAATTACATTGATTACTGGCTCGCCGTTCGTCCACCTTCGAATTTGATCCTCGACTAGTTTGCGCCCGCGCTTTTCAAATGCAGTGGTGTCTCCTCCAACGTGCGGGGTGATGATCACATTCGGCGCAGACCATAGGGGATCTCCCATTGGCAAAGGCTCCGGGTCGGTTACATCTAAGCCTGCGGATATTCGCCCGCTCTCCAATTCTGCAACCAGTGCTTTGGTATCAACCACCGGACCACGTGCCACATTGACCAAAGTTGCGCCGTCTTTGAGAAGTGAAAGTCGCCTCTGGTTCATAAGATGGTGCGACTCCGGTGTCAAAGGAAGAATAAGAATGACTACATCCAATGTTGGAAGAACTTGATCAAATTGCAACATCGGTAACGCGCCGTATTTGCCGCTTCGATTGAAGGCGAGTATCTCTACCGAGAAATTGCTCAGTTGTTTCGCTATCAATTTGCCGATGTTTCCATATCCGACAATTCCCACACGTGAGTCAGCAAGCGAGTGATTCATTCTGTGATACCACACTTCGTTAGCTTGGTTTCTTGCGAACAGAGCGAATCCGCGTCTTGCCGCAATAGTTAATCCAATCGCCAACTCGGCAGTTGAAGCATCATGCACGCCGGCGGCATTACAAAGAGTGACACCGGCAGGCAGAATCTTCACTAAATCTTCAACGCCGGCATTTGGAGATTGCACCACTTTAAGCGCCGGCATTTTGAGTATTAACTCGCTGGCCGCTCTGCCCCCCATGTATCTCGGGACATAGAAAGTGATCTCTGATAGGTCTTCAGGCCTGGGTGACTTGCCGTCAGTTGGCAGATGTTCGGCGCGCAGTGGGAGCGCCAAATCGCTCCACTGCGTCCAGATCATCCGCGAATTTCGTGTAGTGCTTAGGCGGTCGGTGCTTCAGTTTCAGTTAGATCACTCGGAGAGTCAGGCGCTAATGATTTCGGTGAGCCAGCAAAGGTGAACTTGGCTTCCGCACCTTCGCCTTCAACGCCAACAAGAACAATTTCGCCGGCCTTTAATTCACCGAAGAGAATTTTCTCGGACAAACTGTCCTCGATCTCTCGCTGAATTGTTCGGCGCAATGGTCGGGCTCCAAGCAATGGGTCATACCCTCGTTGCGCCAAAAGATCTTTAGCGGCAGTGGTCATTTCGATTCCCATGTCCTTCGCCTTTAGTCGCTCATCCAGGTTGGTGATCATGAGATCGACAATCTGAACAATCTCAGGCTTACTCAACTGGTGGAAGACGATAATGTCATCGATGCGGTTTAAGAATTCAGGACGGAAATGTGTCTTGAGCTCGTCTCCGACCTTGGCCTTCATACGTTCATAATTGCTCAACTCGTCCTCGGAGTTGGCAAAACCAAGACCTGCACCCTTTGAGATATCGCGGGTACCAAGGTTGGTCGTCATGATGATGACCGTGTTCTTGAAATCGACCGTGCGTCCTTGCGAATCCGTAAGGTGGCCGTCTTCTAGAACTTGAAGAAGCGAATTGAAAATATCTGGGTGAGCCTTTTCGATTTCATCAAAAAGAACCACAGAGAACGGCTTGCGTCGAACCTTCTCGGTCAACTGCCCGCCCTCGTCGTAACCGACATATCCTGGAGGTGCCCCGAAAAGTCGTGAGGCAGTATGACGCTCGGAGTACTCGGACATATCGAGTTGAATCAACGAATCCGCTGTTCCAAACAGGAATGCTGCAAGCGTGCGTGAAAGTTCAGTTTTACCGACACCAGATGGGCCGGCGAAGATAAAGGATCCACCAGGTCGCTTTGGATCTTTTAGACCAGCACGAGTTCGGCGGATCGCTTGCGAAAGCGCCTTAATTGCTTGATCTTGTCCAATGACGCGACGGTGTAATTCGTCCTCCATGTGAAGCAAACGAGCGGTCTCTGCTTCGGTCAATTTGAAGACAGGAATTCCGGTAGCCGTCGAAAGCACCTCAGCAATGAGTTCCTCGTCGACTTCGGTGACCATATCGAGGTCCCCAGCCTTCCAATTCTTTTCACGCTCGTGCTTCTCATTCATCAACTGCTTCTCAGCATCGCGCAATGACGCGGCCTTCTCGAAATCCTGACCGTCAATGGCAGATTCTTTCTCGCGACGTACGTTTGCAATCTTCTCGTCAAATTCGCGAAGCTCTGGCGGTGCAGTCATTCGACGAATACGAAGGCGCGAGCCGGCCTCGTCAATAAGGTCAATGGCCTTATCTGGCAAGAATCGATCCGAAACATAACGGTCGGCAAGTGTTGCGGCGGCAACAATGGCCGAATCTGAAATCGAGACTCGGTGATGTGATTCGTAGCGATCTCGAAGACCTTTAAGAATGGCGATGGTGTGCTCAAGTGTTGGTTCGGCAACCTGAATTGGCTGGAAACGTCGCTCGAGAGCCGCATCCTTTTCGAGGTGTTTGCGATACTCATCAAGGGTTGTAGCACCGATGGTCTGAAGTTCACCACGGGCAAGCATAGGTTTTAAAATGCTGGCAGCATCAATTGCACCTTCTGCAGCGCCTGCACCCACAAGGGTATGAATCTCGTCAATGAACAAAATGATGTCGCCACGTGTGCGAATTTCTTTCAGGACTTTCTTCAATCGCTCTTCGAAATCTCCGCGGTAGCGACTGCCGGCAACAAGTGCGCCAAGGTCGAGGGAATAAAGTTGCTTGTCTTTCAAAGTTTCAGGAACGTCGCCACGGACAATTGCCTGCGCAAGTCCTTCGACAACGGCAGTCTTACCTACACCTGGTTCGCCGATAAGAACTGGATTGTTCTTGGTACGACGTGAAAGAACCTGCATGACGCGTTCGATTTCCTTTTCGCGGCCAATAACAGGATCAAGTTTTCCTTCGCGCGCTGCCTGTGTGAGGTTACGTCCGAATTGATCGAGAATCAGTGAGGTTGAAGGCGTGCCTTCGGCTGGCCCACCAGTGGTGACCGGCTCTTTGCCTTGGTAGCCAGAGAGAAGTTGAATTACTTGCTGGCGAACTCGAGCAAGATCTGCGCCAAGTTTCATCAATACTTGTGCGGCAACGCCTTCGCCTTCGCGAATGAGTCCAAGGAGAATGTGCTCGGTGCCGATGTAGTTATGGCCCAACTGCAAAGCTTCACGAAGGGAGAGTTCGAGAACCTTCTTTGCGCGAGGCGTAAAGGGAATATGACCGCTTGGAGCTTGCTGACCTTGTCCGATGATTTCTTCAACCTGCGAGCGCACGGCTTCGAGGGAAATCCCAAGGGATTCAAGGGCCTTGGCTGCAACGCCTTCGCCCTCATGGATCAGGCCAAGGAGAATGTGCTCGGTGCCGATGTAATTGTGATTGAGCATGCGGGCTTCTTCTTGCGCCAGCACGACGACTCGCCTAGCCCTATCCGTAAAGCGCTCAAACATCGACGTCAACTCCTTCTGTGATTAATGCTTAGCCTAAACCACAGCAGGTTTCGGCGCGAAACTTCTTTCCTGACCCATATAACCGCAGGCCTGAGGGTTTTATGCCCTAAAGAATCTTTAACATCCTCGTATTTCCCAAAGTATTGGGCTTGACGCTCTCTAAATCCAGGAATTCGGCGATACCCGTATCGTAGGAATGAAGAAGTTGGCTGTAGACCTCGGGATCGACTGGGGTCCCGTGGATTTCTTCAAAACCGTGACAACCAAAGAAATCGGTCTCGAATGTCAGACAGAAGATTCTCTTCACGCCGATTTCCCTGGCCCGCTGGATAACGGCTTCAAGTATGCGATGGCCAATTCCCTGACCGCGATACTTCTCGGCAACTGCGACCGTTCTGACTTCAGCCAAATCTTCCCAGAGGACGTGGAGCGCTCCGCAACCAATGACTTGCCCATCTTCAACGGCGACTGTGAATTCTTGGACGCTCTCATAAAGGGTGACGGTCTCTTTGGAAAGCAACCGACGTTGCGGGGCATACGTGTCAATCAAAATGCGAATGCCTTTTACATCGGTCGATTTCGCTGCCCTAATTTCAATCACGGCTAGTCGATTTCTGGTTTCACAAATGGAAAAAGAATAGTTTCGCGAATCCCTAGACCGGTTAGAGCCATTAGCAAGCGATCAACGCCCATCCCCAATCCACCCATCGGCGGCATTCCAAATTCCATCGCTCGAAGGAAATCCTCATCGACACGCATTGCCTCGACATCGCCCTTGGCACCCAATCGTGCTTGCTCTACAAGTCGTTCGCGTTGAATTACGGGATCAACGAGTTCGGAGTACCCGGTCGCTAATTCAAAGCCGTCGACGTAGAGATCCCATTTCTCGACAACGCCAGGAATAGTTCGATGCGCTCTTACAAGTGGTGCGTTGTCAGTCGGGAAACCCATAACGAAAGTTGGCTGGTTGAGTTTGCCAGCAGTGACGTGTTCGAAAATTTCTTCTGCGAGTTTACCCTTGATCCAGTTTGGATCTACCTTCACTCCCAACTTATCTGCGTACTTCTTCAAATCTTCAATGTATGTCAGAGCAGTTACGGTCTCGCCAACACCCTCAGAAATTGCTTCGTAAAGCGATATTTCCTTCCACGTCCCACCAAGATCTGATTCGCGACCGTCGTGATGCGTCACGACATGTGAACCGAAAATATCCATCGCGGAATTTTGAACAAGGGCGCGAGTTACATCCGCAACCGTGCGCCAATCACCATACGCTTCATAACTTTCGATCATTGCAAACTCCGGAGAATGGCTTGAATCAGCGCCTTCATTGCGGAAATTACGGTTAATTTCGAACACGCGCTCGATTCCACCAACAACGCAGCGTTTCAAAAACAATTCAGGCGCAATGCGCAAGAAAAGATCGATGTCGTATGCATTGCTATAAGTCTTAAAAGGCCTAGCTGCCGCGCCTCCGGGTTGAACTTGAAGCATCGGGGTTTCAACTTCAAGGTAGTTGCGACCGTGATAAGTGTCGCGAAGTGATCGCATCACTGCAGGGCGAAGTCGAGCATTGCTCCGAGCCTCCGGGCGCACGATGAGGTCCACGTATCGCATTCGAACACGAGTCTCTTCCGACATGGGCTTGTGGTCATTGGGAAGGGGTCGAAGTGATTTAGATGCAAGGGCCCACGAATTTGCGAGGATGGAAAGTTCACCGCGTTTTGACGTGATGATTTCGCCAGTCACGCTCACAATGTCTCCAAGGTCAATATCGGTCTTCCAAGACCCAAGAGAATCTTCGCCCACTTTGTCCAGCGAAATCATCGCCTGCAGGGTTGTTCCATCGCCTTCGCGCAAAGTCGCAAAACACAATTTTCC
>JANXZF010000049.1 GCA_025355665.1 Actinomycetes bacterium
GTATCGACTTCGATATGAATGCGTGGACGCCCCTTCGCGCTGCGCCCCGCCGACAATATTTCTTCAAATATCGCTATTGACGGCACGGCAAGATCTATGTCGGCTTGTATGGCCGTCCAATAATCTGATCCGGGCGGGACCAACCAAGAAAGGATGGGCGCCGAGATCTTCGCCTCACGCAAAGCCATCGCCTCAGCTAGCAAAGCAACGCCAAGCCACTGCGCTCCAGCGGAAATGACTGTATGGGCAACTGGAACTAGACCATGTCCGTAGGCATCGGCCTTAACAACTGCCATTACGGGCACCCCAGCATGCTTCATCAACATCTCAACATTGGCCGAAATAGCAGAGAGATCGACTTCGGCTTGCGCCCTATTGCTCATTACCGCTCGACAATCACGACGGCCGAGGCAATTCCGGCGTCGTGGGATACAGATAAATGCACATTTGCTCCATCAACTAATTCTGCAATAACGCCTCGGAACAAGAATTCTGGTTTGCCAGACTCCAAATTGATTACCTCGGCGTCGAGCCACGGCAAACCTTTACCTGCATTAAGCGCCTTAGCCAATGCTTCCTTGGCCGCGAATCGAGCTGCCTGTGAAGAAATCGGCAGCGAAGCTTCGGCGTCAGTGAAGAGACGTGTGGCCAAACCTGGAGTTCGATTAAGTGATTGTGAAAACCTTTCTATATCGACAACGTCAATTCCAATTCCCTCAATCATGAGGCAATACTAAGTCAGGAAGGCTGACTTTCTGAAGGGACAAATCGATCAATAGCAATAATTAAGACCAGAAGTGATCCGCCGATAAATAGACCACCGAGCAAATCAGAGAACCAATGGGTAAGCCGAAAGAGCGAGACTGCACAGACGCTCAACGTGATCGAACCTACGATTATCGCCAATACACGGCCGTGAAAGACTTCCCGGTGTGTATAGCGGTAAATCAAATATGCCAACATCCCCCACGAGAGCAATGCATTTGATGCGTGCCCGCTTGGGTAGGACAGTCCGCCGGCATGAATCAGGTCGATATTCATACGGGGCTTAGTTCGACCGATGGCCAATTTTGAAACGCCGACAACAAGATTCAAGGCTAAAAGAGAGAGTACGGCTAAATTCAGCGGTCTCCACGATTTAAATCGCCACGCGATGAGAACCGCTGCAATGATCAACACTGTTGCGGTCAGACCGCGCAAGCCAAGGTTGTCGATTTTTCTAAAAACAAAATCCAGCCAATGAGGTACATGCGGACGCTTCACCTCCGAAAGACTGCGATCGATTTTTATCAGCGGACCGTCAGTAATGACTTGCTGAGTGACGATAAGAAAACCAATGAGGGAGAGCAGGGACCAACGAAGGGCGCGATTCATTTGCTCGCGGCGACGCAACACTTGCGTGACCACTTATTCGACCGTTACAGATTTAGCCAGGTTGCGAGGCTGATCGACGTCATTGCCGCGAGCAACGGCCATTTCGTATGCAAAAACCTGCAGCGGAACTGTTGCCAAAATTGGTTGAAGTAGAGGTGAAGCCGACGGAATCCGGATGGTGTGCGATGCCCCGGTGACTTCGGCACCTTCTTCAGCAATCACAATGACCTTGGCTCCCCGCGCCTTTACCTCTTGGACGTTGCTCAACATCTTCTCATCCAACCCGTAATTGTGGCCGAATGGGAGTATCGCTATCACTAGTGATCCCTCTTCGATGAGCGCAATCGGGCCATGCTTTAGCTCTCCCCCGGCAAAACCTTCGGCGTGCATGTATGCCAATTCTTTGAGCTTGAGGGCACCTTCTAAGGCGACTGGAAATCCAACATTGCGACCTAGAAAGAGAACAGAATTCTCTTTGGCGAAACTGCGGGTGAGTTCGCGCAGAGGTTCGACAGTTTCGAGAATTTGTTCGATCTTCGCGGGCAACTCGGACATCTGGCTGAATATCTCGCGAACTTCGTCAGATTCCATTTCGCCACGAGTTTGTGCCAGGTACAAGCCGATGAGATAGACCGCGATAACTTGTGTAAGGAATGCCTTCGTTGAAGCCACCGCGATTTCAGGCCCAGCATGGGTATAAATAACTGCGTCCGATTCGCGTGGAATCGTGGAACTAACCGTATTGCAGACTGCGAGAATTTTCGCCCCTGAGACCTTCGCGTGACGAAGAGCCATCAAGGTATCCATAGTTTCGCCAGACTGAGAAATAGCGATTACTAAAGTCTGGTCATCGATTACTGAATCGCGATAACGAAATTCACTGGCGATCTCGACCTCAACTGGAATTTTCGCCCACTTCTCGATTGCATACTTTGCAACCATACCTGCGTGATAAGCAGTTCCGCACGCAAGGACAACAATCTTCTTAAGGCCGCGAATTTCATCTCTTGTCAGGTGAAGTTCGTCCAACAAAATCTCGTCATTTTTTCCGAGGCGACCGAGTAAAGTGTCGGCAACTGCTTTAGGTTGTTCGAAGATTTCCTTGAGCATGAAGTGCTGATATCCGCCCTTTTGTGCTGCGCTTGCGTCCCACGTAATTGCATATTCTTTAGGCTTAAGCACATTTCCGTTGAGATCAGTGATTTCGACGCCCGTAGGAGTGATAGTCACAACTTCATCTTGTCCCAACTCAACGGCGCGCTTGGTGTAATCAATGAACGCGGCAACATCGGAAGCAAGGAAGTTTTCTCCTTCTCCCAATCCCACAACCAAAGGCGAATTTCGTCGAACGCCTACGATGACATCGGGTGCATCGGAGTGGATGGCTAGCAAGGTGAAAGAACCACGAAGCGATTTCACTGCCTCGCGCATCGCCGCAGACAGGTCCCCATTGTGGGACTTTCGAAGATCGCTAAGTAAATGCGCCACAGATTCGGTATCTGTCTCTGACTCAAATTTGTGCCCGCGAGCTACAAGTTCTGCTTTAAGTTGCGTGTAGTTCTCGATGATTCCATTATGAATAACGGCGAGCTTGCTCTCGTTATCAAGATGAGGATGTGCGTTGCGATCAGTTGGCCCACCGTGGGTAGCCCAGCGCGTATGTCCGATTCCGCTGTGAGTAAGAGGCAAGGTTTCGTCGAGGGCGGCTTCTAGATTGCTCAATTTGCCGGCACGTTTTTCAACGAAAAGTTTGTTGGGAGTTCCGAGGGCTATACCGGCTGAGTCATAGCCTCTGTATTCGAGGCGACGTAATCCTTCAATTAGCGGAGTTATTGCAGACTGCGGTCCTGTGTATCCCACAATTCCGCACACGTTCTACCCCAGTTCCTGCTGCACGATTTCGGCAAGCGATGTTGCAATTGCAGAGGCAACGCTATCACTTGAGGCTTCCACCATCACGCGAATTAGCGGTTCCGTTCCAGACGGCCGCAATAAAACTCGGCCACCATCTCCCAATTCGGCTTCGGCAGAACGAACAGCATCTTGAATCACCATGGATCCAGCCAATCTATCTTTCGCGACGTCTCTGACATTGATGAGTACTTGCGGAAATCTAGTCATCGCACTGGCTAATTCATTTGCGCCCTTGGCAGCCCGTTTCAATTCCTGCAACAAAGTAAGGGCCGTAAGAATTCCGTCACCGGTGTTTGCATGGTGCTTCAAAATAACGTGACCAGATTGTTCTCCACCGAGTGTGCATTCAGAATCTTTTAGTACTTCCAAAATGTACCTGTCACCAACTGGTGTAGTTATGACATCAATTTCGGCCGCCTTCATCGCCTTCATAAAACCAAGATTGCTCATCACTGTTCCGACAACACAGTTGCCACTAAGTAATCCACGTTGCTTCAAACCGATTGCCAGGATGGTCATAATCTGGTCGCCATCGATAATATTCCCGTGCGCATCAATTGCTAAGCAGCGATCCGCATCCCCATCGTGCGCAATGCCAATATCGGCCGACATTTCAATGACTTTCTCACGCAGTGACTCCATGTGAGTGGAGCCGCAATTGTCATTAATGTTCCAGCCGTTTGGATAATCCGATATCGCGATTACTTCAGCGCCCGCGCGACGCAACGCCTCTGGGGCAACGTATGAGGAAGCTCCGTTTGCGCAGTCGACTACTACTTTCAATCCATCAAGTTGAATATCAACCGTAGAAAGTAAGTGGTTCAAGTATCTCTCGGCTGCGGTGTCATCGTTTATTGCCCGTCCAACATCTTTGCCCGTTGGTCGCTCCCAAGGCTCGCCCAGACGCTCTTCAATGGCCTGTTCCAAAAGATCATCTAATTTTCCACCGCCGCGAGCAAAGATCTTGATTCCGTTATCTGGCATTGGATTGTGAGAAGCGCTGATCATTACACCTAGATCGGCTCCGCTTTCGGCAACCAAGAAAGCCACGGCCGGAGTTGGAATGACTCCGACTCGATAAACATCAACGCCAGCACTTGTTAGTCCAGCAACGACTGCTGCCTCTAGAAATTCGCCAGATGCACGAGAATCTTGACCGACGATTGCACGCGGACGAGTTTTAGTTGAGCCCAAACTTTCTACGAGTATGTGGGCAGCAGCGACGGCAACATCAAGAGCTAATTCAGCAGTGAGTTCTCGATTAGCCAAACCACGAATTCCATCGGTGCCAAATAGCGCCATGTTCGCGGCTAAATATCGCGGATGAGAATTAACGCTTGCTGTATTGCGAGCGCTTACGTGCCTTCTTCAGACCGTACTTCTTGCGCTCGATAACGCGGGCGTCACGAGTTAGGAAGCCAGCCTTCTTAAGGGCTGGGCGGTGTGCTTCTTCGTCGATCTGGTTAAGAGCGCGAGCAACACCTAAACGAAGTGCACCGGCTTGACCAGAAACTCCGCCACCATCAATGCGTGCGAAGACGTCGTAACCATTCTCGGCACCAACGGTGCGGAATGGCTCGGAAATTAGTTGTTGGTGAACTTTGTTTGGGAAGTACACCTCGAGTGGCTTGCCGTTAACAATCCAACGTCCAGTTCCTGGAGTAAGACGTACGCGAGCGACTGCTTCCTTGCGACGACCTGTTCCGCCACCTGGTGCCTTGATTGCAGGGCGGTTGGTTGCAGCAGCGGGAGTAGAAGAAGAATAAGAAGTCGGAACTTCAGTCTCGTCTAGATCATCAATTACGGCGTTGTCAGACATCATTTATTCTTATCCTCTACTTAATGATCTGTGAAACTTGATCGAAAACATACGGGACTGGTGCTTGTGCAGCGTGTGGGTGTTCCGGTCCTGCGTAAACCTTAAGTTTTGTTGCTACGGCACGGCCAAGTGTGTTCTTTGGCAACATACCCTTGATGGCTTTTTCCACGGCGCGTGTTGGGTGCTTGACCAGCAAGTCGCCGTACACGGTTGAAGTTAAGCCGCCTGGGAAACCAGAGTGCTGGTGTGCAAACTTCTGCGTGCTCTTTTGACCAGAGAGTGCAATCTTGTCTGCGTTGATAACGATGACGAAGTCACCCATATCCATGTGAGGAGCAAAGGTCGGTTTGTGCTTGCCACGGAGAAGGGCTGCAGCGTGGGTTGCTACGCGACCCAATACAACGCCTTCAGCGTCGATTACGTGCCACGTTCGCATCGCATCGCCAGGCTTTGGACTATATGTACGCACGCTCTTGCCCTCGCTTCTATCTGAGAATTTCTTGCCCTAGCGCACTAATCGGCGCAGGAGGGTAAGGGTACCCGCGAGGGCGCCAATGGGTCAAAACGCAGGCTGGGCCGCTAAAGTCGAGGCACCAGACAGGCTCAAAGGAGGCAAATTGTTCCGTCCCGTGAACTATTTCTTCCTCGGAGCCATCCTCTTTCTCTTCATTATGTACCGTCGCGACCCCCGAATGAAACCAGCCGTTCTAACCGTCCTGAGAGACCAAAAAGCGATGACTTTCGGCGTCATTTGGGTGATTTTCGCCCTGGCCGTCAATTTCTCAAAACACGGATTCCGCGACGTTTTGAACGTCGGAATCCAAGCCGTTTTTGGCGGCTTCGTAGTAGCTGCCATATTGAACTGGTTTTATAGACGAAAGCGCGGGGCAAGCAAATGAAATCCCAATGCTTTCACTGGTGAGTCGATGGCGAGGCTAACAACCCAAAAATCAAAACTCCGACTACGAGAATCGCAACCAATACACCTTTGAAGTTATTGGACATTCCAGATCCCGATCGAATACGCAAAAACATCACCACGCCAAGTGCGATCAAGATTGTTCCCACTAATACGAAAGGCCACCAGCTGTACTCCTGCGTGCATTGTTGGCCACCTAGTCCAAAGGGCGTGCAGATATCACCGGGACCGTTTCGATTCAAATAAGCAATGTAAAGAATCGGTATTCCAACGCCAGAAATTAAACCCACTCTGCCTCTTCGATTCGCGCGTTTATAGATTGAAATCAAACCAATCAGCGCGAAAGGAAGGACCCATACTCCGATTGTCATCGCACCCAAAGCGCTAATAGCAAGTGCAACCCCAACAGACGCCCACGCGAGAAAGCTCTCCCAAGTTGGCTTGTCGTCGTTCATGGCCTTACCCGCCACTCCAAAAATCTTTTTTTACGATAGAGAATTGCACTGCTCGGGCGCTTGCGTCGAAACCGAGCACTGAGCCGAAAACTTATACGGAACGCATTTTCCCGAAACAACTCTCCCCGAGAAACCCGCCTCTTAATTGGATCGTCAGAAGCTTTGCAAACGTGAACTCCGTCGTAGGGATCATTGAGTTCTGCGGGAAAGGCTTCAAGAGCGGGATCGCTCAAGATCAACTCAATCAATTCCTTTGAACCACCGATGTAGGTCGAGGAGGCATCAATGTCGCTGGAAGCAAACCACGAGCGATCATCTGGCCACCAGAAAGATGGGGGGTTGGAGAAACGTGGATCCTCGAGATTTTCTTGCGATGCCGTGATCGAACACTTTCGGAGGATGTATTCCCGTCCAGTTATTGCCAAAAACCAAGTCACGCGCACAGGTATTCCCAGGGTATCTGGTGGTCCACCAAATCCGGTCCAGGTTAGTGACCATATTTCGTCTAGTTCTTTGGTCACTGTTACAAGATGTTCAAGCAAGTTTGCAAAAATTACATCATCCAAGCGACCTTCAAGCGGATCGTTGCTCTGGAAGTTGCTTTGGCTCCATATGGCGCCATCAGAACGGAGCATCAGGTCTCTGAAGTTAGAGGTTGCGTGCAGCGGCTTGCCGCTCCATTCACTTACCGTTCGCCATGGCACGGCAACTTCGCGAACAGAGGTTCCCTTGCCGCGAATACGCTGATATGCGGGATGGAGAATTCGCGCGTAACTCTCGTAGCCCTCAGGCATCCATGCACGTACGGTAGAAACCCAATCAAGTTTCTCAGTTACCCAATCAACTGCGTGCGTAGAAGTGGGCGTTATAAGAGTCTTTTGAAGATGAAGATTGGGCACGAGGCAGTATTGCACTCGGACGTGAGATTGGAGGATTGAAATCGATTGACGACCGGTCACAATAAATGGAGGATTCGAATATGAAATGGATAACACGAGAGCGTCCGAAAATCGACCGAATTGCCTGCCCGTGGTTAATCAAGAATTTCATAGACAAAGACGCTGAGATCGTCTTCGTTCCCGCGACTCAAGTATTGGCCGAAGCCATACGTTTAGAGGCGAAATCCTTTGATGCCCCGGGTGCGGATTACACCCATAGAGGAAACAAGTGCACCTTTGAAGTTCTCATTGATGAGTACAAATTGGGATCCAACGCTGCACTTGTTCGCCTTGCGAAGATAGTTCATGCGGCAGATATTTCAGAGGACCTTGATACGGACCGACTCGGCGCCGGACTACTTGCTATAGGCATCGGCGGT
>JANXZF010000126.1 GCA_025355665.1 Actinomycetes bacterium
AACTATCACAAACTGAGTGCTCGGAAAATCAAGAGCAACCTTCTTTAAGGAAGTGGCATAAGCGCTACCAACTGCGATAACAGGATCGCACGCCTTGGCAACCAGCGATCGCAGTCTAAATTCACGGTCTGCATCAGAACCAATAGTGACGGTGGCCGTAATCTGAAATGTAATCTGCTTCTTCGCTGTCGCAATTCCCTTTGCAACGGCATCATCGAATGAATGGTCTCCCGGTCCACCAGTGTCATATGCCACTCCAACATTCAACTGTTGCCCGGCTATTGCAGCTGGCACTATCGGAGACAAGGTGGCAGCCAGAGCAACGATTGCTAAGGCGAATCCACGGACCTTCATCTCACAAGACCTAAATTCTCATACGCACGGGAAAGTGTGCTCTCGGCAACGATACGGGCTTTTGCCGCCCCTTCATGCAAGATCGCCATCAGTCCTGGTTCATTCTCAAGTAATTCAAGAGTCTTGGCCCTGATTGGGCGTACGAACTCGACAACCACCTCGGCCACTTCAGCCTTGAAATCCCCGTAACCCTTGCCGACAAAATCATTCTCGATCTCGGGAATGGATCTGCCCGACAACAACGAATGAATAGTAAGCAGGTTGCTGATTCCTGGCTTCTCTTTCTCATCGAATACGATTTCACGGCCCGTATCTGTTACTGCACTCTTGATTTTCTTCGCATTGACTTCAGGTGCATCCATGAACTCGATGATGCCCGCAACAGATGAAGATGACTTGCTCATCTTGGCGGCGGGATTTTGCAGGTCGTAGATCTTCGATCCGCTCTTCAGAATGTAAGCATCAGGAACTTGAAAAGTTTTTCCGTAACGTGAATTGAATCGCCCTGCCAGATCTCGTGTGATCTCAAGGTGCTGTCGTTGATCTTCGCCAACCGGTACCAAATCAGCCTGATACAACAAGATATCTGCCGCCATCAACATCGGGTAAGTAAAAAGACCCACTACAGTGCGGTCAGAACCCGACTTCTGTGATTTATCTTTGAACTGCGTCATGCGGCCGGCTTCGCCAAATCCAGTAAGGCACTCCATGACCCAACCCAATTGATTGTGTCCAGGCACATGAGATTGCAAGAAGAAGGCAGACTCCTTGGGGTCAACGCCAATCGCCAATAATTGGGCAGCTGTTGCAAGAATCCGTTTTCGCAGAACATCGGGTTCAGTTTCGACCGTTAGCGAATGCAAATCCGCGATGAAGTAAAAGACCTCGTACTCACTCTGTAACGCCACCCACTGCTTAATTGCTCCTAGATAATTTCCAAGGTGCAGAGAATCTGCGGTTGACTGTATTCCGGAGAGGACTCTTTTGCGGGTCATGCCGCCAATTCTCGCATGCCCAGCACTACCTTTGAGATCAATTAGCCTCAGTGCGCGATATCAATAAGGAACCGGCTCGTTTTCCTTCCATCGAAAGAACTGTGATCCGGGCCCCATTAATTGCCACCACGTCATGAGTCTTTGGCAGTCGACCCAATAGATGCATCACAAATCCGCTCAGAGTTTCATAGGGCCCTTCAGGAATGGCTATTCCTGTTTCATCCTCTAGGTCCTCAATCGAAATAAGGCCATCTACTTCAAAATCGCCAGTCCGAACCTCATGGGAAATGTCGGACTCCGGCGAGTCGTACTCGTCACGAATGTCACCGATCAGGCACTCAACGAGGTCTTCCATGGTGACGATTCCGTCTGTCCCGCCATACTCATCGAGCACGATTGCCAAATGCTGACGTTGATTGCGCATCTCTGTCAGGGCTGGCAGAACTCCCTTCGTGCCAGGTAGAAACATGATTTTTCGAACGAGTTCTTGGATTTTTTCGCTATTTCCAGCAAGGGATTTGTCGAGCAAATCGCGAACATGGATGAAACCGATGACTTCATCACTCGACCCTTTTACGACTGGATACCTCGAGTGCGCACGATCTACTGCCAACGAAATAGCTCGTCCGACAGTCAACGAACCATCAAGGAAATCAACTTCGATTCGCGGCACCATCACTTCATGAACTTGGCGATCACTCGCGTTGAAGACCTCTTCAACGATGTCTCGTTCCTCGTCCGTCAAAGCGGCATGCCCGGTAACGAGGTCAAGGAGCTCCTCTTCTGACATTTGCTCGCGTTGTTCTGAAGGATCTAAACCAAATAGTCGAACGATCACGTTGGTTGAGTGCGAGAGCAACCAAATCACTGGGCGAAATACCATCGCTAGGACGTCGATGATGGGGGCTGCGGTCAATGCAATGGCCTCAGTGCGAGCCAATGCCAATCTCTTTGGGACTAATTCGCCAAAGACCAATGAGATATAGGCGATGATCAACGTCAATCCGATTAGTGAGATGGAATTGCTCCATCCTCGAGACAATCCCATGCCCTCAAGCCATGGCTCCACGTACTTTCCGATGCGTTCAGCTCCTAGGGCGGCCGACAAGAATCCGCAGACGGTGACACCGACCTGAGCAGCGGCTAGGAACCGGTTCGGATTGGCCGAAAGGTGAGCTACCCGTGTCCCACGCTTGCCCTGGGTAGCCATCTGGCGCACCTGGCTTTCACGAAGGGATATCAGCGCGATCTCAGCAGCCACAAAAAGGGCGGCCAGAAGAATCAGCCCGAGGACCACCGCAATATCGAGAATCAGCCCCTGAATAGAATTGCCTGAGGTATCAAGGGCCATAACAAAAGAATAACGGGCTGGGCCCCGCGCCACTTCCCCTCACACAGGAAAATAGCGTAACCTCCTGCCAGAGCGCCTCGGCAACTGCTCCAACAGGGGTGATTTGGCAAAGCGCAAGTCTTCGCTGGTAGCAAAGTAGCCACCAACGATGTGACCTTCATCCAACGGACCGTCGGGCACGTACCTGCCCGGAGAAGGAGTTATGTAATGGCATCTGTCGTTTTCGACAAGGCAACACGTATTTACCCCGGAACGTCCACCCCAGCCGTCGACAAGTTGGATCTTGTTGTCAATGATGGCGAATTTCTAGTCCTAGTCGGACCTTCAGGTTGCGGTAAATCAACATCGCTTCGTATGTTGGCCGGACTTGAAGAAATTGATAATGGTCGCATTCTTATCGGCGACCGCGACGTCACCAACGTTGCACCAAAAGATCGCGACATCGCGATGGTCTTCCAGTCATACGCGCTATATCCGCACATGACCGTTGCCGAGAACATGGGCTTCGCGCTTAAGATCGCCGGCACTTCTAAAGAAGAACGCGATCGCCGAGTTCTTGAAGCGGCGAAATTGCTTGATCTCGAGCCGTACCTAGAGCGAAAGCCAAAGGCACTTTCCGGTGGTCAGCGCCAGCGCGTTGCAATGGGTCGCGCAATTGTCCGCGAACCACAGGTCTTCCTCATGGACGAGCCTCTTTCCAACCTTGATGCGAAGTTGCGCGTTGCAACCCGTACGCAGATTGCCGCACTACAACGTCGTCTCGGCATC
>JANXZF010000037.1 GCA_025355665.1 Actinomycetes bacterium
GGAGTCGGTGGCCCTGAAGGATTCGCTCAACTCGAGGAGTTGGCAGGATTGCTCGGGGGCGCCGTTGGATGTTCACGAGTTGTTACCAGTGCAGGTTGGCGTCCGCACGCAGAACAAGTTGGACAGACTGGCACGAAAGTAGCGCCTGATCTCTACATCGCAGCTGGAATCAGCGGTGCGATGCAACATATTGCAGGTTGCAAGAACAGCAAGACCATAGTGGTAATCAATACAGATCCTGAAGCACCAATCCTGGCGTATGCAGATTACGCAATCATCGGCGACCTTCACAAAGTAATTCCAGCTCTAACCTCAGCCATCAAAGAAATGAAGGGTTAAAAAGTGTCAGATATTGAAATAGCACAGGCTGCAACGATGAAGCCGATTAATGAAATCGGTGCTGTTCTTGGAATCGATCCATCAAACCTTGAGCCATATGGGCATTACAAGGCGAAGGTCAGTCTCAAATATCTGGATTCACTTCCCAAGCGAGCCAATAGCAAACTCATCCTTGTCACAGCTATTAGCCCAACCCCCGCAGGCGAAGGAAAGACGACAACAACTGTCGGTCTTGGGGATGCACTTCGAGTTATCGGCAAAGACGCGATGATCTGTCTTCGCGAACCTTCCCTTGGACCAGTCTTTGGAATGAAGGGCGGCGCCGCCGGAGGTGGCTATGCCCAGGTTGTTCCCATGGAAGACATCAATCTTCACTTCACTGGAGACTTCGGAGCAATAGCTCTTGCCAACAATCTTCTTGCTGCCTTGCTAGATAATCACATTCATCACGGAAACGTCCTGAACATTGACGTGCGACGTGTGACCTGGAAGCGTGTTGTTGATATGAACGATCGCGCGCTTCGCGACATTGTCGTATCCCTTGGCGGAGTCGGAAATGGTTTCCCACGCGAAGATGGCTTCGATATCGTCGTGGCTTCCGAGATCATGGCAATTTTCTGCTTGGCGACCACCATCGAAGATCTAAAGACGCGCATCGGCAAGATTGTTGTCGCTTACACGAAGGACAAGAAACCCGTTCTGGCCAGCGATCTCAATGCACAAGGCGCAATGACGGTTATATTGAAGGACGCTTTCCAGCCCAACCTCGTTCAAACTCTGGAGAACACTCCTGCGTTTGTTCACGGTGGCCCCTTCGCCAATATTGCTCACGGCTGCAACTCGGTAGTCGCTACCACTTCGGCAATGAAGTTGGCAGATTATGTTGTAACAGAGGCAGGCTTCGGCGCAGACCTAGGTGCCGAAAAGTTCATAGACATTAAATGCCGAAAGTCAGGGCTTCGCCCATCTGCTTGCGTGCTCGTAGCAACAATCCGCGCTCTGAAGTATCACGGCGGCGCCGACCTTAAGACAATCACTGAAGAGAACCTAAGTGCTCTTGAAGCAGGAATTGTAAATTTAGAAAAGCATGTTTCAAATATCCGCGATGTTTATGGCATGCCCGTTGTTGTCTCAATCAACCACTTCACAAGTGATACCGAGGCAGAAGTTGCCCTGCTTCGAAAGCGTGTGGAAGGCCTTGGGGTTCGCATTGTTCTTGCAACTCATTGGGCTGACGGCGGAAAGGGTGCAACAGATCTTGCAAATGCAGTAGTTGAACTTTGTGAAGAACCGATGAAGGTTACTTTCGTTTATTCAGATGAAGCCCCGCTATGGGACAAGGTCAACGCGGTTGCAAAGCGCATTTACGGTGCCCATGAGGTGACCGCAGACTCGAAGGTGCGTATCAAGATCAAGGAATTGCAGGAGAGCGGATACGGGCATTTCCCGATCTGTGTTGCGAAAACCCAATACTCGTTCTCAACTGATGCCGCACTTCGAGGTGCTCCAACAGGTCACTCGATCAACATCCGGGAGGTACGACTTTCCGCTGGAGCCGAGTTCATTGTGATGGTTTGCGGAGAGATTATGACAATGCCAGGCTTGCCTAAGGTTCCATCGAGTGAACGTATTGACTATATCGATGGCAAGGTGGTGGGGTTGTTCTAATGTTATTTACTCCCTGGTCAAGTCAAGCGGCATCTGCTGTTCTTGATGCGACGTGCGAAAAGCCAGGGCCAGTATTGATTTCTCTCCAGGCACTTCAAAATGAATTCGGGTACGTCCCCAAGGAAGCCGTCGAAATGGTTGCGAAGGCGTGTAACGTTTCTCGCGCCGACGTCCACGGGGTTCTGACTTTCTATCATGATCTTCGAACAAGCCCACCGCCCAAAAATTCCGTGCGAATCTGCGTTGCAGAAGCTTGCCAATCAGTCGGGTCGCGGAAATTGGTCGAAGATGCGGAGAAGGTTTTCGGCACCCAAATGGAAGAATCGAATGACGATATCGAGCTCAAGCCGGTCTACTGCTTGGGCAACTGCGCACTCGGTCCCTCTGCCATGGTCGATGGAGAATTAATTGGTCGTGCGACTGCCAATGATTTGCATCATCTGGTGAAAGCGAAGTCATGAGTATTCGAATTTACGTTCCGAAAGATGCTGCAGTTCGCTCAATCGGGGCAGATCTCGTCGCGTTGGCGATAGAGGCAGAATCTGCAAGACGTGGCCTCAGTATCGACATTGTTCGCAACGGAACTCGAGGCGCTCTCTGGCTCGAACCCATGGTGGAGGTCGAAACGAATGAGGGGAGAGTGGCGTACGGACCTGTCACTGTCGCTGATGTTGACTCGCTTTTTGATTCCTCCTTCCATACGGGCGGGCGACACAAATTATCGCTTGGGCTAACCGAGGATATTGCTTGGTTGGCTCGGCAGGATCGAGTGACGTTTGCGCGAGTTGGAGTCATAGACCCCCTTTCACTTGCGGATTATCAAGAACATGGCGGGTTGGTAGGACTTCGTCGGGCGCTGACATTGCAGCAAGAGGAGATTGTCACTGAAGTAACCCAGTCGGGACTGCGCGGACGTGGTGGTGCAGGATTTCCTGCGGGAATCAAGTGGCGAACAGTCATGGCCACAGCGAGTGATCAAAAATTCATTTGCTGTAATGCCGATGAAGGAGACAGTGGAACCTTCGCAGATCGCATGTTGATGGAAGGCGACCCGTTTACGTTGCTCGAAGGAATGACTATTGCAGGACTTGCCGTGGGCGCAACAGAGGCGGTTGTCTATATACGCTCCGAATATCCGGCTGCGTACGCAACCGTAAATCAAGCAATTAAATTGGCACGAGCCTTTGGTTGGTTGGGCGAAAACGTATTGGGAAGCGGTCGAGCATTCAACATTCGAACTCGACTTGGTGGAGGCTCTTACGTTTGCGGTGAAGAAACCGCAATGCTCGAAAGCATTGAAGGAAAACGCGGTGTAGTTCGCTCTAAACCTCCGCTGCCTGCAATCTTTGGCCTATTTGGAAAGCCAACGGTAATCAATAACGTTCTGACTTTAGCGACCGTGCCCGCGATTCTGGCAGATGGCGCGGATGCGTACATGGCTAGAGGCGTTGGTCGATCAGTCGGTACGCAAGTTTTTCAACTCGCTGGCAATATTGCACGCGGTGGAATCGTTGAGACTGCCTTCGGCGTGACACTAGGGGAACTCGTGAACGATTTCGGCGCGGGTACTTTGAGCGGCCTGCCCCTGCGTGCTGTGCAAGTTGGCGGTCCGCTCGGTGCCTATCTTCCTGTTAGTTCACTGAATGTTTCCATGGACTATGAGTCTCTTCTTGCTGCGGGCGGAATGTTGGGACACGGCGGAGTTGTCGTATTCGACGAGAGCGTGGATATGGCGCAGCAAGCCAAGTTCGCAATGGAGTTCTGCGCAGTTGAGTCGTGTGGCAAGTGCACGCCGTGCAGGCTAGGCTCAACACGAGGAGCTGAGACGATCCTAAAGATTATGAACGGCGAGGACGTCCAAGGCAACAAGAAACTCCTACTCGACCTATGCGAGGTCATGACGGATGGATCTTTGTGTGCGATGGGCGGCCTAACGCCACTCCCAGTGCGCAGCGCGATGCTACATTTCAATGAAGACTTCGACCGGAGAGCGAGGGCCTAAGCAATGACGCTACTTATAGAGCCGGATTATGGTACCCCCGCTGGTAAAAGCCTAGATATTGTCGAGGTCGAAATCGACGGCGTAAGTGTCTCAATACCATCAGATACATCAATAATGCGTGCTTCAGCACTTGCTGGCATTTCCATTCCGAAGCTCTGTGCTACCGACAGCTTAAATGCCTTCGGATCATGTCGACTTTGCGTTGTCGAAATTGATGGTCGCAATGGCACGCCCTCTTCTTGCACAACTCCGGTGTCAGGTGGCATGAAGATTTCAACAAAGAGCGAACGGCTCGATCGCATTCGGCAAGGCGTCATGGAACTTTACATGTCTGATCATCCTGAAAAATGTGCAGCGGGTGACGAATGCGAAATGCATGGAATGGCAAAAACGGTAGGGCTGAAAGAAGTTCGCTATGAAGGTCAATCGCACCTTGATCTGCCAAAAGACGAATCCAACCCATACTTCACTTTCGATTCGACCGAATGCATTGTTTGTAATCGCTGTGTCCGAGCATGTGATGAAGTCCAGGGGACGTTTGCCCTAACGATCGAAAATCGTGGCTTTGAATCTCGGGTATCGTCCTCAGGAACATCCTTTATCGAGAGCGAATGCGTCTCGTGCGGTGCGTGTGTGCAAGCATGTCCAACTGGAGCGCTTACCGAAAAGACTTTGTACACGATCGGAACCCCCACCCGGTCCGTAATCACAACCTGCGCATATTGCGGTGTTGGTTGTTCTTTCAAGGCAGAAATGCGCGGGGATGAACTTGTAAGGATGGTGCCGTACAAGGATGGAGGCGCCAACGAGGGCCATTCGTGTGTTAAGGGTCGCTTTGCGTGGGGTTATGCAACGCACGAGGATCGAATTACTACTCCGATGATTCGCGAAAAGATAACCGACCCATGGAAAGCGGTTAGTTGGGATCATGCCATTGACTATGCCGCAACCAAACTAAAGGCTCTTCAATCTGAATTCGGCATCGACAGTATTGGCGGAATTACATCTTCACGCTGTACCAATGAAGAAGTATTTGTTGTCCAGAAGATGATCCGTGCGGCCTTCGGAAATAACAACGTAGACACCTGCGCTCGGGTCTGTCATTCGCCTACAGGATATGGACTTAGTCAGACGTTTGGAACCTCGGCCGGAACTCAAGATTTTGAGTCGGTTGAGCATTCAGACGTGGTTTTGCTCATCGGCGCCAACCCGACTGCGGCACATCCTGTTTTCGCCTCGCGACTAAAGCAGGCTCTGCGCAAGGGGACCAAACTCATTGTCGTTGACCCGCGTCAAATTGAATTGGTTCGCACCCCACACATAGAGGCAAGCCACCATCTTCAACTTCTTCCAGGAACAAACGTTGCCATTATCAATGCGATGGCACATGTCATCGCCGAAGAAGGTTTGATCGATCGCGATTTCGTAAATGCCCGTTGCGATCTTGACTCCTTCGCTCGCTGGGAAGAATTCATATCGCTTCCAGAAAATAGCCCGGAAGCCCTCGAAGCATCCACTCGCGTTCCTGCAGAAGAAGTGCGCAAGGCCGCTCGGCTGTACGCCACCGTTCCAAATGCGGCGATTTATTATGGTCTCGGCGTGACCGAGCACAGCCAAGGTTCAACAATGGTAATGGGCATTGCCAACCTTGCAATGGCGACTGGGAATATTGGCCGAACTGGTGTTGGAGTTAACCCGCTGCGAGGACAGAACAACGTTCAAGGTTCTTGCGACATGGGTTCATTCCCGCATGAACTGCCTGGGTATCGACACATATCGAATCCGAAGACTCGCGAGATTTTCGAAATCCAGTGGAAGACCGTGCTCAACGCCAAACCAGGAATGCGAATACCTAACATGTTCGATTCGGCCATCTCCGGAGAATTCAAAGGCATATATATACAAGGCGAAGATATTGCACAGTCTGATCCAAATACGTCCCACGTCCATGCGGCTCTTCGCGCGCTCGATCTTGTGATTGTTCAGGACCTCTTCTTGAACGAGACTTCGAAGTTTGCCCACGTCTTCTTCCCTGGTACCTCATTCCTTGAAAAGGATGGAACCTTCACCAACGCCGAACGTCGAATCAACCGAGTTCGACCAGTTATGGCGTCTAAGACTGGCAAATCCGAATGGGAAGTCACGTGTGATCTAGCAGCCGCCATGGGTTATGAAATGGGCTATGAGAATTCTGCTCAAATTATGGATGAGATTGCCGCAACAACGCCGACCTTTAGTGGAGTCTCCTTCGCAAAGTTGGACGAACTCGGGAGCATCCAATGGCCGTGCAACGCTGAGCACCCTGAGGGCACACCCGTCATGCACATTGATCATTTCGTCCGCGGGGAAGGCCGGTTCATGGTCACGCCATACGTGCCAACCGATGAGAAGGCAACACGAAAATTCCCGTTGCTTCTCACAACGGGTCGCATCTTGAGTCAGTACAACGTGGGGGCGCAGACGCGTAGAACAGCAAACGTCGTATGGCACTCAGAGGATATTTTGGACATTCATGAGTCCGACGCTGAACTTCGGGGCATCGAAGATGGCTCATGGGTTAAATTGTCGAGCCGTGTTGGCGAAACCATCATGAAGGCGCGCATTACCGATCAGGTGCCAGCGGGAGTTGTCTACACGACTTTCCATTTCCCTGAAAGCGGCGCCAATGTCATCACCACCGATTATTCAGATTGGGCCACCAACTGCCCCGAATACAAGGTAACTGCGGTCGAAATTGCTCCGAGCTCAAAAGGACCACAGGCGATCACCGAACATGCATCGCACGGCGATGTCGAACTTGAGTCCATCATTCGCATGGCCAATCAAATTGCTGCAAATGTTCCAACAAATACGGCTCCCGAACACGCCGTTGCCCACCATATCGAGCAGTTCTGGACGCCGTATATGCAAGAGCGTCTCATGAAGGAAGTAGATCGTGCCGCGCTTTCGCCCATCGTAATCAAGGCCTTGGCACTAGATCTCAATCACGTACTAAGTTAAGGATCTCCTTCGTTAGTCCGTCTTCACCGACGACTCTTATCTCAAGGGGTAGGCCAATTAGTGTAGCCGCCCCACGCGCCTCTTCCTCTAATTCAGGAGTCGGGTTCTGTGCTAGCCAAATGACTTGCCCGTAATTCTTAAAATAGTCATCTCGCAATTCCGGACGTTTATCAAGACCCAGTTCCACAACGACGCTTCGGTGAAAGGACTTCACTAGAAAATCTGTGAGGAAATAGGTGCCGGGAGTAGCTTCCATGATCGCTTTGATCTCATTCTGACCGGCGAAGATGTCGTAGCAATGGTTGCCGCCCAATCGAGGAACATGATGCGTTTGGATCACTGTATCAAGGGCTCCATAAGTCCCGCAATCTGCATACGCTACAACGCATTTATCGTGGTCGGATTTTATTTTGTGGAGAAGTGCATCCACCTCTCCAGCGATCTTTTGAGGCGAGTTATGGAGTAATGGCGGAAGCGGATAGATAGTGAGATCCAATTCGTAGCGCTCTTGAATGGATGCGATGTGTGTTGCTATTGCACCACAGGCAATTACTCCGATACTCATTGGGGAAATGCTAAGCGATCCACGAATTTGTCGTTGAAATCCGAACGGTCAGAGAGTTCGACATAGTCGATTTCATCGAGAAGTGCAGTTGCGCCGTGTCGCTCCTGTGCTGATAGCAAAGTCATCTTCGCGCCCTCGCCTGCTACATTGCCGGCAGAGATAATCCGCAAGACCGAAAGTTTTGGAACTAGGCCGATCTTTATCGCCGAGGCAGGGGATAGATAAGACCCAAAGGAGCCCGCAAGAAGAACTTGTTGAATTTCACTCTCTTCAACACCGAATTCCTCAAGAAGCAGAGCCCACCCAGTTGCAATGGCCGCTTTGGCAAACTGCAATTCACGGACGTCACGTTGGGTTAGGAAAACGCAATCGTTAAGATCGCCGACTTCTCCGCCCCACGTCAGAACAAATACTCTCTCTCCTTCTCGTGTGAGAAGTCGAGGCGCCAAAATCGGAGCGACCCGGGCGGCAATTTCATCGGAAACGAACCTGCCTGAATGATCAAGAAGTCCGACTTGGACTAGACAGGCACATGCATCGACAAGTCCCGATCCGCAAATACCGATCGGAGCAGCATCTTCGATGGTTCCAATGACGAAATCTCCATCTACTATTTTGACCGTCTCGATGGCACCTGATGCTGCTCGCACACCGCACTTAATAGAGGCAGCCTCAAACGCCGGTCCGGCAGGAGCGGCGGTCGCGAGAATCTTCTCGCCATTTCCGAGAATGATTTCGCAGTTTGTTCCAACATCAATAAATAGTCGAAGCCGCTTATCTCGATCCATTCCTGAGGCGAGGGCTCCAGCAATGATGTCGCCGCCCACGTAAGCGCCGAGAGAGGGGAGGATCACCGCCTTGGCTCGAGGATGTACGACGATCCCGAGTTCTAAAGCATCGACATCTGCGTAATCGGCACTTGCCATGATGAACGGGGCGACTCCAAGGGGTTCGGGATCGATTCCGAGCAACAACTGTGTCATCGTCGCATTTCCCGCCAGAGCAACTTCGTAAACGTGGGCAGGATCTATTCCTGCTTCTTCGCAGACTTCGTTGGTGAGTTCTGACAAAGTGGATTGAGCAAGGGATCGAAGACGAGCAAGGGCAGTCGGGTCGAGCATAGTTGCGCTGATTCGGGTTATGACGTCGGCGCCAAATGGTTGTTGCTTATTCAACATCGATTTAACGGCAAGTGGCGCACCAGTATTCAAATCAAGCAAAGTGGCGACCACTGTTGTCGTGCCTAGATCGTATGCAATTCCATATCGAATGGTTGTCGTATCGCCCGATTCAACGTCAATGAGGGCTTGATCAATGAATACCGCGGTCACCTTGAAATGGGATGCTCGCAACACGGTTGGCAGAGTCCGAATGGAGGCCAAAGAGACCGTTGCTTCAATATCGTCGATGGCATCGAGAAGTCGCTTAATATCTGTTCGCTGATCTTGCAAAGTGGGCTCGGATAGTTCGACGTATCTCTTCTGAACAGCCGGGCGCAAAATAACTTGGCGGCCAACCCCGACTGTCGCGGCCTTTGGCCTGGTTGTCAGTGGGGGAACTTCAAGAGAGATGTCGGTGGTGGTGCGGACCAGACAGGCGAGCCGCCAACCTTGCGCGATTTCACTTGCGGTGAAAGCGCGATTATCCAAAGGAGAAGTCGCAACGTCGCCCTTGGTAATTTTTATTTTACATTTTTTGCAGGTGCCGTATCCGCCACACGTCGAATCGATAGCGATTCCGTTCCAGGAGGCAGCGTCAAACGCGCTGACTCCAGTCGGAACCGTGATCGTACGCTCGTTTGCTACGGTTCCATCTTTTTCGAGCGAGCGAATAGCAAGTTTGACTCTGCCAGTGCCATCGTGTTCTGGCATTGTTGACAGGTCAAATTCTTTTTTTGCGATGTTATGCCCCTGTGTTTAGTGCTGCTTTGGACGCCTCTAGTGCGCGGAATCGGGTGATCCAGTTTGAACCCCAAGGATCTAGGCCAAGGAGTAAATCTGCAGCCCGAACGGCCTCCACAATAAGGGGTGTGCGTGCATCCATGACGGCACTCGTAAGGCCGTGTGACATCGCGGCGGGAAGAAATGCTGCATTGATCGCGTGACGGTATGGAAGACCGAATGAGACGTTGGATGCTCCGAGAGTCATATTCAGGCCCCATTTTTCACGGATTGAGTGAATTGTTTCCAATGTGACCTTGAGGGAGTCGGGGTCGGCCCCAACAGGCATTGCCAAAGGATCGATAACAAGATCTTCCAGTGGAATTCCATATTTCTCAACTGTTCGCACGATCTTCTCAGTGATGGTCATGCGTTCCGCAACGGTCATTGGAATTCCAGTTGCGTCGTTCGGGAGGGCGATGATGACGGCTCCGTGCTTCTTGATGAGCGGAAGAATCTGATCCATTCGATCTTCCTCGCCGGTCATACTGTTTACTAAAGCCTTGCCTTGATATGTCTCAAGGCCTACCTGAAGTGCTTCGATGATCGAGGAGTCGATGCAGATTGGAAGATCGGTCAGCGTTTGAATCATTGTGATGGCTCGACCAAGAAGTGCAGGTTCATCGGTTAGAGGAACGCCCATATTCACATCAAGTACATCGGCGCCGCCACTGACTTGTTGCTCGACGTCAATAGCTAGACGCGAAAGATCGTTGGCTCGCAATTGCAGTTGGAATTGCTTTCGCCCAGTCGGGTTGATTCGCTCGCCGATGATGCAAAAAGGCTGGTCGTGCCCGATTGTAACAGTCTTGGTCGCTGATCTAAGTACTGTGTGCATTCCGGGCTCCTAGAGTGAGTTTGTTTGGACTTGCAAAGTGGATACGCGAGCGGTTCGGCCAAGGTCTTTCATCAATCGGACAAGAGTGTCATCGTGCCTGAAGTCTGCGATGTGGAGACCGCGTACACCGGGTTGAGATAACGCGTGGACTGCCTGATCCAGCGCCAATTGGTACGCGGACTCAAGTTGATCTGATCCGCGTTCGACCCGTTCGATGATATGAGAAGGGACATCAATTCCCGGAACTTTGTCATTCATGAAGTGGAGTTGTTTCGCACCTTTGAGTAGGACAATCGTGGGGAGGAGATGAAGGGCCGGAGCAATCTTGGCGACTCCCTGGCAGAATCCCTCGAGACGGTCGGCGTGATAACAAATCTGAAGTTGGAGATATCGAGCACCGGCCCGGTGCTTCTTCAGGGCCCTTTGGATTCGATATTCGACTGGTGGGGCAGCAGCATTTTCAACTGCACCTATGTAGAAATTTGTCGGAGGCTTGATTGCGCGGCCAGACAAATAAACTCCGCTATTAAGCGAATTGGCAACACTGATCGCCTGTGAAGAGTCCATGTCAAAAACGCGCCTCGTTTCGGGTTCGTCCCCTGCAGTGACGTCATCACCAGTCATAAGTGAAATATTTTCGATTCCGTGAAGTGCGGCGCCCACCATGTCCGCTTGAATCGCAAGTCGATTCTTGTCGCGGCACGCAATCTGCATTATCGGTTCAAGACCCTGGGATTTCACCGCGATGGCAACTGCCATGTTGGAGGCATGAGCATGAGCCGCAGGGTTATCCGTCGCGTTGACTGCATCGAACCATGGCAACATGCGTTCGACATGAGAAACCACGCGAGCCATACCCGCTCCGTCAATCGTGGGGAATTCAGCGGTGTAAACGTTCTCGTCTGAGTCGTCAAGAATTGTTCGCAAACGAGACATCAATGGGCCTCGACGGGCGTGCTGCCCTTTTCCCAACCTTTGGGAACCTGCTTATCTCTTTTGCTAAGCAAGTTAATCCAAGAGGAAGATCCCCTCAATTGCATGTCTACAGGCGGGCGAAGTTCATTGAAATGATCACGCCACGCTTGGGGGAGAGGTATTTTCTCTTTTCGCTCAAAAGCTTTGGCCCAGACACATTGCATGTCGGGATTGACTTCGCAATTTCCGTTTTCTCTGACTCCTCCGCACGGACCATTCCGCAATGTCTTTGGGCAAGTCATGGGGCAAGTCATCCCTGTTGAATGCAGGACGCATTGGCCGCACATTCGACAATCCCAAATTGGCTTCTTGATCGCGTGCTCGATCAGGGGGAGGAGTTTTGGAGTCATGGTGTTTTTACGCCGGTACTAGGCTTCGACGCTTCTTGATTAGATCTTTTGCCAGACGAACTGCGGTCGATGCATCTGCGGCATATCCATCTGCTCCGACAGCATCGGCATATTCCTGAGTAACGGGCGCTCCGCCAACCATGATGATGACCTCATCACGTAGACCTGCTTTAGTAATTTCATGAATGTTCACTTTGAACATTGGCATCGTCGTAGTTAGGAAAGCAGACATACCTACGATGTCGGGCTTGTGCTCTCGAATAGCTGCGATGAATTTTTCAGGCGGTGCTTGAACGCCGATGTCGATTACGGTGAAACCTGCGCCCTCAAGCATGATGTTGACGAGGTTTTTTCCGATGTCATGAACATCGCCCTTGACCGTCCCCATTACATATGTGCCGATTGACGCCGCGCCTGTCTCGGCGAGAAGTGGCCGCAGAACGTTGAGAGCACCCGACATTGCCTTTCCCGCAATGAGCATTTCAGGGACAAAATAATCTCCGCGTTCAAATCGAGCTCCGACTTCTTCAAGGGAAGGGATGAGGGCATCGAAAAGGATCGTGTCAGGACCCATCCCCGATTCAATGGCCGTGTTGGTGAGCTCAAGAACTCGGGGAGCGTTTCCCAAGAGAGTCTCGTCATAGAGTGCCTTGATTAATTCGTCGTGGTTCATGCTGCTCCCACTTTCCTTTTATCGGTTTTGTCATTTTGTTGGTTAAGGATCTCGGAGATGATCAGTTCTCCAAGTCCGGCTTGTTGCTTGTCCGCAATTCGCGGGGTGGGGCCAGATACAGAAATTGCAGCAATGACGTTTCCATCAGCATCACGAACTGGGGCTGCGACGGCGACTAATCCTTCTTCGAGTTCGTCCTTAATCACTGCGAAACCTTGGCGTCGTACGAGTTCTAATTCAGCGAGTAGCGCAGGTCGAGTAGTGATGGTCCGAGGTGCTCGTTTTTCGAGTCGCCCACTTGGTATTTTGACGACGTTGTAGGCGAGCAAAACCTTTCCCAGCGCGGAGCAGTGATACAGAACCTTTGTTCCAATCCAATTCGTGGCACCTAACAAATAGCGGCCATCGACTTGATCGATGAGTTCGACGTAACCATTTCCTGGAATTGCGAGATTAGCTGTCTCGCCAGTTTTCTCCGCAAGAGCTTCAAGAACAGGCCGCATTTTCGTAGAGAGATCGAGTTCGTGATTTCGCTGTCTTGCAAAACGAGTCAGAACATTTCCGGGCAAATATGCACCCGCACGATCTCGTTGAAGAAGACCTTGCTTCTCTAACGCACCAAGCAAACGAGATGTCGTACTTTTTGGCAGTTCGTGTGAAAGTGCTAATTGGCTTAGCAGGGGTGGATTTGTTGCTTCGATGACGTGAATCAATAGCGCGCTGGCTCTGTCAATCGCCTGCGTGCCGGTGATCTCGGGTTTGGCCACCATCTCCTCCAGTCACCACGAGAATAGTTCCACAATATGGAACACCTGTTCCACATTCATAGCGTATTGTCGTTCCCGTTCTAGGTCAACCCACCGCGCGAAGTATTTACATGGAGGCGTAAGTGTTTGAAAATCGAATGCCGCGTTACGACATCCTCAGTGAAGAATCTATGTCCGTCCTCGATGCAGGTTGGCGCCGAATAGTTTCTGAAATTGGTGTGGAGTTTATGAGCCCTTGGGCTGTTGAGCTTCTCCGCGAAGCGGGACAGACGGTTGAAGATGTCAACGTTAAGTTTGATCCAGATTGGATACTTGCACAAGTTGCAAAGGTCCCAAGTGAATTCAATCTTCGTGCGCGCAACCCCAAGAACAATGCGCATATCGGCGGAAACTCCATGGTCTTCGGTGGCGTCTACGGCCCACCGTTCGTACGCGAAGGAAGCGTTCGGCGCGATGCAACTTTCAAAGATTTTGAAAACTTCTGCAAACTAGCCCAATCCTTTGACGCGTTAGATAGCGTCGGAGGAGTTGTCTGCGAGCCCAATGACCTCTCACTCGACTCACGTCACTTGGATATGGCTTTTGCAGCAGCCACGCTCACCGACAAATTCTTTATGGGCAACGTTGTGACTGCTGAGAATGCGCGCGATGTCATTCATATCGCCGAAATTCTCCATGGCGGACGGGCCGCCATTGAGGAGACACCGGCACTGATTTCCCTTATCAACTGCAACTCTCCACTTCGTTGGGATGATCGCATGCTCGATTCCCTTCGTGAGTATGCCCTCGCTGGCCAGCCAGTGGTGGTCACACCCTTCCTTCTCATGGGTGCGATGAGCCCCGTAACGATCCCCGCCACGCTTGCACAGCAAATCGCTGAGGCTCTTACCGGTTTGGCACTTGTTCAACTCATTCGTCCTGGGGCTCCCGTGGTGTTTGGATCATTTCTATCCAATATCGATATGCAGTCAGGTTCACCACAATTTGGAACACCCGAGTCCGGAATTGGACTTCTTTGCACTGGCCAAATCGCACGTCACTTCAAGTTGCCATTCCGTGGAGGCGGAGGTTTGAATTCCTCGCAGACCGTGGATGCGCAATCTGCCTACCAGACCATGATGACCATGATGCCGACTTTCCTTTCTGGCACTAACTGGGTCATGCACACTGCCGGTTGGCTTGAAGGCGGCTTGGTTTCTTCCTACGACAAGTTCATCTTGGACGTTGAAATTCTTCAATCCCTAATGGTCGAATTCACTCCCTTGGAGTTCAACGAGTCCTCGTTGGCCTTTGACGCCCATGTTGAAGTCGGCCACGGAGGACACTTCCTTGGAGCCGCACACACCATGGATCGATTCCGTGATTGTTTCTACAGGCCGTTCCTGACGAACAGCGACAACTACGAACGCTGGAACCGTTTAGGTGCCCGCGATACACGCGATCGGGCCGAGGAAATCTGGAAAAAGAAACTCGAAGATTACGTAATGCCAGACATGGATCCCTCTACATTATTAGAGTTGTCTGAATTCGTTGCTCAACGAAAAAGCCAGCTCGACAGTTGATCCTGGGAGGCTCTGTGTCTGATCAATCCGCGAAGACTTTGTTCTTCGGCGGAGAATGGCGCGGTGCCTCCGATGGCGCTACGCGTGAAATTCGAAGCCCCCATAACGGATCTTTAGTTGCTGTCGTCTCTGAAGCAACTGAACTCGATGTAAGTTCGGCAATTGCTTCAGCTCGTGCCTCCTTCGACTCGGGAGGATTTTCATCCTGGTGTTGGGCGAAGAGAAGTGCCCTGGTTACTCGCGTTGCCGATCTCCTTGAACGCGATGCCGAAAAGTTTGCCTTACTCGAAAGTGGCGATACTGGAAAACGACTAATCGAAGCGCGGTATGACATCGCCGATGTTGTTTCGGTATTTCGATACTACGCAGGGTTGGGTCTGACTGAGCATGATCGCGTAGTTCACATTGGCGATGATCGCATCGATAGTCGTATCACTTCAGAGCCGGTTGGCGTTTGCGCTCTAATCGGGCCTTGGAACTACCCGCTGCTCCAAGCATCTTGGAAAGTCGCTCCTGCACTAATTGCCGGGTGTTCTTTTATTCTCAAGCCAAGCGAATTGACTCCGTCAACAGCAATTGCCTTGGTACATCTTTTTGAAGAGGCGGGCGTGCCTAGCGGAGTTGCAAACTTGATTCTGGGAGCCGGTGCGGTCGTAGGCACGCCCTTGACCAGCGATAGTCGAGTCGATCTAGTTTCATTTACCGGCGGACTTGAAACAGGCAAGCGCATCATGGGCGTCTGCGCACAGACCGTGAAGAAAGTGGCACTTGAACTCGGCGGCAAGAACCCGAACATCATTTTCGCCGACGCCGATCTTGACGTGGCCATTGATAATGCTGTGACGGCCGTGTTTTTACATTCTGGGCAAGTCTGTTCCGCAGGCACTCGTCTGCTGGTTGAGCGTTCTATTCACGATCGAGTCGTTGGAGAAATTGTCGCTAGGGCGAAGAAGATTCGACTAGGCGGACCCGATGATCTCGAAGCCGAGTCAGGTCCATTAATCAGCAAGGCGCATCTGGAAAAGGTTGGAAAATACGTTGAGAAAGGTGTCACCGAAGGTGCCAGGTTGTTAACAGGCGGAAAACGGAGCACCTTGGATGCCTTGCGTGATGGCTGGTATTTCGAACCTACGGTGCTGGATAACTGCAACACGAAAATGTCTTGTGTTCAGGACGAATCATTCGGTCCGGTGTTGACGATCGAGGTCTTCGACACTGAAGCTGAAGCAATTTCACTGGGGAATGACACGATTTATGGTCTGGCTGGCGCCGTTTGGACCAGAGACGCGGCAAAAGCCAGGAGAGTTGCTGGCGCTCTTCGCCACGGCACCATCTGGATAAATGACTTTGGCCCGTACAAAGCTCAAGCCGAATGGGGTGGTTTCAAGGCCTCAGGAATCGGTCGCGAGTTGGGACCGAGTGGTTTACACGAATACCTTGAAATAAAACACGTTTGGACGAACACTTCTCCTGCACGTTCGGGCTGGTTTGCAGATTCGCTAAATAGCCAACTGGAGGAAAAGAAATGAGTTCAAGTTCGCAGATGATTTCTGTGCGACATCTATGGAAGGTGTTCGGACCAAATTCGGAGAAGATTATTGGCACTCCGACGGCCGACCTGTCTCGCTCTGAACTGCGCGCGCAAACTGGCAACACGATCGCCGTGCGTGATGTCTCCTTTGATGTCGCACCGGGCGAAGTGTTCGTCGTTATGGGTCTATCGGGTTCAGGAAAGTCCACGTTGGTCAGGTGTATGACAAGGTTAATCGAGCCAACACAAGGAGAGCTTGAACTGCAAGGCGAAGACATCCTCAAGGTCGACATGAAGCGACTTCGCGAATTGCGCCGATCGAGTTTTTCGATGGTCTTTCAGCACTTCGGACTCCTTCCACATCGCAAAGTCATCGACAACATCGCCTACAGTCTCGAAATTAACGGTGTGAAGAAAGATGCACGGCATGCACGTGCCAACGAGGTAATCGAGCTCGTCGGATTGCAAGGCTATGCAAATGCCTATCCAGAGCAGCTTTCGGGTGGCATGCAGCAAAGAGTTGGACTAGCCCGCGCGCTCGCGGTTGACCCAAAGGTGCTTTTTCTCGACGAGCCTTTCAGCGCGCTTGACCCTCTCATTCGAAGAGACATGCAGGCCGAAGTAATTCGTCTGCACCACGAACTTGGAAAGACCATGGTCTTCATTACTCACGATCTTGCCGAGGCCGTCAAACTTGGGGATCGAATTGCCATTATGCGCGACGGTGCCATTGTCCAAATTGGTACGCCCGAAGAACTAGTTGCTTCGCCAACTGATGATTACGTGGCAAATTTCGTGCGCGACTTCCCTAAGTCCCATATTCTGACTTTGCGTTGGATTGCCAGAGCACCCGATGTCGATGATGACCTTTCAGGTCCAATTCTTTCGCCAACAATTTCCGTGCGCGATGCTGCTCGCCAAGTTCTCGAAGCAGGCTGTTCGGTTCGGGTGATGGAAGAGGGTCAGCTAATTGGTGTTGTGTCCTCAAGGGACATCCTGGAAGTAATCGCTGGGGTGCAGGTCTAGTGTCGACACAATTGTTGACACCTCCCAAATCAGGCCAACCAAATTTGCCTGCCAAGAAGGTTTCCAAATTAAATATATATCTTGGCTCCCTTACTGTTGGATTTTTGATATTTGCACTTGGATTGCGCGGGCGTGCGACCATGCCGCTTGATCGATCAAGTCTGACGCCATTCCATGTCTGGCTCGACAACGTAAGTGCTTGGATCGATACAAACCGAAATTCGAATCCGGTATTCACTACATTCGTGAATGTCATTAGAAATTTCATGGATGGATTCGTGACATTCCTGCAGAACATGATTAGTCAGACTGGGGATACAAGAACAATCCCTCAGATTGGCTGGCTTGGGATTGTTGCCATAATCGGCTTCGTCGTTTACGCAATCTCTAATCTTAAAATTGCAATTTTTGCGATGGTCGGTTTCATAACCCTTGGCTTATTCGGGTTGTGGCAAGAATCCATGGATACTTTGGCTCTGACTCTGGCAGCAGTAATTCTCTCACTCATCATCGGCATTCCACTAGGAATATTAGCTGGCCTCTACCCTAGGTTTGAGAAAATGATTACGCCCGCGTTGGATTTTGCCCAGGTTATGCCGACCTTCGTCTATTTAACGCCCGTGACTCTTTTCTTTCTGATTGGTCCTGCGTCTGCGACCATCGTTACCCTTATTTATGCGGTGCCTCCAGCACTTCGAATTACATCGGTGGCGATCAAGCAAGTTCCGTGGTCGAGCGTTGAGGCAGCCGTGTCGATGGGATCGACGCGTTGGCAGGCCTTGCGAAAAGTGCAACTACCTCAAGCAAAGCGCACCATTGTTGTTGGCGTGAATCAGACCATCATGGCAGCACTTTCCATGGTCACGATTGCCGCCCTCATCGATGCTCCTGGCCTTGGACAAGTTGTCATTCGCGCACTCGAGTCACTCGATGTTGGACGGGCGTTTCAGGCAGGACTCGCAATTGTTATATTGGCAGTCGTACTCGATCGCTCCACCACAGCTGCAGCGTCGAAAGTTGATAGTGGAAACACCAAGGCCGAATTCAAACGAAATCATAGAATCGTTCTGGCCGGACTCGCGATACTAGCTTTTGTTGCATGCTTAGTATCGCGATCCATCAACTGGGCGGGCGCATTCCCTGCTTCGGGATCCATTGGGTCAAATATTGCGAAATACGTTGATACGTACGTGAATTGGTTTCAGATGCATTTTGTCACCGTGACAAATGACATCACTGATGTGGTTTCATATGGACTAATTAATCCGATGCAAACTTTGCTCACTCAAAGTCCTTGGTTCATTACTGGGCTTGCGTTCGTGGGACTTGGTGCAATCTTCGGCGGAAAGAAATTGGCCGCGATATCTGCATTTTGCGTTTTGGCCATTGTCGGAACTGGATTGTGGTCCGACACGATGGCAACGCTTGCATCGACCCTAGTCGCTTCGGTCATTACGGTTGCATTGGGAATCATTATCGGTGTCTGGATCGGACGCAGTCGTCGAGCAGAGCGTTGGATAAGGCCCGCGTTAGATGCAGGGCAGGTGCTGCCAGCATTCGTTTACCTCGTGCCGTTCTTAGGTTTATTCGGTGCTACGAGATTCACTGCCATCATGGCTGCGGTTGTCTATGCAGCGCCGGCTTCAATTAAATTGATGGCCGATGGAATTCGGGGAGTGCCCGATTCAATTATCGAAGCTGCCACAGCGGCCGGCTCTTCTTCTTGGCAGATGATTACCAAAGTTCAGATTCCAAGTGCCAGACGAGCACTTGCTCTAGCCACGAATCAGGGCATCATTTATGTCTTAGCAATGATCGTGGTCGGAGGCCTGGTTGGCGCTGGCGGCCTCGGTTATCTCGTGGTCGCAGGATTTGCTCAGGAGAATCTCAAGGGCAAGGGACTGGCCGCTGGCTTGGCAATTGTCCTCTTGGGAATCATGCTTGACCGTATTACGCAGGCGATAGCGCACCGTAATTCCAAGGAATATGCGGCAACATCGCACTAGGTTCCGTTGCTCGCCCGAGCAACGGTTAAGGACGACTTCGGTCGTTGGAGCAGGAGGACGCACAATGTTTAAAAATCATCGTGCTCGGCGAGTAACAACTTTCGTGCTACTAGCAGGTGCGGTGACTTTTGCGTCATCGGCCGCTGGAAATGCTCAAGTTGGATTCTCAAAGGCGAGCACCGCAAAATGCGGCACGGTGACTTTGGCGGATAACGCCTGGGTCGGATATGAGGCCAACCTTGCCGTTGTTCAGTACGTGCTGAAACACAACCTCGGTTGCAAAGTTGTTGTCAAGAACATCAGCGAAGAAATTTCCTGGCAAGGTTTTGCATCGGGTCAAGTGGATGCAATCTTGGAGAACTGGGGACATCAGGATCTAGCTAAGAAGTACATCACCACTCAGAAGGTGGCCGTTGACCTTGGGCTTACTGGCAACAAGGGCATCATCGGTTGGTATGTAGTCCCTTGGATGGCCAAGAAGTATCCAGATATCTTGAACTACAAGAACTTGAACAAGTACGCATCCATGTTCAAGACTTCTGAATCCGGATCAATGGGCGCCTTCCTTGATGGAGACCCGTCGTATGTAACCAATGATGAGGCAATCATCAAGAACCTCAAACTCAATTTCAAGGTTATCTACACAGGCAGCGAAGCCGCTTTGATTACCTCATTCCGTAACGCTGAAGCTCAGAAGAAGCCAATGATCGGCTACTTCTACGAGCCACAGTGGTTCCTGGCGCAGGTGCCATTGAAGCACGTCACACTGCCTGCCTACACGGTTGGTTGCGATGCAGTCGCTGCAAAGGTCGCTTGCGATTACCCACCGTACCCACTTAACAAAGTGGCTTCCGCTAAGTTCATGAAGTCAGGATCACCTGCAGCAAAGATGATCAAGAACTTCAACTGGACAAACGCAGATCAGAACTCCGTTGCAAAATCATTGGCCGTTGACAAGTTGACCGATGACGCAGCCGCAAAGATCTGGGTTACTGCACATGCAGCACAAGTAAAGGCCTGGCTCGCGTAGTCCGGGTTAATTAGTAGATGCGAAGCGTGTTTGCTTGGCAGAGGATCGCCAAGCAAACACGTCTGAGCATGAAGATCGAAAAGCACATTTGCATTTTCTAGAAGGGTGGAAATCTCGTGGTTGCGCAATACGACTACATCATCGTTGGTGGAGGTTCGGCAGGAAGCGCATTGGGTAATCGATTAAGTGCCGACCCAAATCACGAAGTTCTCATTCTTGAGGCGGGTCGACGAGACTACAAGTGGGATGTCTTTATCCATATGCCCGCCGGGCTTGCTTTTCCGATCGGCAATAAGCACTACGACTGGATGTATGAATCAGAGCCCGAACCTTTCATGAACAACCGACGTATCTATCATGCTCGTGGGAAGGTTCTCGGTGGTTCAAGCAGTATCAACGGGATGATTTGGCAGCGCGGAAATCCGATGGATTATGAGCGCTGGTCGAAGGATCAAGGGATGGAAAATTGGGATTACGCCCACTGTCTTCCCTACTTCAAACGCATGGAGACATGTCTGGCCGATCCGAACAATCCGTTTAGAGGAAATAGTGGTCCACTCCAACTGGAACGCGGTCCTGTCAAAGGTCCTTTATTTAGAGCTTTCTTTGACGCAACCGTTCAAGCCGGTTATTCGCGTACTGACGATGTCAACGGCTATCGACAGGAAGGCTTCGCCGCATTCGATAGGAATGTACGTAGAGGACGCCGACTAAGTGCGGCGCGAGCGTATTTATATCCCGTTAAGAAGCGAAGAAATCTTCACATCATGACTAAGGCCATGGTCACCAAGGTTCTCTTTGATGGAGATCGAGCCGTTGGCGTCGAAGCGATTGTTAAAGGCAAGAAGCAGAATTTCTTGTCAAAAGAAGTCGTGCTGTGCGGTGGTGCAATAAACACTCCTCAAATTCTGCAACTTTCAGGAATTGGAAACGCTCAAGACTTAGGCAAACTCGGAATCAAAGTGGTCAAGGATTTGCCTGGAGTCGGGGCCAACCTCCAGGACCACCTAGAGGTTTATGTTCAATATTCTTGCAAG
>JANXZF010000058.1 GCA_025355665.1 Actinomycetes bacterium
CAGCTCTCGATGCTTCTTCGTTCCCAATATTTGAAAGACATCATCGGCTACAACATGGTCCGCGGTCTCCCATTTACTACTGCTGAAATTATGGAAGCCGCAATGGAGGTGCTCCATGACTGAAATTACCCTCACCAAGAAAGACTTCACATCTGACCAAGAAGTGAAGTGGTGTCCCGGTTGCGGTGACTACTCCATTCTTTCCACGATGCAGTCCTACCTTCCCGAGCTAGGCGTTCCACGCGAGAACGTTGTGTTCATCTCTGGAATCGGCTGCTCCTCGCGCTTTCCTTACTATTTGAATACATACGGCATGCACTCGATCCATGGACGAGCCCCAACAATCGCATCGGGCCTAGCGATTTCACGACCTGAACTTTCTGTTTTCGTCATTACTGGCGATGGAGATTCACTTTCAATCGGTGGAAACCATTTAATCCATGCACTTCGCCGCAACGTTAATCTCAAGATCTTGCTCTTTAACAACCGGATCTACGGTTTAACGAAGGGTCAGTACTCGCCCACCAGCGAGCAAGGCAAGATCACCAAGTCGACTCCTTTGGGCTCGCTGGACACGCCTTTCAATCCGATTTCATTGGCAATCGGTGCTGAAGCATCCTTTGTTGCTCGATCAATCGACAGTGACCGCAAGCACCTGACTGATGTACTTCGCGCAGCGAGTGCCCACAAGGGCTCTGCTTTGATTGAGATCTACCAAAACTGCCCAATCTTCAACGACGGCGCTTTCGATACTTTGAAAGATAACGAAACCAAAGAAGGCGCGCTTTTAAAGATGGTCCACGGCGAACCGATCAAATCCGCCACGCACGGTCTCGTGCACGCTGGTTCATCGTTAAAGCTGGTCGAATTAGGTTCGGTCGCAGAGAGTGAGCTAGTAGTTCACGACGTGCACAACCCTGACCCAAGTTACGCGTTCGCACTTTCACGATTCTCGAATTCGAAGTTGGACCACGTGCCCGTGGGAATCTTCCGAGATGTGGAACGCGCCGAATACGGATCGCAAGTGAACGGACAAATTGCAGACATCATCGCTGCCCAAGGTGCGGGAGATCTCAAGACTCTTCTAACCAGCGGCGATACTTGGACTGTTGCTTAAAGTCATTTACGCTCAAGCGACTTCAAGGCCCACTGTCTAACCGATTCTGCTGAGTCCTGCCCAGCGAGGACTTTAAATATTCGGAAGCGATCCTCGCCCCGTGCGTTGAAAAGTTCAGCGACAGTAATTCCGTGTTTGGGTCGATCGACCACAGCGATCGCATCGCCCGGGCGAACCTGTCCTTCATTAATTATTCGAAGGTAGGCCCCCGCTCGACCTGCATCAGTAAATTCCTTTATCAAATTTGGCCTATCCCAAAACCCTGCAAAAACCCGACAAGGTGTTCTTGGTTGGGCAACCTCAAGAGTTGCGCTTCCGATATTCCATCGCTCTCCGATAACTGAATCACGAAGATTCAGGCCCTGAGTCGTAAGATTCTCTCCAAATTTGCCACAAGAAAGTGGAATTCCAAGGTCGTTTTCCCACCATTCGGCGTCTTCTCGAGAATAGGCGTACACGGCTTGGTCATAGCCACCGTGATTCTTTCGATCAGCAACCACGTCTCCTTCGACAGCATCGCCAGCCAACATGACGGGTCCACTGACAGATCTCTTATCAATTCCAGTTCGACCTTTGTCGCCCGTCCATCCACCATGGTGAACCTCAGCGGTGACATTGACTGATAAGACTTTGGGTTCTACAACAATCATGGAAGCAAACTACAGGGGTGGTTGGTAACTTCGCCAACTTTCCTCGATGGCAAAGCCCAAAGATCGCACGGTTCCGAGGCTGGCCGCATTTACGGCCGCACCACCAGTAGCAAAAGTCTGTACTCCGTCCTTCGCCCAAGCCAGAATCGCAGTGGCCGCTAATGCCTTTCCAATCCCCTTACCTCTTTGCTCAGTAAGAACTGATGCGAAATCCAACTCCACCATCTCGCCAGACCGACTCGTTGAAATCACACCAACAAGGATTTTGTCCTCTAAAGCGCCAAAAATTCTGGCTTCGATTTTCCATAACGCTTGAATACTCTCGGGCGTTGGAATCGAACGAATCGTGGCCGGCGTAAATGGATAGTCGGCGTTGTTAACCAATTCAAGTTCCAAGACAGCATCGGAGTATTCAACGTCTAGCTCTTGAAGGGCTATTCCGCTTTGATGAGCCAGTTCGACGCACTCTCGATAGGCATCGAGTTTCGCATTCAAAGACAAGCGCAAGCGAGCTCCCCAAGACTCTGCGACTAACGTGAAACCACTTGCTTCCGATTCGGCGCAACGCGGATCGTCATCACGAAGAATCTGAATCCTTTGGATCATACGTTGGAGTCTACGTCTACTGTGTTTATCTCGCCGATTTCGCTAGCTACTAAATTGAGAGGGCTCCACCCGAATTAGGAGTGGAGCCCTCCCGGAGATATGCCTCTGGCGGGAATCGGACCCGCATCTCCGCCTTAGTCAGAGTCGTGCTCTATCCGTTGAGCTACAGAGGCACCGACGAAAAGTAAATGGATAGAGCGGTCGTCGTTGGGAACGCTACCTATTGTGTGGAAAAATCCTTGAAGGAGATAAGAAAATGTTACGCAGAGTAACCGAGGAGATCTGTTGGCAACTCTTGTTTAGGGAGATAACCACTGTTATAGTTTGACAACTTCGTCAGAGTCGCGCAGATGCTCCTAAATTGAGTTACTAACTAAAGCCTCGGGAAATTATTTCTCGGGGCTTTAGTATTTACGGCTAACGCAGTGAACGGTTCCTGTTACTCAATGGCTTCGGAGAATTGGCTTGCGTAGAGGTCATAATAGAAACCCTTCTTAGCCATCAAATCTGCATGACGGCCCTGCTCGATTAATCGGCCCTTATCCATCACAAGAATGGTGTCAGCATCTCGGATCGTTGATAGCCGGTGAGCGATCACGAAGC
>JANXZF010000008.1 GCA_025355665.1 Actinomycetes bacterium
TGGGAAAAAGAGGGCGTATTGCTCAAAGTCGCACACGGCTACTTCGCACATATTCCTGAAGCCTCTCGTGGTGGCCATTGGCGTCCAGAAATAGAGGCACTGGCTCTAGGCATTGCTCAAGCCGACTACGGGAAGAACGAAGTGGCTTTGATGCATATTTCTGCGGCAAGAATTCACGGTGCAATCCCTCGAGCTTTGGCTGTCGCCGTGGTTGCAGTTCCGAAAAGGCGTCCGAGCCTGGAAACAACCTGCGGACGAATCATTTTTGTCCTGCGAAGCGTTAGCTCCCTGAAAAAGATTCGCATTGATACTGAACTTGCTACGGGCTGGTGCACCAGCATTGAACAAACGGCGCTTGATCTCGCCGGACGTCCTGATCTGGTCAGTGGATTGACTTCGGTAACGCAAGAGGCGGCACGAACACTTCTTGACCGTGTAAACGAGAGGAAATTGGATGTCTTGATTCGCGAGCAGCGAATGGGATCTGCACTAGTTCGGCTCAAGGCGTTGGCGAAAGATGCTTGAGCTCGGCGAACTACTTCATGTTCAAAGACTTTTTTCTTCAAGCGAGTTACAGGTTCGTCGAGACCACGCAATTAGTTATATTCTTGCTGCGATTCAAAACTTGAGGTCCGAGATGGTTTTCTACGGAGGCACTGCTCTCTCCCGAACTTTGCTAACCGACGGACGATTGTCTGAAGACATAGATCTCTATACGGAAGATCGCAAGAAGTTGTGTCAGGAACTTGATGAGATTCCCGATCTCATCGAACAGGAATTTCCCGAAGCGAATTGGCAAAAGTTGCCGTCTCAGTTGAGGGACGCAGAGAGTACTAATTTGAGTTGCGGATCGGCTATTCAAGTAAAGGTACAAGTAGTTGATTCCAACTCAAGGGGATGGCAAAAAGTTCCAGTTGAAATAACGGAAATCTTTCAGCGATATTCGGATGCGCCTCGAACAAAACTGTGCGTTCCTACGTTTAATGGGTTTGTCGCGATGAAGGCATCGGCGTGGTTTGATCGCCACGCAGCCCGAGATCTTTTCGACCTTGAAGGCCTTTCTCGGAAAGGCGAGGTGACAGAGAATGCAAAAGATTTGGTTCAAAGTTTGAGGGGCTACCGACTCACAGAGACAATGTTGGAAGGGAGAGTGACTGGAAATTGGACGCAGGAATTGGCCGGCCAAACGAAGTTGACGGTTTCGGAGGAGGAATGTCTTTCGCGGGTACTGCAGTGGTGGGGAACTTCTCTGAAATAGCTCTTAGGAGCAGATTGTCGAGAATCCCGTGGCACCGGGTCTGACTTTGAATTCCACGGTATGGCCTCGAGTGTCGCGGAAGGTGGCCTTATCGCCCAAGACCGAAAGCCGCCCTACCTGGTAGGGGTTGTCCCAACCGACCGGAGGATTGCCGAATCCGTCGCTTAACGGCCCCCCCATGCGCTCGTAGTAGTTACCGAATGCCTTGAGCTCGTTGATTCCGCAGTGGGTATAGAGGGTGAAATCGACGGTTTTGCCATAAGTTGCGCCTGAAACCCCAAAACCGGGCTCTTCAGCCGGACGTTTGGCGACCGAGCCGACAATCGGAATGGCCATGAGGACAACGACTACGAGGGCGGTTATAACGCGCCACGTGGATCGGCGAGCACGCATCCGGACCCCGATCTCTCGCCTGTTCTGTCCCCCGGATACTTCCACTTTCTAGCCCAAACCGCTGACATTTGGGTCGGGATTGTGGTAAAACCCACGGTTGGACATACCGGGCCGCGCCCCGATATCCTTGGCGCTCGCACAAATCCTTTTAGGTCAATGCATATAGCGGCTGAGACCTTTGTCCGTGCGTCACCAAATTCTGTTCGGAAGGACACCTCTTGGCCGCGTCAAAAAAATCATCTGTTGCTCCACGCCGTATTTCATTTGCGAAGATCCGCGAACCTCTCGAAGTCCCAAACCTACTCGCACTCCAAATTGAGAGTGTTGATTGGTTGTTGGGTAACGACGTCTGGCGTCAACGTCTCGCCATAGCCGAAAACACTCACCGTGGTGAGCTCCCGCAGCAATCCGGATTGGAAGAAATCTTTGAAGAGATTTCACCGATCGAGGATTTCCAGGGGTCGATGTCTCTCTCATTCAGAGACCATCGCTTCGAGCCACCTAAGTACTCAATCGAAGATTGCAAAGAGCGCGATATGACTTACTCGCAGCCGCTCTTCGTAACTGCTGAGTTCACCAACAACATCACCGGTGAAATCAAGTCGCAGACAGTCTTCATGGGCGATTTCCCCGTCATGACACAAAGAGGAACATTCATAATTAACGGCACCGAGCGCGTTGTTGTTTCACAGCTCGTCCGTTCACCTGGCGTTTATTTCGAACGCACAATCGAGAAGACTTCTGACAAGGATGTCTTCACTTCAAAGATCATTCCTGGCCGTGGCGCTTGGCTTGAATTTGAAGTTGATAAGAAAGATCTTGTCGGCGTTCGTATCGACCGCAAGCGCAAGCAGTCAGTCACGGTATTTCTAAAGGCTTTGGGATGGACTGAAGAACAGATTCTTGCTGAGTTCGGTGAGTACGAATCAATCCGCGCAACTCTTGAAAAAGATAACGTCAAGACTCAAGACGAAGCGTTACTAGATATCTACCGCAAGTTGCGTCCAGGCGAGCCTCCAACAAAGGAAGCCGCACAGAACTTGATCGAGAACCTTTACTTCAACCCAAAGCGTTACGACCTAGCAAAGGTTGGCCGCTTCAAGGTTAATAAGAAGCTCGGTCTTGACCTCGAACTCAAGCAGGGCTTGCTAACAATTCAAGATATTGTCGCGACAATTCGCTACCTCGTAGCACTTCATAAGGGTGAACTCCTTATGGAGTACGGTCGCGAAGTTCGTGTTGAGAAAGACGATATTGATCACTTCGGTAACCGTCGTCTCCGCACCGTTGGTGAATTGATTCAAAACCAGGTCCGTACTGGCTTGTCCCGTATGGAGCGCGTTGTTCGCGAGCGTATGACGACACAAGATGTCGAGGCGATTACTCCTCAGACCTTGATCAATATCCGTCCTGTTGTTGCTTCAATCAAGGAGTTCTTCGGAACTTCTCAGTTGTCGCAGTTCATGGATCAGACCAACCCGCTTTCTGGTCTCACTCACAAGCGTCGACTTTCAGCACTCGGACCTGGTGGTCTTTCTCGCGACCGCGCGGGCTTCGAAGTTCGCGACGTTCACCCATCTCACTACGGTCGTATGTGTCCGATCGAAACTCCTGAAGGTCCAAACATCGGTCTGATTGGTTCACTTGCAACCTATGGCCGTGTGACTGCTTTCGGTTTCATCGAGACTCCGTACCGCAAGGTTTCAAAGGGCAAGGTAAGCGATTCCGTTGATTACCTAACTGCTGACGAAGAAGACGAGCACATCATTGCTCAGGCCAACGCGCCTTTGACTGATGACAATCACTTCTCCGAAGAGCGCGTACTCGTACGTCGTCGTGGCGGAGAAGTTGAATACATTCCCGCAGACGAAGTTGACTACATGGACGTTTCACCGCGTCAGATGGTCTCCGTTGCAACCGCAATGATTCCGTTCTTGGAGCATGACGATGCCAACCGTGCATTGATGGGTTCTAACATGATGCGCCAGTCTGTTCCGCTGATGCGTGCAGAAGCACCCCTTATCGGCACCGGCATGGAATTCCGCGCAGCAGTTGATGCAGGCGACGTTGTCGTGGCAACAAAGGCTGGCGTTGTTACCGAAGTCGCTGCCGATGAAGTTACGGTGATGGCCGATGACGGCACCTACCAGAACTACTCACTTGCTAAGTTCCGTCGTTCAAACCAAGGCACTTCCTACAACCAGAAGGTTGTAGTTAACCCAGGACAACGACTAGAACTCGGCTCGGTAATTGCTGATGGACCTTGCACCGAAAACGGTGAAATGGCCCTTGGTAAAAACTTGCTCGTGGCATTTATGTCATGGGAAGGCCACAACTACGAAGACGCGATCATCCTTTCGCAGCGTTTGGTCCAAGACGACGTCTTGACTTCGATCCACATTGAGGAATACGAAGTTGATGCACGCGACACCAAACTCGGCGCAGAAGAAATCACGCGCGACATCCCTAACGTTTCAGAAGAAGTTCTTGCAGATCTTGATGATCGCGGAATCATTCGCGTTGGTGCCGATGTTGTTCCCGGCGACATTCTGGTTGGAAAGGTCACGCCAAAGGGCGAGACCGAACTAACCCCAGAAGAGCGCTTGCTCCGTGCAATCTTCGGTGAGAAGGCTCGCGAAGTTCGCGACACCTCACTCAAGGTTCCACACGGTGAGTCAGGCAAAGTTATCGGGGTCAAGATCTTCGAAAGCGAAGAAGGCTTCGAACT
>JANXZF010000009.1 GCA_025355665.1 Actinomycetes bacterium
AGGAATTCACCTTTATCGGATACAACGTCAAGGTTTGTCGAAGTTCCAAAGTCGACCACAATCGCCGGACCACCTGGGTAGAGGGTATGGGCGGCCAAGGTATTCACGATCCGGTCTGCACCGATTTCTTTGGGGTTATCGACCAGCAAAGGCACACCAGTTTTAATACCAGGCTCGACGATAGTCACTCGGATATCCGGAAAGTAGGCATTGATCATGGTGCGCAACTCACGAAGGGTCGCAGGAACTGTCGAGCAGACGGCCAGGCCAGTTATTTCATAATCTTCAACAAGGGAACCAAACTGCAACCAGAGCTCATCAGAGGTATTGCGTGCATCGGTTTTGACTCGCCATGACCGGACCAAAACTTTGCCGTCAAATACACCGAGGACAGTGTTTGTATTGCCTACGTCGATAGCTAATAACATTTAGATCTCCGCCTTAAGGTCGAGTCCGATATCAAGTACAGGTGCCGAGTGGGTAAGCGCCCCAACTGCCAAGTAATCTACTCCCGTTTGCGCGTACGCTTTAGCATTTTTTAGCGAGAGCCCACCTGATGCCTCCAATTTACACCGACCGAATGCCAATACGGTTGCCTTCTTGCATTCTTCAACACTCATGTTGTCTAGCAACACAAGATCGGGTTTGAGTTCGAGAATTTCCTTTAACTGATCGAGCGAATCAACTTCCACTTCGATGGCAAGGTTCGGGTATAGCTTACGTACCCGTTCAAAGGCCTTTCCAACGCCGCCCGCCGCGATGACGTGGTTGTCCTTAATGAGCGCGGATTCGCTCAACGACATTCGATGATTTGTCCCGCCGCCCATGCGCACTGCATATTTCTCGAGCACCCGCAATCCCGGCGTTGTTTTGCGCGTGTCTCTGATCTCGATGCCGTACTCGCTTACTTCATCCACCCACTTGCGAGTCAGAGTCGCGATTCCGCTCAAGTGGCCAAGGAAATTTAGTGAGGTGCGTTCGGCAAGAAGCAAAGCACGGGTATTTCCGCGAGCCGTCAGAATGACAGTGCCTGCTTCGACATTGTGGGCGCACAAGACTCCTGATTCAATATCAGTGATTCCCATCAATTCAAGTGCAACTCTGGCAACTTCAATTCCAGCAATAACACCGTTTTCACGGATGCGAAATTCGGCAATGGAGGTGTGGTCAGCAGGAATTGTCGCAACCGTTGTAACGTCATCACCGCCTTGTAAATCCTCTTCGTATGCTCTCTTAACAAGATCAACCGTGTGCTCGGGGTCAAGATGAGCACTTCGCAGTGCCTCGGCGGTGCGCTTGGAAATCTCGGCAAATTTCATGATTTGTGCACCGCCTCATAACTCGAACTCCATCGTCCTTCGACGTCCATTCTCTGCAAAATATGCTTTCTCCACGCGTCAAGCGGGTCTGGAAAATCCTCCCGCCAATGCGATCCGCGTGTCTCTTCCCTGATGAGAGCTGAACGCACTATCGCTTGTGCGAGGTGATAAAGATTGGTTGTCTCCCACGCCTCAACACAAGGGTGGACGCTGATCTGCGTAGCAACCTCCTCAAGATCTTTCGCCGCCTTAAGAAGCGAATCGCGCGAACGAATAACCCCCGCACCGATACTCATGCTTATCTGAAGTTTTTTCCGACTGTTCGGATCTAGCAAAATAGTTTTTTGAGAAACTTCAACTGGCTCGGAAAATGCGGGAAGGCTTGATGCAATGTCGGCCGCGATACGAGCGCTAAATACCAGTCCTTCAAGCAATGAATTTGATGCGAGTCGGTTTGCTCCGTGTACACCTGTACATGCTGTCTCTCCACACGCATACAACCCAGCAATGTTTGAACGCCCATTCATATCTACTCGAACTCCCCCCGATGCATAGTGGGATGCCGGAGAGACTGGAATCAATTGAGTCAGTGGATCTATTTCATGCGCAAGACACGACGCGTAAATCGTCGGAAAACGCTCGACGAAGCCCTCAATGTTTCTAACATCCAACCAAACATGGTGGGCGCCAGTCTTTTCCATCTGACGCACGATTGCTTTGGCAACGACATCTCGAGGAGCCAGTTCTGCCATCGGGTGCTGGCCGACCATGAAACGAACGCCTTCATCGTCGACGAGATGTCCACCTTCTCCCCGAACGGCCTCGCTAATTAGTGGTTGCTGACCCTGTGATGCATCACCCAACCACATCACTGTCGGATGGAACTGTATAAATTCGACGTCGGCGACATCAGCGCCAGCGCGCAAAGCCAGTGCAACTCCGTCACCCGTTGAAACAGAAGGGTTGGTTGTCTGCGCGAAAACCTGGCCTAAACCACCGGTGGCCAAGACAGTTGCGCGAGCAATAGCTCTCCCAACACCATCGCGTGTACCTGCACCAATAACGTGCAACGTAACACCACACACTTTTTCATTTGCATCTTTAAGTGCATCCAGTACAAGGGCGTGTTCTAGTACTTCGATCTCTGGGTCATTTCTAACTGCTGCAAGTAACGCCCGAGAAACCTCGGCGCCTGTTGCATCTCCACCTGCGTGAAGTATGCGGTTTCTGTGATGCCCACCTTCACGCGTTAGTGATATTTCTCCACTGGCTTCCTTATCAAAGACTGCGCCTCGAGCAATTAACTTTCGAACTGCTTCGGGTCCTTCAGAAACTAAAACTTTGACTGCGGGCTCGTCACACAGTCCGGCTCCGGCAACGAGAGTGTCCTTTTCATGTTGGTCAGGAGTGTCCCCTGGTCCCAATGCGGCAGCGATTCCCCCTTGCGCCCACTTTGTTGATCCCGCATCTACTCGCGCTTTCGTAACCAGCAAAACCGAAAGCCCGAAGCTTCGAACTTGAAGCGCAGTGGTAAGCCCGGCAACTCCCGAACCCACAACGATGACATCTGCGCGCGCGGTCCATCCGGGATTAGGTGCGAGTAGTTTCATCGAGCTAGACCAACCATGGACATATTGTCGATCAATCTGCCCCCATTTACCCAACCGGCAATCAAGGCCCTTTTTGACTTCGTATCACCCTTTGCTAGTGAGAAATCTTCTTCATCGATAATCACAGCATAATCGCACTTGAATTCACTCTCACTTGCCAAAGTAGTGTCTAAGGCATCTTGCATCGACTCGATCGATTCCATCTGAGAAGCATTGGTTAAAGCGCGCGATATGACTAGTGCTGCTTGGCGATCATCAGGGCTCAGGCGCACATTGCGGGAGGAAATTGCCAAGCCATCGGATTCGCGAACGGTGGGAACCGCCACGATCTCGATATCTAGCTTGAGGTCCTTAACCATTCTTCTGACGAGAAAGAGTTGCTGGAAATCCTTTTCTCCGAAGATTGCCCATTTGGGCTCGACTAAATCAAAGAGCCGCCTAACTACGGTCAGCATTCCTTGGAAATGTCCCTTACGAGTGGCTCCCTCGTACAGCGAGGCGATTGCCCCCACTTCTTGCAACGCGATGGTGGTCTCTGGATAGACCTGTTCATATTTAGGTCTCCACAAAACTTCGGCTCCCGATTGTGCTGCTTTTTCAATATCAGCCTCTGGAGTTCTAGGGTATTTCTCCAAGTCGGATGGATTTTCAAATTGGAGCGGGTTTATGAATATGCTCACCAACACCGCATCCGTCAACGTTCTTGCCTGACGAATAAGTCGCACATGTCCCTCGTGAAGCGCACCCATAGTTGGAACCAGGGCGATCGGGCCAAATTTCGCCCGATCCAATGCGCTTACGTTGTCGACTACCTGCATCTGCTCCAGTCCTTCCTTGGTACCGGGCGAAGTGAGCGTTGGGCTAAAAGGCTACTTGGAAGGAGGTATCTTCGCCAAAATATCGCGAATGCATCCAAAAGTAGGCAGATATGCATCTGGATCGATTTCCAGCCATGGCTCAAGGACAAATCGCCTTTCGTGAGCCCTTGGATGAGGCAAAGTCAGTGATTCATCATCGCTTTGTAAATCTCCATATGTGATGAGGTCAAGATCAATCACCCGAGGACCCCAACGTTCGTTTCGAACCCGCCCCATGCTCTTCTCAATGCCCTTGAGCAAGTCCAATAGATCATGGGCGGCAAGCTCTGACTCAATAATGGCGACAGCATTTATGTAATCGGGTTGTGGAGGCCCACCCACTGGTTTGGTTGAATATAGCTTCGATCGAGATATTAAGTCTGTAGACAATTCGAGCAAAGAGAGTGCCAGCTCGACCGCTGTCTCGGGATCTTCCAGATTTGCACCAAGCGCTATAACAGCCTTCATCGACTTCGAATTATCGTGACAGCAAGATCTTTCACCTTTACCGCGACGGGTGCGTCAGGTTTATGCACAGTGATGCGAACAGAGTCAACCTTAGGAAATTCACTAAGGATGGCATCGCCAATTTGAGCGGCAAGTTTTTCGATGAGCGAAACTGGTGGTCCAATAATTTGGGCACGGATCAAATCAGCCACCGCACTGTAATTGATTGTGTCTTCTAGAAGATCCGACTTTGAGGCCTTGGATAGATCGAGATTTAGAATCGCGTCGACTAGAAAACCTTGACCGTTTTCGCGTTCGTCATCAAAAAGCCCGTGATATCCAAAACCGAAAAGCCCAGTGATCTCAATGCGATCGCTCATCTCATACTCCTTGCCACGGCAATTGCGTCTCGATGCGGTTTGACGCTATGAACTCTAACTCCCCAGATACCTTGGTTGGCAAGAAGGGCCGTAAGTGCAATCGTGGCAGATTCTCGGGCATCTGTATTGTCAGCACCTACAAGATTGCCAAGAAATCTTTTGCGCGAGGCGCCAATAAGCACGGGGAAACCGATTGCCTTGAAGGTTTCTAGATGATTCAGGATTTGCCAATTATGGTCGGCCTCCTTGGCGAAGCCGATGCCGGGATCCAGAATCAGATTGTCGGCTGCAATACCTGCGGCCAAACTTGCCGCCACTCGCCCACGCAATTCATCGGCGACTTCCTTCACGACATCGGAATAAACCGCGCGGGACTGCATATCTGAAGACTCTCCACGCGTATGCATCGCGATATATGGGCATGCCATTTCGGCCACCACTTCGAGCATTTTCGGATCTGACAATCCCGCGCTCACGTCATTAACAATCCTTGCACCTGCGGCGAGCGCCTCCTTGGCCGTTATCGAGCGCTTTGTGTCGATGCTAACCACTGCGCCCTTACTTGCTAAAGCCTCAATAATCGGCAGAACGCGGTGTAGTTCTTCTTCCTGCGTGATTCCGATAGAGCCTGGCCTGGTTGATTCGCCGCCGACATCGATTATGTCGACTCCCTCATCCAACATAGTTAGCCCACGATTAAACGCCGCATCAAAACTATCGAATCGCCCACCGTCGGCAAAAGAATCGGGAGTCACGTTTAGGATTCCCATGACTACAGGGCGATTAGACGAAAATCCAAATTGAGAAAGTGGCATCGAGAAAACTACCTGCTTGTAATCAGGCTGATGGCCTCAGCACGCGTGGCAGCATCTCGCAATATTCCCCGCACGGCACTCGTCACTGTTCGAGCTTCGGCCTTCCTAACACCTCTCATTGACATGCACAAATGTTCACATTCAATGATTACGATCACGCCAGCGGGCTTAAGTATTTCAACCAAAGCATCTGCAATTTGAGTGGTCAACCGTTCCTGAACCTGCGGTCGACGCGCAAATAAATCAACCAAACGCGCAATTTTCGAAAGACCCGTAATCCTTCCCGATGGAATGTAACCGACGTGGGCAACTCCATGGAAAGGGGTCAGATGATGTTCGCAATGAGAAAAAACCTCGATGTCTTTCACGATAACAAGTTCTTCGTGACCGATATCGAAAGTAGTCGTTAGAACATCTTCCGGTGCTTGCCACAAACCAGCAAAATTTTCGGCGTATGCACGGGCTACACGTGAAGGCGTGTCCTGCAAACCGTCTCGATCTGGATCTTCACCCAGAGCAAGAAGCAATTCCCTAACAGCATGCTCTGCGCGAGGTTGGTCGTATGGCTGCGAGGCTCGCCCATCTTGTGGGCCCATGGAAATTGAATTAACTTCACTCATCTTTACTCTTTGTTCTTGGTGCTCGCTTGGTCGGAGTTTTCTCCTCGGGTGGAGTGCCATTTGATAAGGCCATTCGCGTGGCAATTGGCGGCACATCAGAGGGCTTTCGCGTTGGCGAACCGGTCCATGAAGGACGCTCTGGCTTTGCAACTACCTTCGCAAAAATCTCGGCAATCTCTTCTTTATTGAGAGTTTCGCGCTCTAATAACTGAACGACCATCTCATCCAAGATTGAGCGGTTCTCATCCAAAATATCGTAAGCCTCTTGGTGGGCGTTCTCGATTAACCTGCGGATTTCACTATCAATTGTGGCGGCAACACTTTCTGAAAAGTCCCGCGTATGTCCGTAATCGCGGCCCATAAATGGTTCAGACGAATCTGTCCCCAATTTGATAGCACCAATTGCTTCGGTCATTCCGTATTGGGTAACCATCGCATGTGCTAGCGCCGTAGCCTTTTCGATGTCATTGCTTGCCCCCGTTGATGGATCGTGGAAGATCAACTCTTCGGCTGCGCGACCACCAAGGGAGTAAGCCAGCTGATCTAGGAGTTGATTCCGAGTTACTGAGTACTTATCGTCATCGGGAAGCACCATCGTGTAGCCGAGCGCTCGACCGCGCGGCATGATCGTTATCTTGTGTACGGGGTCAGTGTGTGGCAGGGCGTGCGCTACGAGTGCATGTCCACCTTCGTGATAAGCAGTTACCCGTCTTTCTTCTTCGCTCATCACTCGTGACTTCCTTGCAGGACCAGCCATAACGCGATCAATGGCCTCATCTAAAGAAACATTGGTGATCGTCTTCTGGTTTTCGCGGGCAGTTAGCAATGCGGCCTCGTTAAGAACGTTTGCTAAATCTGCCCCAGTGAATCCAGGTGTACGTCGTGCAAAGGCAAGTAGGTCGACATCCTTTGCCATCGGCTTTCCCTTTGAATGAACCTTCAAAATCGCTTCGCGCCCCTTGAGGTCTGGGCGCTCGACGGGAATCTGTCGGTCGAATCGGCCAGGGCGCAAAAGTGCGGGATCCAAAATATCTGGTCGGTTTGTTGCAGCGATCAAAATAACCGAACTGTTAGTTTCAAACCCATCCATCTCGACAAGCAGTTGGTTAAGTGTCTGCTCGCGCTCATCATGACCGCCACCAAGACCTGCTCCTCGTTGGCGACCGACAGCATCAATCTCGTCAACGAAGACAATGGCCGGAGCATTTTCCTTGGCTTGGTTAAAGAGATCACGAACTCGAGATGCGCCGACGCCAACAAACATCTCAACGAAATCTGATCCCGATATGGAATAGAAGGGAACATTTGCCTCGCCTGCAACAGCACGTGCGAGCAGAGTTTTTCCAGTTCCTGGAGGGCCGTAGAGCAAGACTCCCTTTGGAATCTTGGCACCAAGGGCCAAATATTTAGGCGGATTGGCTAGATAATCCTTGATTTCACTCAATTCTGCAACGGCTTCATCCGATCCCGCAACATCAGCAAAGGTGGTCTTGGGTACCTCATCTGTTTGCAACTTAGCTCGGGAACGCCCAAAGGAAAATGCCTTATTGCCACCCTGCGCGTTGCTCATCATGAAGAAGAAGAGGAAACCGATCAGAAGGAAAGGACCAAATGAGAAGAAGAGAGTAGCAAGGAAGGACTGGCTACCGACTTTAACCGACCATGCATGTGGTGGAGGATTGCTAACTAGAAGATCAATCAGCGTCGGTTCTTCCCCAGTTATGTAGGAAGCCTCGATCTTGGAGGAACCCGCAATCAACACACCTGATTTGAGTTTGAGCTGAATCTTCTGCTCTTTGTCGATCAAGAGGACTGAGTCAACTTGATCCTTTGAAATTGCGTCGATTACTTGAGAGGTATTGACCGGCGTAAATTTGTTTCCTGCCGCAGAAATCTGCCCGAAAATTGTGACACCGATAATCGCAGCAAGAATCCAGAAAAGTGGACCACGCATCAGGCGTTGAAATCGCGTCTGGGGTTTCTTCGCAGGTTTCTTAGCGGATTTGTTCTTCGGCATAATTTTCAAAGTTCTCATCTCTTAGGAATAGATATGTTTTGCTAGCACGCCAACGAACGGAAGATTGCGGTACTTCTCATTAAAATCCAAGCCGTAACCGACAACGAAATCGGTAGGAATTTCAAACCCAATGTATTTGACTTTGACGTCGACCTTTGCCGCTTCAGGCTTTCGCAATATGGCGAGCACTTCGACGCTCTTTGCTCCACGTGATTCAAGATTGGCCTTCAGCCAAGATAGTGTCAATCCAGAATCCACAATGTCTTCGACGATTAAGACTTCGCGCCCGGTGATGTCTCGATCTAGATCTTTAAGTATTCGCACAACCCCACTTGATTTCGTACCCGACCCATAAGAAGAAACAGCCATCCAATCCATTTCAACGTGACGTTGAAGTGCGCGCGACAAATCGGCCATCGCCATAATGGCGCCTTTAAGAACTCCGACCATGAGGAGATCGCGATCGCGATAATCAACTTCAAGACGCGACGCGAGTTCTTTAACCTTTGCCTTGAGCTGCTCCTCTGTAACAACGACTTTCTCTATGTCGTTGCCGATCACTTTTTGATCCACGGTTCCTCGCACCTTCTAGAATTGTCGGTTTAAATTGTTGGGGGTAAGAGCGAAAGTCTGCCTGATAAACGCCTTGCCTTCACACCGCCGGGCAGGCTGACCTCACCCTGACCATGCCAAGAGGTGACCAAAGACTCAACTGCTGCCACATGATCTGCGGTGACCGACCCCTGAGGAGCGCCAGCAGAGTAGATCCCCATACGAATCAACCTGGTCCTAACCCCTCGCGGTAGACCAGCAAGGCTGGAAATATCCATGGATTGAGTCTCCAAAGTCTGGAATTCTCGCTCCGCCCACTCATCTAGGGCGTCTGCATCGTCTCGAAGTAGGGCCGCACTGCGTGCAAGGGCTGCACTAACCCCTGGCCCGATCGTCTTCTCTAATGCCGGAAGGGCATTTAGCCGAACACGGACGCGAAGATACTGCACGTCCTGATTATGCGGGTCTTGCCAAGCCTTGAGATCAGTTTCGTGGCAAGCCGCCACAGTCTGCTCGCGAGTGATCGCTAATAATGGTCGGACATATCTTCCCATTATCGGAGCCATGCCAGAAAGTGATCGTGTTCCAGAACCCCGTGCCAGTCCCAACAACACGGTCTCGGCCTGATCATCTCTCGTGTGGCCAAGGAAAATGATCTGTGCGCCGTACTTATCGGCGGCATGATCTAGGCCTTGATAGCGAACGCGTCGGGCCGAGGCTTCCATTCCATCTGTAACCTCCACAGTGACCGAAATTATTTCCGATGTTGTGATCCCCATGGTCCTGAACTGTTCAATGACAGATTCGGCCTGACTTCCAGACCCACTTTGCAACTGGTGATCGATAGTAATTCCGACGACCTTAACTGCCAGTTTTTCAGCTTCCTTGGCTACCGCGTAACTTAGCGCGAGAGAATCAGCTCCACCCGAGCAGGCGACAAGGACGACATCGCCAGCAGCACATCTGGCCAATTGGGAGCGGACGGCACTTCGAATCTCCACCATCGCACTGTTGGTGGAGTGGGACATAAAGATAAGACTAGACCCGACCGCCGAATGGCATAAGTCCTTTAACGCTGTAGATGCTCGAATATAGCAATCCGTATCGTGTGGAGTTTGCCTCCCACATCATGCCATCCCCTGCATAAATTCCCATATGGTGAATACTTCCCACAGTTCCGTCATAGGAATAGAAGAGAAAGTCCCCAGGGAGAAGGTCAGTTAGTTTCACATGCATTGTCGAAACTGAATAAAGTGCGGCGTTAAGCCGACTCCAGTATGGCCACACTAACCCGGCGGATTTGTAAGCCGCATAAACAAGACCCGAACAGTCGTAAGAATTCGGGCCCTGGGCACCCCAAACATAGGGTTTGCGAGCTAGGACTTGCTTCTTAGCATAAGCAACCGCAGCGGTTCGCTGCGACAATGTAGAAATAAATGATGCTCGACCTTTGAATCCGCGATCGGGCCAGATGCTTTTCTGTCCTGGAGTCTGAGAAGCCTTATTCGCATTAGCCTCTTCGAGGAGTGCCAACTGACGTTGCTGTTCCAGAGTAATGCGAACCTTCTTGGCGCTAGCAAGTTCACGCATCAATTCATCTTGAACCTTTTGCAACTTATCGACTTCATTTTGCTGGGCGGTCTTCGCGTCGTCGGCAGCTTTTTTCGCCGAGGCAACTTCATTTGTGGCGGCCTGCTGAGCAGCCTTGGCAGCATCGGCTTCACGTTTTGCTCCCGCAGCAACAACTTCTGCCGACTTGTATCTATCTAGTGCTGTCGAGTTGTGTGCTCCGAGAGTGCCCAAAATCGAGAGCCGATCAACGAGATCTTGCGGCCCATTAGCACTGAGCAGTGGCTCGATATCCGTTAGTCCGCCTCCCATGATGTAAGCATTCGTCGCGAGCTTGCCGATTGTCTTGTGGGCGGTGCTCACTGCCGCCGCCGTCATCTGTGCGTGCAACGCTGCAACTTTGGAGATATTTATCGCCACCGCAAGTTGTTGTTGAGCGCGGACATACCGCGCGCGCGCTGCATCTGCGGCCGAGGTTAACTGGCGCAACGTCTGATTTGCCTGTGCCAGTTTGGCGGCGGCGGCGTTCGCGGCCGCGCGTTTGCCATTTTCTGCATCCTTGGCAGCCTGGATCTGTGCAAGAGTGGGTTTAGGGGATTTTGCGTAAGCAGGTGTGGTCCCGGCAATGACGCCAAGAATTAACACGCACGCAAGTACTCGTTTTTTGACCACTAATCCGCCTCCCGAACAAGAAATACTAAAGGCTCAACCTGAGAATTAGACTTTAGCGGCTGGCGTGTCCCTAATTAGTTACGTCTCGGCGGCGGAAGAGATAGCCCGCGACAAGTACCCCAACTGCTAAATAAGCCGAAAGCACCCACAGTGCATGCGAATAACTCGCATTCACATCCCCGCCCGTTGCAACCGTGTTCGCCATTGATCCGGGCATCCATTGAGCCGAATGCTTGACCGTAGCTGCAAGAATATTTTCAACAACGAGCAACCAAGCAACGCCAATCGAAATAGCGGTGATAGGCGAGCGCAGGAGCAGTCCAAGAATCATGCCGATAGTTCCGAAAGCGATAACCGAGATTAAGACATTGACGAAGGTATGCATGAGGCTGGTTCGAGCCGCCGACGTCGACCAGGCAGTTGTCACTACTTTCGCCTTACCCGAAAGTGCAAAAGCAAAACCAACACTTACGATCGCTGAAAGTATTACAGAGATGAGTGCAAAGAGACACATAGATAAAAACTTGCCGGCAAGCAATGTGAGTCGACGAGGTTGACGAACTAGAAGATTTCGAAGAGTGCCGTGCGTGTATTCCTGTGCGGTCTGCGAAGCAAAAACGCAAAGGGCAATTAGGCCAAGGAATCCTGCCGCACTACTAAAACCAACCGACAGACCGTGAGGCAGTTCTAGCGTCATCCGATTGATGATCTGACCCTCCCGGCCATTTCCACGAGTGGAATCAATCATGAGAAACAACAAGGAAGTTATCAACCCGGTAAAACCGACCACTGCAAACATGGTTCCAAAAAATAGGACTGGCCTGCGCAACTTGCGCCATTCAGCAAAAAAAACGCGGATCATTCGCCGGCTCCTGTCATTTCAAAGAAGGTTTCTTCAAGGCTTGGCAGAACCGGTGAAAGTTGGGCAAGTGTAATTCCGGCTTCAAATGCCAATTTGTTCAATGTCGATGCCCATTCTCGTGGGCCCAAAATGTGTGCTACAGAACCAATAATCGATCCCTCGTGCCCCGCTTCTCTGGCTATTTGTACTAGCCGAAGAAGATCCTTTGGGTCCTCACTCCTGGCAAGAATTGTGGGCTGTTGTTGCAACAAAAGATCTTGCGTCTTGCCAGCAAAAATTACTTCGCCTTGTCGAAGCATTACAAGTGAGTCGCTGATCATCTCAATCTCGGCCAGCAGATGGGATGAAACGAAGACTGTGGTTCCATCATTTGCAAGTGAACGAAGAAGGTCACGAATTTCCTGGATGCCTGCAGGGTCCAAACCGTTGGTGGGTTCGTCGAGAATGAGTAACTGAGGATTGGGCAAGAGCGCTGCCGCAATTCCCAACCGTTGCTTCATGCCGAGGGAGTAGGTTTTATATTTTGATTTCGCCCGATCCCCAAGACCTACGCGATCTAATAGGGCTTGGACTTGATTGACTGAATGCCCCCCAAGTGTTGCCAACACTCTTAGGTTCTCGGCCCCGCTCAAAGACGGGTAGAACGCCGGTCCTTCAATCATGGAGCCGACTCGGTCGAGATACTTTGCCGGATCGCTTATCGGCTGGCCTAACACTTTGCCGTTTCCACCAGAAGGTGAGATGAGGCCAAGGAGCATCCGCATGGTCGTCGTCTTGCCAGAGCCGTTAGGTCCGACAAAGCCACACACCGTTCCCATAGGGACATCAAAATTCGCGTGTGAAACGGCTGCTCTTTCTCCATAGTTCTTAGTTAGATCAGTTACTGAGATGGCAAGTTCTTGCGCTTCAAGGGGCATGTCGGAAACCTTACACTTCAACCATGACCAAACGACCCTGGGGCTACCAACCGCTTCCTGAACGTCCGGATCCACAATGGTCGCTTCACCCTGAAACGCATGCAGTGAGGGCGGGCCTAGCGCGTTCAGGCTTTGGCGAAACCGCCGAGGCTCTTTATCTTACGAGTGGCTTCACCTACTCAAGCGCCGAAGAAGCCGTCGAATCCTTCACCGATGAAACCGACCATTTCGTTTACGGCCGATTCGCAAACCCAACTATATCGATGTTCGAACAGAGACTGGCGGCAATTGAAGGAGCAGAGTTCTGCGTGGCCACCGGCTCGGGAATGTCGGCAATGTTTGCATCAGTTGCATGCTTGGTAAAAGCAGGAGACCGAGTAGTTGCATCCGCTGCGATGTTCAGTTCTTGCTATGTAGTGCTTACTGAAATTCTTCCTAGGTGGGGCGTCATCATCGAATTGGTTAAGGGCAACGATCCCGCACTCTGGGCGCAAGCGCTGTCACAACCGACTGCCGCGGTGTTCATCGAAACCCCCAGCAATCCGATGCTCGATATCGTTGATATCGAAATGGTCAGCAAATTGGCCCATCTCGCTGGTGCAACGGTCATAGTCGACAACGTTATGGCTTCTCCAGTTCTGCAAAAGCCGCTCGAACTCGGAGCCGATGTCGTCATGTACTCGGCCACAAAACATATTGACGGCCAAGGCCGCGTTCTTGCCGGTGCAATTCTTGGAAGTTTTTCCTATATCCAAGAGAAACTAAACCCGTTCATTCGCCATACCGGTCCATCACTGAGCCCCTTTAATGCGTGGGTCCTCGTGAAATCACTTGAAACCATGAGTATGCGAGTTGAAAAGATGAGCAATAGCGCACAGACATTGGCACAGTTCCTTGAAACCTGCCCGCAGATCAAAAGCGTACGCTACCCAGGACTCAAATCCCACGCCGGGTATGAGATTGCACAGAAGCAGATGAGCGGCGGCGGTTCGACGATCGGGATTGAGTTCAAGGGTCCAAGGGCGGATGTATTCAAGTTCATGAACGCGCTTCGAGTAATCGATATTTCTAATAATTTAGGTGACAGCAAATCGCTAATCACTCATCCCGGGTCCACAACACATCGTCGACTGACCCCTGAGATCCAAGCGGATATGGGCATCACCGATTCAGTCTTGAGACTTTCGGTTGGGTTGGAATACGCGGGCGACCTGCTGACAGATATCGAGCAAGCCCTCAACTAACTAGCTGGGCAACCACCAATAGGATTGAGAAAAGGCTCAAGTAGCTAATTGACCATTGAAAGATTTTGCCCGCGACTTTCGCGTACGAATCTGAGTTCTCCTTCAATTGAAGCAGTTGATATGCGAATACGAGCCCTAGAACGATCGTAAGCAACAACGACCACAGCGGAAGTTTTGCAAGTTGAATAAGAACAACGGATGAAACGATCATCGCAATTGTGTGAAACCACATTTCCGTTCGAACG
>JANXZF010000010.1 GCA_025355665.1 Actinomycetes bacterium
GCCACCGTCGTAAAGGGAGATGTACTCAAAGACGCAGATGTCGTTCTTTCAGTAACAGCCCTAACGCCGGCACAGATGAAGACCCTCAAAAAGGGCGCCATCACCATTTCTTTCCTCTCTACGACGAAAGAGCAAGACACTATTAACGCAGCAATCGCCGCCAACGTCACCGCTTTCTCTCTCGAGTTGGTCCCCCGTATTTCGCGTGCACAATCGATGGACGGCCTCACCTCGCAAGCGCTCTGCGCGGGGTATCGCGCAGTCATTGTCGGCGCCGAACTCTCTCCACGATTCTTTCCACTTCTTATGACTGCCGCCGGAACTGTCACCCCCGCACAGGTGCTCGTACTTGGCGCTGGTGTGGCCGGACTTCAAGCAATTGCGACTGCCCGCCGACTCGGCGCGGTGGTTTCGGCATACGACGTTCGTCCTTCATCTGCCGACGAAGTTAAATCGATGGGCGCAACGTTCATTAATCTCGAACTTGAATCCCTCGAAGGTACTGGCGGTTATGCCCGCGAGATGACCGAAGATCGTGCGGCTAAGCAGCGCGAACTTCTCACTCCTTACATTGCCAAATCACACGTGCTTATTACGACTGCGGCTGTTCCAGGACGAGCCGCGCCACGTTTGGTTACGCAGGCCATGGTTGATTCCATGTCACCGGGTGCAGTAATTGTTGACCTCGCGGCAGAAACGGGCGGAAACGTCGAAGGATCAAAGCCAGGAGAAATCATCACCAACTCCAACGGGGTAGTGATCTGGGGCGGCAAAGATGTTCCTAGCCAGCTCCCCTTCCACGCTTCAATGCTCTATTCGCGCAACGTCGTCAACTTGCTCTCGCTGATGACCAAAGAGGGCGTGGTAACCCCGGATTTCGACGATGAAATCATCATCGGCTCTGTAGTTGCCCACAACGGCGAAGGGAAAGAGGCCATTAAGAAATGATGAGTAACGGCTTGGCTTTGCTTTCAATATTTACTCTTTCGGTGTTCGTGGGGTTCGAGGTGGTCTCTAAGGTCAGCTCAACTCTTCACACCCCGCTTATGAGCGGTGCAAACGCAATCCACGGTGTAATCCTCGTGGGCGCAATTGTGGTTGCCGATCACGCTTCCAATAACGTGGAACTCTCTCTCGCACTCGTCGCCATTGTTCTTGCAACAATAAATATGGTCGGCGGGTTCGTTGTCACAGACCGCATGCTCGAGATGTTTAAGGCGAAGAAAAAATGAGCCGCAACTTATACGACCTAATCGGATTAGCCGCAGCAGTTTGCTTCATTCTCGCCCTTAAGGGCCTCTCGCATCCAAAGACGGCACGTCGAGGCAACTTGATTGGTGCCTTCGGTGCAGCAGTCGCGACCATCTTGGTCTTCTTCTTCACCGGCAATAAAGGCGAAACCGAATGGCACACGCTTCCGTTGCACCACTTGGGGCTAATAATTATTGCGTTGCTCATCGGTCTTCTCGTCGGCGTACCAGCCGCGCGTAAAGTCCAAATGACGCAGATGCCTCAACTTGTGGCACTCTTCAACGGTGTCGGTGGCGGTGCAGCAGCACTCGTTGCAATCGTTGAATATTTGAAACTCGGCAAAGGCGCAAGTTCCGCGGCGGTAATCGCAACGGTCTTCACCGTCATTGTCGGAAGCGTTTCCTTCTCAGGATCCTGCATCACCTTCGCGAAACTTCAAGAGCTGATGACAACTCGCCCCGTGGTATTCCCTGGTGGACGATTCGTTATCGCAGCAAACCTCGCAGGAGTATTAGCAGCCGGCGGATGGGTAATTCATTCGGGTGGAAATACATCACTTTCAGTGCTCGGTGGACTATCACTTCTCTTCGGAATCCTGTTCGTGCTACCAGTTGGTGGCGCAGATGTTCCAATCGTGATCTCTTTGTTAAACGCCTTCACCGGTCTTACGGTGGCTGCCAGCGGTTACGTACTGCAAACAACCCTGTTGATCGTTGCCGGTACCTTGGTTGGAGCAAGCGGAACGATCCTCACCCGCAAAATGGCTGAGGCGATGGGACGCTCGCTCTTCAAGACTCTCTTCGGTGCCTTCACTGCCAAACCAACGGCTGCAGCCGGTGAAGCAGAGACCCGATCGGTTAAATCTGGCTCTCCTGAAGACATCGCAATTCTCTTGAACTATGCACGCCGCGTCGTTATCGTTCCTGGCTTCGGACTGGCTGTTGCGCAAGCACAGCACACCGTTCGCGAGTTGGCCGATATTTTGGCAGCAAAGGGAATCGATGTTGCCTACGGTATTCACGCGGTTGCAGGTCGCATGCCTGGCCACATGAACGTGCTTCTAGCCGAGGCTAATGTCCCTTACGAGCAGCTGCAGGAGATGGACGAAATCAACCCGACCTTCGCCCAGACCGATGTAGCACTTGTCATCGGCGCCAACGACGTAGTCAATCCAGCCGCCAAGAACACGCCAGGCTGCCCGATCTACGGAATGCCAATTCTGGAAGTTGCCGACGCAGCAAACGTCGTCTTCTTGAAGCGCTCAATGCGCCCCGGATTCGCTGGCATCGAGAACGAACTCCTCTACGATCCAAAGACCACGTTGCTCTTCGGAGACGCCAAGGACACCCTCACTAAGGTTGTCAGCGCCCTGAAGAACCTCTAGACCTTCCCCCGCGGCCGCAAGGTCGCTAAGCAAAGGTGCACCCGCCGACTAAAAAAGTTTACGTCGGCTCGTGCACCTTCTGCTTTGCTCCCCGACTTGCAGATAGTTGAACTTTCAACTACTATGGGGCAATCTCAGGGGGAGGAGAGCCACCGTGCCAGCCGTTTCAGTCAAAGACATCACAGTGCTTCCGAGGATCTCATCGGATCAAAGCCTTCGTGCTCGCAAAGTAAAGAGCGTCACCACAGCGCCTTCGGGCTACGAGGGTGAAGGTTTCCCCGTGCGCCGCGCTTTTGCCGGAGTGGATATGGCCGAACTCGATCCGTTCGTGCACTTGGACCAGATGGGCGAGGTTGAATACGCCCCAGGCGAGCCCAAGGGCACACCATGGCACCCACACCGTGGCTTTGAGACCGTCACCTACATCATTGATGGGATATTCGACCACCGCGACAACAACGGCGGCGGCGGAACGATCTCCAACGGCGATACGCAGTGGATGACCGCGGGCGCTGGAATCTTGCACATCGAAACACCGCCAGAGTCGTTAGTGATGAGTGGAGGACTTTTCCATGGCTTCCAACTCTGGGTGAATCTTCCAGCTGCCAAGAAATGGTCTCCCCCGGCCTACCAAGACCTTCGGGCAACTGAGGTCGCGCTGCTCTCTTCTCCTGACGGCGGAGCGCTCGTGCGCATCATCGCCGGCGCGGTGGATGGACACAGTGGACCTGGCTCTACGCAGACTCCTATCACTTTGGTGCACGCAACGTTGCAACCTGGTGCTGAACTGCGCCTTCCTTGGCGCAAGGATTACAACGCACTCGTGTACACGATGGCTGGTGCCGGATATGCGGGCGAGGAAGGTAGACCCGTGAAGATGGGACAACTCACAGTTTTTGGCGACGGAGAAAGCATCGTCATGCGCGCATCAGATGTTCAAGAAAGTCGTTCTCCAGCGATGGAACTTTTCATTCTTGGCGGAGAGCCGATCAAGGAACCTGTGGCATGGATGGGGCCGTTCGTCATGAACACCAAGGCAGAAGTTCTGCAAGCCTTCGATGATTTCCAAAGAGGTTTATTGGGGACGATTCCGGCGATTCAGAAAGAGTCACTAGCGACTAAAGCGCCAGGGGACTCCGCGAAAACCGACGTGCTTGATGTGCATGGAGTACCCCGAACAATCATTGAAAAATAGCGCCATTTGTGGCCCTTGAGGCCGCGCTGGCTACCGCACACCCTGACGGTCCCGACTGCTTACTGACACGCTCGGACGTTTCCGCTCGTATATTCACCAGGCACACATGCTTTCGCTCATCCACGCGTGAAGTTGGTGAGATTCCTGTGAACCCAGAGCCGGGTGTAACGAATGGCCCACCGGCAGCGTTCTTGTAGGTAGACCTAAAGAAAGGAAGAGCCATGTACCTACTTATTCTTCTTCCATTTCTACTCGTGACCACGCTGGCCGCGATCTTCTCACTTGTGTTCGCAAATCCGGACCAGGTGCTTGATGATCACTATTCATATGTCGACATGGATCAACAGAGCAACTAATTCCGCATCACTAGTTCTCCATGACGAACGTCAAGTCTTCGCGTCATCTGGGTCGGGCACATGTGTGTGCAGTTAACCGAAAGAACTCGTGGGGATAACTCCGAAGAATTGTCGGCGTCATCCATGAGCATTAATCCATGGTTCACCCAGAGCGCGAAGATTCGGCCGCGACCGATGAAGCGGTGTCAACGCTTCTACATGCGGCACCTGGGATCGGCACTCTGCAATCGCTACTCGAAATAGATCCCTTCGCACTTTCGCAATCTGCCCGTATCGACTACCTCGCCGCGATGGAGCGTCAAACCAGTTGGCTTCAAGCAGCAATGCAACGTGCAATCGTGGCGGTTGCCGGAGAGCACCCTTCGCAGAACGAAACTATCTGGGGTGGCGTGGATGATGCGGAGCGAGAAGATGTTGCCGCCGCCCTTCGCCTCTCGGGCACAAGCGCACAGTCGCGCATCGATGTGGCACGCATCCTGATTCACCACCTGCCAAATACGTGTTCGGCCCTAGCTAGTGGAGATATCTCCCCTGCGCATGCCACGACAATCGCACGTGAGACCGCATCGGCAATTCGTGACGGGTTGTCTCCCCTCGCGATATACACCATCGAAGAAAGAGCATTGGCCCACGCCGAGTTTCACACACCTGCACAAGTAGCCAACAAAGTGCGATCCACGTTAGCCAAAATTGCCCCCGAAGAATTCGAGGCGAGCGTCGCAACCGCGCGCGATACCCGCAGAGTCTCGTGTTATCGGGATAGCGATGGACTCTCGACAATCGTGGCCATTCTTCCCTCTGAGGACGCGCAAATAGTCATGTCAGCAATCGAAAGTTTCGTACTGCGAGGACAGGATGAACAAACTGACCCGCGAAGTATGGATATGAAGCGAGCCGATGCCTTGAGCGCTCTTGCTTCATGGGCTCTAGAAGAATCTCAAACGCAAGTACGACCACATCGTCGCCCCATCACTGTCAACGTCACGGTAGATCTTCCAACACTTCTAGGTCTTGCTGAAAACCCCGGTCAACTGGCCGGGTACGGCGCAATCCCGGCATCACTTGCTCGCTCGTTGGCATCGGATTCCAGATGGCGAAGATTCATAACCGATCCCACAACCGGTGCGCTGTTGGACTTTGGGCGAGAAAGCTACGAACCTCCCCAACCGCTCGTCGATTTCCTCCTCGCAAGAGATCGAACGTGTCGCTTTCCTGGTTGTCGAGCTCCAGCTCACTTATCCGATATTGACCATGCACAGAGTTGGGAAAGTGGAGGAGCAACGTCGGCAGAAAATCTTGGAGCGCTCTGTAGGCGCCACCATAGATTGAAAACGCACGGCGGTTGGAAACTTGAAAGTGCGCTGGACGGTTCCTGTGTTTGGACTTCGCCTCACGGGAAAAAATATCCGGTGCCGGCCAGGGACATGCAGGAGGCGGTCTAGGTAATACTTCTACTTATGATCTGGTGGCCGACACACGTTCCAACACTAAGAAACGGCCTTGTCACGCTTCGCCCGCTCCAAGAAAAAGATATCGAGGGCATTTATCACGCATGTCAAGACCCAATGATTCCTCGCTTTACTACTGTTCCTTCGCCGTACACATTGACTCACGCGCAATTCTTCGTCCGGGAACAGGAGCCCGCACGGTTCGCTTTGAAATCTGAGTTAATTTTCGCCATAACTTTGGGTCAGGATAATGAGGAAGAATTTTGCGGGGTGATTTCTTTTCACAGCGTCAGCCTCGGTAATCACGCGGCCGAAATTGGCTATTGGATTACTGCACCTGCACGCGGCAAAGGAATTGGAGTTACTGCGGCAAAAATGATTACTGAATACGGGTTTTCGACAATGGGATTCCGACGTATCGAGGCGCTGGTCGATGTTGATAATGAAGCATCTAGGGCTCTACTGCGATCTGCGGGTTACGAACTAGAGGGCATCATGCGGCAAAAAGTAACCCTTGATAGCGGCGAACAAATAGATATGGCTCTATTTTCTATAGTGGACTCTTGACCAATAAATCAGACATTGGACGTTGCCGTAAACATTGGACGTTGCCCTCGGGGCGAAGCAAATTTTCTTTACGTGTGCCAATGAAGTGCGGACTCCGCCATGGAGATGAGGATGAGGGCACCTCCATGGCGGAGATTCGCTATCTACAGAAAAAACTACTTAATTAATCGTTTGAGTCGGATTCGCCTTGATTATCGTCACCTTGGCTATTGCTTCCACCGATACCAAGAGAAGTTGCGGCCGCAACTCCTGCTGTTAACGAGGGAGAGCTGTCGTCATCGCCACTAATGCCGGAATCATCAGAATCATTGGTGCCTTGATCGTCACCGTCGTCATCGCCAACTGAAGACGAAATCGAAAGCGAGGGATTTTGCAGTCCAGCTGGTGCCTGAATCCCAGCACTTGCTGAGAGGCCAAGTGGTACCGCTGGTGCCTGAATTGTGCTTGGTGCCGTTGGTGCGACACCCGCTGTGGTCGTTGCTGTTGCTGGGGCAGATACGGCTGGAGTGGTTGTGGAATCTGCGAAAGCGTTTGTGCTGACTACCGCATATCCACAGGCCAATACGCCTGCTGTCACTACTACCAAGATCGTCTTTTTATTAAACATTAGCTCCCTTTCATGATTGCTAGCAGGTAGAACGACCTCAAAAGGGTCTGCGTTACACCCACATGGCCGCTCTAGGCGTTTTCACAGATAAGGCAGCGTGCGCCAAGATCCAGCTAATCCCCTTCGCCCTTCCGGAGAGCGAATTCCGGCACATCAGGGCCAGGTCCCTCAGTGTCGGAAATCGCCTCTCGGCCATCGCTATTTCTTCGGTAGTCCGAGAATTAAGCCCTGTGCGGCGGCATCATCTGATGCAACAGCTGCTATTTCCGGTGCGTCAACTGACGTCACAAAGGATTCTGCTGCCGTTAATTGGGCAACAGCCGCTGTGTCTCCCGCGAGGAGAGCAGCCTGTATGTCGGAACCAAAGGCAGTTTGTTCTTGAGAATCCTCGGAGATGTTCCCATCAGTTGAGGAATCAACAAGCTGAGTGGTCTGTGTGACTTCGACTTGGTTGCTCAACATCGACAAAATTTCAGAGTCTGCTGTGTCAGAGGCATCAGCTGAGGCCGCTGGCGTTGGCGATGGAATGTCATTTGCAAAAGCGCCCGAGCTGAACGCCACTGCGGACATCGTGAGGGCACCGATCGCGGCCAGGATTGATAATCTAAAGGTTTTAGTGTTCATTCAATTCTCATTTCTCCGACTTGTTGGATTGTTCGAGTGGTAAACCGTCTTAGTGCAGTCTCTAGTGGAGACTTTGAAAAGGAATTGCGTGGCGCCTCTAGTGGAGGCTATTTGGACGCCTTCTTAAGTGATAACTGAAGTGTCGCGAGAGCTCGTGCTTTATCGCCCTTATATCTCATTGCCGCGCGGTCTAGAGTGATTCCTCGCTCCTTGACCGAGATTTCGAGGGCCGCTTTAAATTTATTCATAGCATTGGTTCGTGCGTTGGCGAATGCGACTTTGGCAGTCGAAACTTTTACATCCGTGCTCAAAGCAGTTGCTGCCTTGGTCAAGGTGGCTAAATTAGCTTTTACGTCTGCTTTAAAGGAAAGATTTGTCGGACTGGCCACAGATTTCACCACGGAGGCTTTGTAAGACTTCTCGGCGAGAAGCGAGACTGATTTTTCGGTTGCAATGACAGCATTAAAGACCACCAAAGCGCTCTTTACCGACGCACGACGGAGTACTTCCGCCTTCTTTCCTTCTTCCAACATTCTTGCCCTGCTTGGTTTCACCGCTGCGAGAAACGACGCCTTCGCATCTGCCAGTGCCGTCGCGTAATTGGCTTGGGCCTGGGCGGTAGTGATATTCGATGCGGCTGTACTTGAATTCACAAATCCACCCACAAGTGTGGATACTAGAACGGCAACGAATGCCACCTTTATTTTTTTCTTTTCCATTTTTTCTCCTTTAGAGTCATGGAGGAGAACGATGGAAACTGTGTGATCGTTACAACAAGATGAGATATTTTTCCGAAACTGCTGAGAATTCCCATAGATGTGAAGAACTGTGACCGGTCAACCAGTAAATGACGTATGAATGTATATATCGAGTACTGCATATGTAGGTGTTTTCAAGCTTGCCTAAGTGGTTTCACGTAATTATAAAAAGTGGAGGTGCCGGGAATCGAACCCGGGTCCTTCGGTATCAATACAGGGCTTCTACGGGCGTAGTGTGTTTGGCGCTTTCTCAGTCCCGAATCTCTTACACACGAGTATCCGACGGACTCATTTGCGGAACTGTTCTCTGGTGTTGTCCGCAACGCCAACACCATGAAAAGCCTTCTTGCGGCGCTAGACCCCGAATCGAAGGCTCACTCGGGCTAACGGACTAGGGAGCTCGCTTAGGCAGCGAGAGCGAAGTCAGCGACAGTGTTATTGGCGCTTATTTTTTTGCACAGGTTTTTGGTTAACGAGATCATCCTGGCTTCCTCGGCCCGCTTCCCCTGACTCAACATCCAAAGTCGAGACCGTTCACCCCCATGATTGGAGATTGAAGCGTTACTGCATCACTATGAAGTTTTTTGGTGGATACGGGATTGCTCCCTCATGCTAATTGTACGCGGTGAATTCAATCTGAAGGGAACCGATTTGACGATCGATAACCGATTTGATGATCGAGAACCGAAGTGCCGATTCACCGCCTATTCACGGGAATAACTCCGCCCACGTATAGGTGGAACGCTCGCGATCCCACCGATTATTCCCTCGATGCATCGACCCATAGGGTGATGTGCCACGTCACGCGGGATCAGAGGCTTAAACCAAACGACTACCTGTCGATCTCATTGGACTGACTTGGATTTCGTGTAATCCGATCCTGCAAGATTGACTTGGATTTCGTGTAATCCGATCCTGCAAGGTTGACTTGGATTTCGCGCCTCCCCGGCCTCACGAGACAGACTCAGAACTACCTTCCGCCCGCTTTGCCCGATTGGCGACGAGAAATCTCACGATCCACCTCGCGCCCAGCCTGACGTTCAAGCAACGCCGCACGCTTGTCGTGGGTCTTCTTGCCTCGCGCCACGGCTAACTCGATCTTAGCCTTGCCGTCTTTGAAGTATAGAGAAAGAGGTATGAGGGTGAGGCCGCCCTGTTTCATTGTGGCGGTCAATCGATCGAGTTCCTTGCGATGAACCAGCAACTTACGGTCTCTACGCGGAGCATGGTTGGTCCACGTCGCCTCGGTGTACTCGGGAATGTGAACGCCGCTCATCCAGAGCTCGCCATCGCGAACCATCGCAAAGCCGTCAATAAGTGAGGCCCGACCAAGTCGCAGTGATTTAACTTCCGTGCCCGTCAACGCCAAGCCACACTCAAAAACATCTTCAATGGAGAAGTCATGGCGCGCCTTTTTGTTCTGCGCGATCAGTTTGCGCCCGACCTCTTTAACCATGGCAACACTAAACCTTGAGATAGCGACGAAGGGTCAATACCGATGCAAGGATCGAAACAACAAGACCGGTCGCGAGCAAATATGCAGACGAGAGCCAGACCTGATTCCATCCGAAGAACTTAGTAAACGAAAGGAGTGGAGCCACGCGTGTGTCGATCACATGCTTCAATGCAGCAAGCAAACCTGTCGCAATCGCCCACCCGATAATGGCAGAAATTATTCCTTCCATTAGAAATGGAAGTTGGATTGAGAGTGAAGTAGCGCCAACCAATCGCATTACTCCGGTTTCTCGACGACGATTGAACGCCGCAATTCGCAGGGTATTGCTAATCAGGAGCGCAGCAGTAAGCACTGACGCGAGGCCAACCAAAAGCGCGCCGTTACGAAGAACCGCCAACAACCTAAAGAATTTCTCTAAAATTGTCCGTTGATCTTGAACAACGTCGACACCGGGTCGACCCGAGAAAGCACTCACAACGACTTGATACTGGGTCGGATCCTTCAACTTCACTCTGAAAGACTCAGGCAATTGGTCAACCGTTACGTTCTGCGCAATTGCAGAATTCTTGAAACGTTCTTCAAAACGCTGGAACGCTTCAGCCTGAGATTCGTAATAAACACTCTGAACAACCGGCAGCGCCTGCAAGTCCTGCTGGATTTGCAATCGCTGATCTGGGGTGACGACTCCCCCGGAACACGATGGCGAGTCGGACAATGCTCCGCAGAGGAATACAGAAACCTCAATTTTGTTGTACCAATAATCCTTCATCGCGCCCACTTGAGCGTTTGAAAGCAGGCCAATCCCAAGCAGGGATAGCGAAATCGCAACCGTGATAACAACGGCAAAGGTCATGGTGAGGTTACGGCGCAGTCCGATTCGAACTTCGCTCAGCAGAAACCGTGTACGCATTGAACTTCTCCCTTAACCGGTATATCCGTAGACGCCGCGAACTTGATCGCGAATGACATGTCCCATATCGAGCTCGATGACTCGCTTTCTCATTTGATCCACAATGCCCGAATCATGAGTGGCCATCACCACGGTAGTGCCCTCGCGGTTGATGCGGTCGAGTAGTTTCATAATTCCAACCGAGGTTGCAGGGTCCAAGTTTCCGGTGGGCTCATCTGCGATCAAGATGGCGGGGCGGCTGACATATGCCCGGGCGATCGCTACGCGCTGCTGCTCTCCGCCAGAAATCTCACTCGGCCTGCGATCGCCCTTGTCTTCAAGGCCCACAAGCTCTAGAACTTCGGGAACTTCACGGGCGATTTCCTTCTTGGAGTAGCCCAGCACATGAAGGGTGAAGGCGACATTCTCAAAAATGGTCTTGTTCGGCAGCAGACGAAAATCTTGGAAGACCGTTCCAACCTGGCGACGAAGTTCAGGCACCTTATGGTTTGCCAAGGTGTTTAGGTTCTTGCCTGCCACGTGAATGGTTCCGGTCGTCGGGCGCTCCTCGCGAAGGACGAGTCGAAGAAAAGTTGATTTGCCCGAACCAGATAATCCGACGAGAAAGACAAACTCCCCTTTCACCACCTCGAGGTTGACGCTATCGAGGGCGGCCTTCTCCTGGCCAGGGTAAAGCTTGCTTACATTCTCAAAGCGGATCACTAACACTCCAAATGGGTCGAGATGGAACTAGAGTCCTAGTTTAGGCAATGAGAACGCCCTCAAAGGCTCATATGGGAGTCAATATCCCCTCAATTTTTACTCAGAATCTGGCGCGCGCCCTCAAGATTTCCGCTTGCGAGATAAATCACCAGGTCCGAAGGCTCAGATTTCACGACGAATTCTCAAAAATCAAAGAAAGTACTGACGAACGAAATCATTAATCGACGCTGCCCGCTGAACTTCTACGCCAACGAATTCCGGCTTCAATGAAATCATCAATTTCTCCATTGAGAACTGCTGCGGTATTTCCAGTTTCATGATCGGTACGAAGATCCTTCACCATTTGGTAGGGATGCAGAACGTAGGAACGCATTTGGTTTCCCCACGATCCGGAGTTGTCACCCTTGAGCGCATTCATCTTCGCCTGCTCTTCGTGACGACGTCGTTCCAACAGTTTTGATTGCAACACGGCCATCGCGGTTGCGCGGTTTTGAATCTGCGAGCGCTCGTTCTGACACGAAACAACGATGCCTGTTGGAATATGCGTGATGCGCACCGCAGAGTCCGTCGTATTCACACCTTGACCGCCGGGCCCAGATGAGCGATAAACGTCTACGCGGATTTCCTTCTCATCGATCTCAATGTGGTCGCTCTGTTCAACAACCGGTACAACTTCGACGCCAGCAAAAGAGGTATGCCGACGCGACTGGCTATCAAATGGCGAAATTCGTACCAGGCGATGGGTTCCCTGCTCTACAGAGAGCGTCCCGTAGGCATAAGGCGCCTCAACGCGGAATGTCGTGGACTTGATCCCCGCTTCTTCGGCGTATGAAGTTTCAAGTACATCGACTTTGTAATTGTGGCGCTCGCAGTAGCGCAAATACATCCGCATTAAGGTCTCGGCCCAATCTGCGGCCTCGACCCCTCCGGCTTCAGAACGGATTGTTATCAGAGCGTTGCGGTCGTCATATTCACCGTTGAGAAGGGTTTGAACCTCAAGTTCGCCAACCGCTTTCTTCACAGATTCCAACTCGCGCTCGGCATCCTTGAGCGCAACATCATCGGATTCGTTCTGGGCCAATTCGATAAGAATAGGAAGGTCTTCAACCCGCTGGCGAAGTTCAACCAATCGCTTGATCTCGCTCTGAACCCTTGAAAGTTTGCTTGTCACCTTCTGGGCGGCTTCGGGATCATCCCAAAGGTTTGGAACACCAGCGGCCTCTTCCAATACCTTGGCGTCTTCACGAAGTTTGGGAAGGTTGAGAACTTTCTCAATCGATACGAGGGTGGCGTCTATCTCGGCAATCTCAAGATCATATTCACGCTCAGCCACGGGGTAAGAGTACCCAGTATTTTGATGCCCTGGATTACGGGATTCTTTCGCTTTGCGCCTCAACGGTTGCATGGATATCGACCAATGCAGAGCCTTGCGGTAAGCGAAATGGCAAAAGTGTGCGAGCCGAGGTAGAAAGTTCGACGCGATCTCCCGAGCAGGAAAAACGGGTCAACGACACCTCCTGTAATTCCCGACGTTTGATATCGCTTTCTTCCTCAATCCATGTATTTATTTCATCGGCAACAACTTGATATGCCCGCTCGCAATCTATCGGTACAGAAACTCCAGAGTTTCCTCGGTAATACGAACCCAGATCGACGCTATGCACCGCGCGAATCGCGGCCGCCTCAGTTGCATGCAGCAACGATTGCTTTGATACTGAAATCGAAGCAACATCCGTGATCAAAATTAGTAGTGCAACCGCGACGGAGAAAAGGCCGATAGTTAAAACCGAAATGGAGCCCTCCTCCCGCGAGAACTCCTGCCTACGTCCACCTTTGAAACAATTCCTCATTGCCACGGCGACACATACTCCTGAGAAGAGACCTTCACAACGCGACCTAATGCCGATGAATCGAGGGTCAAATTCGCCCGGACTCTCGCCCCTGGTGTCAAACATGGATCCGCCGAGCAAGTGAATATCAGCCGCATCGAAGATATCTCTTCATCGCGCATACCCAATTCACGTGCACCAAAATTCAAGACGAAACGCGCCCTTTGATGGGCATCCTCGACGGATTGACTCGCCACATAGGCACGTACAACTTGCCTCACAAGCGACCTGGCCTTCAACTCGGAATCGCTCAAATCAGCAAAGTGAGTTAAATAAATGAAGATTGGCAAGAAAAGCGGAATTGCGAGCACCACGAATTCAACTGACGCACTGCCCGTCTCTCTGCTCGGAAGTTTGCGCGCGGCATCTTGCCTGACAAATGGACACCTCACGGACGATGTTCCATTACAGCCACGCCGGTCACGTCGGTAAAGGCCTCACCTACCCCAGCAAGGAAAGGCATGCCCGCGATTATGCGAGGAATCAATCTCGTTCTGTGAGTCACAACAAGACGCAGTTCGTCATAGGAATGCGGGGACGAAAAGGAAATTACCTCGTCGGAACTTGAGAGCACTTGAGAGATCGCTTCGCTCGAAGCAGCGCTTTGAGCATATGTTTGATCCAAATTTCGATAGTTAACGGCGACAATCAATTCAACGGTGACGAGAAAGAGCGCTAAGAGCGGAATCATCACAAGTGAGCTCTCCACAACGCCCTCTTGATTCCGCCAGAAATTCTTAACGAATCCCATTCATTGAATCCAGAGAGTTGCGGAGTATCGCAGTGAGCCGTGGCGCGGCGATTGTCCAGATGGCAGTTACCAATCCAGTAGTCATTAGTACGACTAAGACCCATCCTGGAACGTCTCCTCTTTCGCGACCCTCACAATTTGCAGCAAAAAACCTCTCGCGAATATTCCGCACCTCCGACAAAATTTGCACTTGTAAGCGAATAACTTCAGCATTGATTAGGCAGCCGACCTTTTTCATCGTTTCGCGTTTCCTCGCCAACATCATCGACTCCTTGCACTTGTTTCGAGCGCCTAATGCGTCCGAAGATTAATTGTTGAGGTAATCCGCTGCGCAAAGAGGACAGAGAGCGATCGATGTGCAAATCTCTATGCGGCAAAGAGATTGAGATGCGTCAATGAAGGCCAGAGGGCGAAAAGTACGGAGATCGGAAGAATGAGGAATACAACCGGAACCATCATGGACAGCTCTGCCTTGCCAGCTTTATCCATCAATATATTTCTCTGATTCTGACGGGCTTCAGCGGCATGGCGTTGGAGGACTTCAATCAATGGTGCTCCGCGCACCATCGCGGTTACGAGTGAATCAACAAATCGCCGAATGAGAACGGAATCTACTCGACGACCGAGAGCATCAAGGGATTCGTAGAACGATTGGCCGGTACTTACTGAATCAATCACATGGCCAAATTCGATTGCAAGAACGCCATGGCAACGCCGCGAAATTCGAGTTAGCGCACTTAGCGGAGTCTCTCCTGCAGAAAGTGCGAGAGTCAGCATCTCGACGATCGAGGCAAACTCACTTTCAATGGTGCGACGATATCGAACTACGTCCCTGCTTAGTTGTCGATCGATCAATAGGTAAACGGCAATCGCCACAGATCCACTGAGAAGCGATGCAAAAATAATCGATGCGCCCACCAACAAAGTCAAGGCGAAGCAGACGCCAGTGCCGGCGATGGACCAGGAGCACTGGCGAATTCGAAAATTCTCATATCCACTTTCTCGACCAATTTGAGCAAGTCGAGACTTCACGCGAGTTTTGTCCGGGAGGGCTCTCATTCGCTTTCGAGCCTGATTTCGAAACTGCGTCGAGTCAAGTGATGACTGCGAATTCCAAACCAAAACTCCGAGAATGGTCAGAAGCGTTGGGACCGCGACGGATTCAAAGGCCATCGGCTACTCGAAGACTCGAGATGAAGCCGGCAGTTGCCCGAGCTTGCCCATCCACATGTATGCCACGCCTGTGAGCACTAGCCCGATGAAGAGAATGGCCACTCCTCCTGGTTGTGCAAATGCTTGTGCGGTGCCGGGCTGACTGGAAAGCAATAGAAGCAGTAGCCATGGAGCGGCAGCGGATAAATGCGCCGAGTTTTTTATCCAACCGTGCTTGATTTCAATCTCCTTGCGAAGCGTCAAATCTTGGCGAAGGAAATCACCAAGAGTTCGAAATATCTGAAGTAGTTCCGAGCCTCCGAGGGATTTGGCCATGATGATCGCTTCGAGAATTTGATCGCTTCCATGAGTATTGAGCCTGGCCTTCAACTTCTCGGCAGAGGCGATGAAATTCCCGCTTTCACGTAGTTCTTTGTGAAAGGTGAGGAAATAGGGCCGAATCAATTCTGGGCCGCGCACACCCAAACCCACCAGTGCTTCGTTAAGCGAAAGCCCTGAATGGATTGCCGATATTAGATGGTCGGTCACTTCCGGCCACACCAACAACATTGCGGCACTCTCACGGCGATCTCGATTATGAAAATGAAGCCACGTTACAATCATCGCGAAGATAGAGAATGGCGCAGTAATAACTGCTGACATAGTCCAAGCCAAAACAACTATTGATACGAAAACTGAACTTATGCTCGCATAAACCAAACTTAGATTTTCGTGCAAGGTATTTTTGCCGTCATTCTTGGGTTCTGAACTTTGCAACTTGGATGACCCTGAGATCAACTTTGGACTTGCTACGAGGAAAACAAGACCCAGGGCGCACAATGTACTGGTTATTGTGGCCACAAGAATTGGACTGCCTCCGATGTTGCCGAGAAAAGGAAAGTCACTTGCCCTAGAACTCATCACGTCCAACCGTTCGTCGCGGATAGCCCAACATTCACGAACTTCTCAGGATGAGGCAGTGAGCCCAAGCCCCGTTCGAACCTACCTTCATTCCATAACCAGAGCGTCTCCACCTCTATTCGGTCATTTTCTATTCTGCCCGTTAGCGCGGAGACTTCGATGATCCGGCGTTTGCCCTCTGCGTCCAAAGCAACTTGAACAACAAGATCTATGGCGGATGCGACGGTGGGGCATATGAACTTCTGCGAAATGTTTTCTCCAGCCAATAGCGGGAGCGTTTGCAATTTCACCACTGCGTCTCGTGTCGAATTTGCGTGAATCGTTCCCATTCCTGGCAAACCAGAATTGAGCGCAATAAGGAGGTCGAGTGCCTCCGCTTCTCGGACTTCGCCAACGATTATTCGCGATGGTCTCATCCGCAAGGATTCCTTAATCAATCGGCGAAGGGGAATGGCGCCCTCGCCTTGAAGATTTGCACTGCGCGTTTGGAGGCTTATGACATCCGGCAGGTTCGGCTTGAGTTCAAAGACCTCTTCGATAGTTATAACTCTTTCATACACTGGAATCGCTGATACCAGCGCATTAAGCACCGTGGTCTTGCCTGCTTGGGTTCCACCGCTTACAAGAATATTCAGTCCAGCACGGACGCTATTTGCCAATAATGTCGCCATTGCAGGCGTCATCGCATCCCGCATCGCGAGATCTCGTAAAGTAAGATTTCTCATCAAATGCTTGCGAATATTGACCGCCCAGTGTTCAGGCGTCACTTCCGGAATAGCGACATGCAGTCGACTGCCATCAGGAAGTCGCGCATCTACAAAAGGGTGTGATAAATCGAGCCGGCGTCCGCTCCACATCAACGCTCTTTCTACGATGTTCCGAACGTCATCGCCAGTTAAAAGAAGATTGGTAAGTTCGTTCCTTCCTGCACGGGCTATGAAAATTCTCTCCGGTGAGTTGATCCACACTTCTTCGATTTCACTGTCAAGCATGAACGGTGCAAGGGGGCCGAAAGTCATAGCGAGGTCCTGAACTGGCATGGGCTGACATTAGGTGTCATATGTACCGAGAGCCGTGCAGCAAGAATTAACGGTGCACATCCCTAGATGTGGATTTCAGGTGACTCCCTTAGCTGACTCGCCGACACAATCGCTTCATACAAAGGCGCCGGACGTACTTACGCAGAATCCAAACGATCCAAAAGTTCTAATGAACTTTCCATCGGTCGCGAGATCACCGAAGAAGTCGCCAAGAGGATCGGGTCCTTGTCCACGGCGCTGCGGCGACGAGCTAAGTCGACACGCCAATTTTCGGAAATTCGCGCAATTAAGCTCATCGCAGCCAGTTCTGCACCGTGAAGAATGCTGACAAATTCCAACTCTCCCATTCGGGCACAAAGATCTTCCGCTCGGCACAGTCGAGTTAAGGTCTGAGCAAAACTCAAAATCGCATCTTCATACTGAGATTCCGAGTTGGCTCCTTCAATGGTGACGTCAGGAACAGTTGGTTGGAGAACGAAACGAACCAAACAGATCGCTTCCTGCCCACGACTTGCCCTAGCGAGCTCTCGCCGAAGCTGTTCGTAAAACAACGTCGGCGCAGCAAGTTGAGTCAGGGAATCCCGAATGCCATCGTGGGAGTACTCGGTCATCGAGAGCCACCTAGGAGGATGTGAATTGCTACCCTTACGATCATGAGCCCCGATGATGCCAAAAAGGTAAAGCGTCGCAATATCGTGGCAGCCCTGCTCAAGGTCGAAGCCGCAGCCCTGCTAGCCCTAGGCCTTTTCATGGTGATCAAAAGTTTCGGCTCCCACCTTGAAGCCCCACTGGCGCTCGTCGGAGTCGTAATCTTCGCGGTCCTTGGGGCAGCAGCACTCCTGGTCTCGGCCAAGGGTTTTCGCGCCGGCAGGAACTACGGCCGAGCCCCAGCCATTCTGCTCAATCTGATCGCCGTGGGCGTCTCCTACTTCCAAATGCAGGCTCACCTATGGGTTGTCGCACTGCCCCTCGCCGCGATCTCACTTGTGATCCTGATCCTGGCCCTATCCATCGTTGCGAATTAGAGATTTCGTTCTCTCATTGTGAGATGGGTGGCATTATCAGCGCCTTCACTGCGTTTTGCGTAGATGAATGTGGTCTATACCGCTATCGCACCTCAAATTTGGAATTAGTCTTGAAACATTGGATCGGTAGGCTTTGCCCCGCTTTCACAGCACAAACGGAGAACCCAAACAGGGAACATTGACTTAGAAGGAGCTCGCCAGTGTCGGCAGATGAGCCATTGGATCCACCAGTCAGCAAGTCAACTTTCGCTGGAAAATTCGGCGAGGAAGTTGCCGAGCAATTTGGTGCAAACGAGTGGCTCGTTGACGAAATGTACGAGCGATATCTGCAAGACCCATCTTCACTCGAAAAGACATGGCTGGATTTCTTCGCGCAGTTCTCTCCTTCGACACATACTGGATCAGTTGCCGCGGCCGACCAAACACCTAAGGCGCCCCGTCCATCAGGGCCACCGACTCCTCGTGGTGCAATCACTCAACCTGTCGTTCCGGAGCGAACACTGATCCAACCGGAAACACCGGCAATGGAGGCGGCGCAGTCATCGTCACAGCCGGTAGTTCGACAAGCAGATTTGGTCACGCCAACCCCGGCCGACCCTGTCGTTAGGCCGGCGCCAGTTCTTGCAACACCCGAAGCCGCATCCATCGTTCCCTTACGCGGAGTTGCGGGGCGTGTCGTACAGAGCATGGAAGCATCGCTCACGGTTCCAACTGCGACGAGCGTTCGCGTCGTGGCAGCCAAACTTCTCATCGATAATCGCATTGTCATCAACAACCACTTGAAGCGCGCTCGCGGCGGCAAAGTTTCCTTCACTCACCTCATCGCCTACGCAATGATCAAAGCCCTCGATGCGATGCCGGAAATGAATTCATTCTTCACTCTCCTTGACGGCAAACCTGCGGTAGGGCATCCCGAGCACATCAACCTCGGCATTGCAATCGATTTAACAAAACCAGATGGAACACGGCAACTTCTCGTTCCATCCATAAAAGGCTGCGAAGGCCTTGATTTTGCTCAGTTCTGGCGCGCATATGAGGCAACCGTCGCAAAAGCACGCAGCGGAACATTAACCGTTGAAGATTATGCGGACACCACGGTTTCACTAACAAACCCAGGAACCCTTGGCACCGTTCACTCCGTTCCACGTTTAGTAGCAGGGCAAGCAATGATCCTTGGAGTTGGTGCTTTGGATTATCCGTCAGAGTTCCAAGGCTCGAGCGAGGAAACTCTTGCTCGCCTCGCAGTTAGCAAAGTCGTGACGCTCACCAGCACCTACGACCACCGCATTATTCAAGGCGCGCAGTCCGGCGACTTCCTCCGTCGAATCAACGAGTACTTGCTCGGTGCCGACCAGTTCTACGACGAAATTTTCGCAGGGCTTCGTATTCCTTACGAGCCAATTCGTTGGGCCGCCGACATCGAATTTGCACGCGATGAAGAAATCAACAAGACCGCGCGCGTCCAACAACTGATTCACGCATACCGCACCTACGGCCACCTCATGGCCGATATCGATCCTTTGGAATACAAACAGCGATCGCATCCAGATCTTGACGTCGTGACGCACGGATTGACGCTATGGGACTTGGACCGCGAATTCGCTACCGGCGGTTTTGGCGGACGTGCCTTCATGAAGCTTCGAGATATTCTCGGAATTCTCCGCGACTCCTATTGCCGCGCTGTTGGCGTGGAATACATGTACATCGAGGATCCAACCGAGCGCAATTGGATTCAACAACGCGTCGAACTCGGCGCCCCTAAGTTGCCCCGCGAAGAGCAACTTCGAATCTTGCGCAAACTCAATGGAGCAGAAGCCTTCGAATCTTTCCTTCAGACCAAATATGTCGGCCAGAAGAGATTCTCTCTCGAAGGCGGCGAGACCGTTATCCCATTGCTAGACGCTGTTATTTCAGCAGCTGCAGAAGATGGCCTAGACGAAGTATGCGTCGGTATGCCTCATCGTGGTCGCCTCAACGTCCTAGCCAACATCGCAGGAAAATCTTACGGACAGATATTCCAAGAATTTGAAGGCCACTACACGAAGAACGCGGTGCACGGAACAGGCGATGTTAAGTACCACCTTGGAACCGAGGGCGTTTTCACGGCAGAGTCCGGAGCCAAGACAAAGATTTATCTTGCCGCAAATCCATCGCACCTTGAAGCCGTAAACCCAGTGCTCGAGGGTGTCGTTCGCGCAAAGCAAGACCGCCTCAACGTAAAGGGCTCGTTCTCTGTACTTCCAATTCTCATCCACGGTGATGCCGCATTTGCCGGCCAGGGAGTTGTCGTTGAGACATTGAACCTCTCGCAACTTCGCGGATATCGAACTGGCGGAACGATTCACGTTGTCATCAACAACCAAGTCGGCTTTACAACCGCACCTGAGATGTCACGTTCTTCGACATATGCAACCGATGTTGCAAAGGGAATCCAAGCGCCAATATTCCACGTCAACGGTGATGACCCGGAAGCTTGCGTTCGCGTTGCCCGTATTGCCTTCGATTACCGCCAGAAGTTCAACAAGGACATTGTCATCGACATGCTCTGCTACCGCCGCCGTGGACACAATGAAGGCGACGAGCCAAGTTTCACGCAACCGTTGATGTACAAACTCATTGATGCAAAGCGTTCCACTCGTATGTTGTACACCGAAGCACTTGTCGGTCGCGGTGACATCACGGATGAAGAAGCAAAGGAAGTGGCGCAGGATTATCAATCACAAATTGAAGCCGTCTTTGCAGCCGTGCACAATCTCACCCCAGAAACGGATCTTTCATTTGCTGCCCCGGAATCAGCCGCTCCTCATGAGATCGACACTCGAATCGATGAATCAACGGCACGCGCTATCGCACAAACGCAAATCACCGTTCCTGAAGGATTCAACGTCCATCCCAAGCTTCTCCCTCAACTGAACAAGCGCGTCGAGATGCTCAATGACGGAACCATCGATTGGTCGATGGGCGAAACCCTTGCTTTTGGCTCACTTTTGCTCGATGGCACTCCAATCCGCCTTGCGGGCCAGGATTCCAGGCGAGGAACATTTAGTAATCGCCACGCTGTGATCATCGATAAAGAGAACGGCAACGAGTGGACACCACTTCGCGGACTCATTTCAGATGAAAATCAATTCTTCGTGATCGACTCGCTGCTCTCTGAATTCGCGGCAATGGGATTTGAATACGGCTACTCAGTTGTTCGAAGCGAAGCACTCGTCATGTGGGAAGGTCAGTTCGGCGATTTCAGCAACGGCGCCCAGACCATCATTGATGAATTCATTTCTTCATCTCTGCAAAAATGGGGCGAGCGCTCTGGCGTAGTCCTGCTTCTGCCACATGGATATGAAGGCCAAGGTCCTGACCACTCGTCAGCACGAATCGAGCGCTTCCTTTCTTTGTGCGCCGAGTCGAACATGACTGTTGCACAACCATCTTCGCCAGCCTCTTACTTCCACCTACTCCGCTGGCATGCAAAAAACCCGACACCACGTCCGCTGATTGTCTTCACGCCAAAATCGATGCTCCGCCTTCGCGCGGCGGCATCATCTTTGGCCGAATTCACGCAGGGGCATTTCCAACCTGTAATTACCGACACAACGGTGACAAATGCAACGCGACTCATCTTCTGCTCTGGACGGGTTTACTACGACCTGCTCGCCGAGCGCGCCAAACTTGGCGAAGAAACTACTGCAATTGTTCGAGTCGAACAGTTCTATCCACTACCCACAGCTGAATTAGCAGCCGAGGCCGCAAAGCACCCTCGTGCAAACCTCCTCTGGGTTCAGGATGAACCTGCAAACCAAGGTCCGTGGCCTTTCGTCGCACTCAACACTCTCGGCGTATTCGGAGATCGCACTCTGCGTCGAGTATCACGCCGTGCAACCGCAAGTCCTGCAACGGGGAACCACTATGTTCACGAAGAAGAGGCAAAGGCGCTGATGATCGAGGCCTTCAACCGCTAATCTTTTTTAGGGCTCTTCCTACGGGATCCGGCTTTCTTGAACCGAAGAACTATGCTCGCAACGATCTCATCTTCACTGATTGCACCCCAATGACGTGAGTCTGTGCTCTCATTCTTATTGTCGCCTTCAACCCAAAACTTTTCGTCAATCGGACCTACCACCCGCTTGATCAAAAAGACTCCAGGTTGGTCCTCTCGCTCAATAATCACGGCTTGACCCCTTCGAAAACTCCCGCCCCACATGACCAATAGCCAGTCACCGGCGTTGAACGTGGGGGCCATCGATTCCCCGGCCACGGCCACGGTTCCAAACCTTCTCTTTTTTGCGGGTGTGTTTTTAGGCGCCATGGGGGGTAGTCTCACATCAGAAGAGTTTCTACGCACGTGCACAAGAAGCTAGTTTTGTGCCATCTCGAGACATATTGGAGAGAAACATGTTTACCCCAAAGATCACCGTTCACGCCCACTGCGACCTCCCCTGCGGGATCTACGATCCCATCCAGGCCAAGATAGAGGCCCAATCTGTGAAGGCATGCATGCAGAAATACGCCGCAAGCACAGACGCCGATTTCAAAGCCCGAGCCGTTGCGATCAAAGAAGAGCGCTCAAATATGGTCAAGGAACACCTCTGGGTTCTCTGGACTGATTACTTCAAGCCAAATCACTTCGAGGCTTATCCAAACTTAAGCACCTTATTCAACGAAGCCACCAAACTTGCTGGAGCCGGCGGAACCAAGGGCACCAACGACGTAGCCGTTGCTGATCAACTGCTTGCCAAGATTGATGAAATCTCAGAGATCTTCTGGGCAACTAAAAAATAAGAGAAATCCCAACAGATAACAGGACTCCTTAGATCTGCGAGATCGCCGTTTTGTACGACCTAAGCCGTCTTTACGATCTCAGCTACGACCAACTATGGATTGCGCGGCGGTTCGGGCGAGGAATGAAACTCGCTCGACCACTGCTCTTTTCATTATGGCCCTACATACCAATCTGTCTCCGTCATAAATCTCGCACGAAAAACCAATTTCGCGGCCCACAAACTCAGAGCAAGTAGCTGTCGCTCGTAATTCTGCCCCGATGCCAGCGGCTTCAAGAGAATCAAGATGCACTTCTATAAGTCGCGTAGTCTCACCAATTTCAAGAAATTCAGCGATTGCAGTAAGCGCCGCACTTTCCATAACATTTAGAAAATGCGAAGTCGCAGCAATTGGGAGATCACCAAGACCCATCGCAACCGCACAATCACCAGGTCGAATCAACATCGATGAGAATCCGACGGCTCCGATGATTTCGTTTGTGCGACGCATTCTTACTCTTCGCGGAGCGAGTCAGGCGTTTCTGGTTGAACTAGTTCCTGGGTCCAGTTTCCCTCGATCGTGATTTCGCGATGTTCAACGTTGCCATACTGATCGACTTCGATTGAAATCTCAGTCATCCTGTATTCGGTGACGTACTCGGCCGAGCCTTGCCGCATCATCGCTAATTGATATGCAAGTTGTTCATGCAACTCCTGCGGCGCACTTTCCAAGCACGAGCGAGTTAGCATTTCATGGAGGAGGCGGTGCATCCGACGCTCATGTTCCATTTCCTCGCGGCATGGCGAACACTCTTCAAAGTGAACCTCAATCGAATGAATCTGGGACATCTCATGGATCTCACCATCGATAAGCAGGCCAACGGAATTGAGAACTTCATTGCAAGGCGTTTCGTGCTTTTCTCCACAGCTCATGAGTTCACCTCCTTGCCATAACCACGTTCTTTTGCGTAATCAGCTAAAAGCAAGCGCAGGGCTTTACGTCCACGGTGAAGTCGCGACATAACGGTGCCTGTCGGGACTCCAACAATGTCGGCAATTTCCTTATATGAAAAACCCTCGACGTCGGCCAGATAAACTGCAATGCGGAATTCTTCGGGGATCTCCTGCAATGCACGCTTCACGTCGCTGTCTGGCATTTTTTCCAGCGCTTCAATCTCGGCCGACTTTCCCTGATCGCTTGTGTGCGATGCGGATTCAGCCAACTGCCAATCCTCGACTTCGCCGGCGCTGGCAATCATCGGCTGGCGTTGCGCCTTGCGATAAGAGTTGATGAAGGTAGTTGTCAAAACTCGATAGAGCCAAGCCTTGAGATTGGTCCCCGGTTCAAACTGGTGGAAGGAGGCAAAGGCTTTGAGATAAGTGTCCTGCACCAAATCTTTTGCATCGTGCGGATTCTTTGTGTAGCGCAGGGCAGCCGAATACAACTGATCGGTGAAGGCTAATGCGTCGCGCTCAAAGCGAAGAGAGCGCTCTGCGGCACTCTCTTTTACTAATTCCGTCGATGTCATCGCCATCAAGGCTACCCCTAGAACAGGGTCTGGGGCTCGCCCAGAGAAATTGGCCTGATCAATTCAGGACCATTATTCGACACCGAATTGACTGAATTTGAGACGGCATACACGCTTAAACCATCGTAGAGGTCGGAATATTCCATTAGTTTCCGCAAATCATCTGCATCTTGGTTGGACGGATCCATCCAAGACTCCCAGCGATTTCTGGGCAAAATAACCGGCATCCGACTATGGACTTCGGCCAATCGCCCAACTGCGTCGCAGGTAATGATGGCAACACTTTCGATGACCTCTCCCTTCGACGAAACCCATTCATTCCAAATTCCTGCAAACGAAAGTGAATGGCCATCGGGGCTACAAATGTAGAAGGGCTGCTTTGGGCGATAGGGGCCAAGGGCTGTGGCCCATTCGTAATAACCATCGGCTGGAACGAGACATCGGCGCTTTCGAACCGCATCGCGAAAAGTGGGTTTTTCGAAAACTGATTCGCGTCGCGCATTAATCGCGTGAGATTGCGATGCACGCGCCGACGCAAAATCCTTCTGCCAAGATCCAATTAGTCCCCAAGAGGCGCTACCGAATTCTCGTGCCCTCATTTTTGGATCTTCGCGAATGATGTAAATGTCCTTGGTCGGTGCAATGTTCCAACTGGCAGGTAGAGGCGAAGAAGGTACTGCTCCGGTAATTCCATATTCTTCGACCAGAGCATCATCCATCTTCGATTGCGCAAAGCGTCCGCACATGCCCAATAGCCTAGAAGAAATCAATTAATCTAGAAGAAATATAGGCAGTTCAGGCTCTATCCGAGCAACGGTAGGCTCATCCCGTGAGCAAATCGCGTAAGCCTTCCTCTGCCGGAAACTGGAACGCACCATTTCGAGGAGCCAATCCGATCAACTCCTCCGTTGTTATACCTGGATCTAAATCCGTAACTAACCGTGCTCTCGTTCTGGCCGCCCTATCTGATTCGCCTTCCACTCTTCGACGACCCCTTATCTCGCGTGATACCACCTTGATGAAGAACGGCCTCATCGCCATGGGCACTGTCATCGCCGATGCCTACGAAGATGGCGAGCACCAATGGCGAGTCTCGCCGCAGGAACTCAACGGCCCGGCACTTGTCGATGTAGGTAACGCCGGCACTGTGATGAGGTTTCTTCCTCCAGTCGCAGCCCTTGCCAATGGCGCTATTTCATTCGATGGAGATGCACGTTCACACGAGCGCCCACTCGGACCAGTTATTCGAGCCCTAGAAGAGCTAGGCGTCCAGGTCGAACATGAGGCTCGCTACACATTGCCCATGACGGTCAATGGCACTGGCAAACTTCGAGGAGGAGAAATTGATATCGATGCCTCGGCCTCAAGCCAATTTCTCTCGGCTCTACTCTTAATCGGTCCAGCAACGATTAAGGGGATCACTGCACGACATATCGGTTCATCATTGCCTTCAATGCCCCACATTGAAATGACAGTTCAGATGTTGCGTGACTTCGGCGCCAAACTCGAAATCAACACCGAGCAGCACACTTGGCGCGTGCATACCTCTCGACTGCATGGGCGAGATCTTGTGATCGAACCTGATCTTTCAAATGCAGCACCCTTTCTTTCAATGGCGATGGTCTGCGGAGGAAACATCACCATTGCAGACTGGCCCGCAATTACCACCCAACCGGGTGATCAACTGCGAACAATCCTTTCGCGAATGGGAGCCGAAATTTCCTTTGGCAGCGATGGACTTTCTCTTCATGGAACAGGCTCGATTCACGGCATCGATATCGACTTGCACAATGTCGGAGAATTAACTCCCGCCATCGCCGCACTTGCCGCATTGGCAGACTCCCCCTCCTCACTGCGAGGCATCGGCCACCTTCGACTTCACGAGACTGATAGGCTCGCAGCACTAACCCGCGAAATCAACGCGCTCGGCGGAAATGTTCGCGAAGAAGAAACCTCGATCCACATAACACCAGCCCCACTTCACGGGGGTATCTTTCATACATATGAGGATCATCGACTTGCAACTGCCGGGGCCGTTCTCGGCTTGGTCGTTCCCGATATCGAAGTCGAAAACATCGCAACGACAACTAAGACTCTGCCCGATTTTCCTGGGCTTTGGTCAAGTCTGATCGAATAGAACATATGGCAAAGCGAAAATTCGACGAAACTGATGTAAAGATTCGGCCGAGTCGAAGCACTCGCCCAAGAAGCAAAGATCGACCTTCCCATTCCGATGCCATAAATGCATTTGTAACTACTGTGGATCGCGGCAGGACAACATGCATCACGGATGACGGAGTCATCGTGACGGCAATGAAGGCTCGCGAATTAGGACCCAAATCGGTTGTAGTCGGAGACCACGTAGGAATAGTTGGTGACACCAGTGGAACCATCGGTTCGCTTGCGCGCATAGTTACGGTGAAAGAAAGAAAGAACTCTCTCAGTAGAACCGTTGATGACGTCGCAAAAGTTGAGCGAATCATTGTCGCAAATATCGACCAACTCATCATTGTTGTGGCAGCAACAAACCCCGAACCACGCCGTGGCCTGATCGATCGCTTTCTCGTCAGCGCATTCCACGAAGGAATCACCCCCGTAATTCTGGTGACCAAAGTCGACCTAGGCCCAGAACCGGATTTTCTACACGAATACGAGAGCCTAAATGTGAAAGTTTTGACGACATCAAAGGGCAGGGATCTCTCTCTCATTCGCGAGGTATTGCACGGGAAAACTTCAGTGTTGGTCGGGCATTCGGGCGTCGGAAAGTCCACCCTCATCAATGCACTCATACCCCATGCCGAGCGCGTTATCGGCGAAGTCAACGAGGTAACGGGACGTGGTCGCCACACTTCTTCTAGTGCGGTCGCCATTCCGCTCTCATCTCATTTGAAATCCAGTGACGGCTGGGTCATCGACACCCCTGGCATCAGAGCTTTCGGCCTAGCTCATATCGATCCGAATCGGATCATCGCTGCGTTTGAAGATTTGTCCGACGTCATTTCTCATTGCATGCCAAATTGCTCACATTCAGAAGAAGGCTGTGCCCTCACGGAGTGGGCGGCTCCGAATGGCGTCGTAATTCCCGAGCGACAAAGAAGAATTGAATCCTTGCGAAGCCTGTTGGATATCAAGCTGGACTAGGCTTAGCGAATGTCCACTAGTAAATATTCACTCGGAGAAGACCTGGCGCTGGCGCTACAAATAGCCGATGCGGCCGATCTCATCACCCAATCGCGCTACCAGTCACAGGATTTAGTAATCACGACCAAACCCGACAACACCCCCGTAACCGATGCAGACAAAGCCACAGAGACCGCCATCCGAGAAATTCTCACCAGAGAGCGCCCCAATGATGGAGTACTCGGCGAAGAGTTCGGCGAATCGGAAAATTTGGGTTCACGCTACTGGGTGATTGATCCAATTGATGGAACGAAGAATTTCATGCGATCGGTTCCGACCTGGTCGACGCTGATTGCACTGATTGAAGATGGCGAAGTAATTGTCGGCGTCGTTAGTGCTCCAGCTGTAACACGGCGCTGGTATGCATCCAAAGGAAATGGCGCTTTTGTGCAGTTCAACGGCGGTGCTGCTCGAAAGATTTCAGTCTCGAAAGTTTCACAATTGAAAGATGCTTCGGTGACCTACTCAGATTTTGTTGGCTTTGGCGATCGCCGTGAAGCCTTCATGTCTCTCATCGATCAAAGTTGGCGTTCACGCGGCTTCGGAGATTTCTGGTCACACATGCTTGTTGCCGAAGGTGCTGCGGACATCGCAGTTGAACCCGTGCTTGCGGTCTGGGATATGGCTGCACTGGACATTGTGGTACGCGAAGCAGGTGGCTCTTTTACTTCCATCACCGGGGAGCCTGGACCGCATCACGGAAGCGGTCTATCAACCAATGGTCATCTATTGGGGCAAGTTGTGAGGCAACTCAATGGCCAAGTCCAATAGAACCAAAGTTGGTAGTAAGGCCATAAAAACTGCCTTCGAGCCGATCACCCTCCGTATCGGAGGAATGACTTGTGCATCGTGTGCTACCACCGTGGAACGAACTCTCAACGCAATTCCTGGGGTCAGCGCTGCTGTCAATTACGAAATAAAAACTGCAAATGCGATAGCACCCGCGGAGATGGATCCTAAAAAACTGGTTAAGGCTATTAGATTAGCCGGCTATTCGGCAACATATGTCAAGGTCTCAGGACAGGTTGCCCTTCACAGCAAGAAATCTTCTACTGCCCTCTTCTTCGCAGTCTTGTTCACAGCCCCGGTTCTCGCAATTTCAAACATGTCCAGTTGGAATCCAAAAATCGATAGCTGGATCAATAGTCAACTCGACATCTTTAACGTACTGCATCCAAAATATTCGCCTACCGCGTGGCTGGTTATCGGGCTGAGCGCACCAGTTGTCCTTATAGTCGCCCTTCCGATTTATCGGGCAGGTATTCGCAATTTGTTCCATCCCACAATGGATACCCTCATCACCTTCGGATCTTTGACCGCCTTCGGGTGGTCTATTTACGCAAATATCACAGGCAGTGGCAAAGTTTATGCTGCAGTTTCTGCAACCATCATTCTCATTGTGGTAGCCGGTCGCTATCTAGAATCCCTCGCCAAACGGCGCGCGAGCCGTGCCATCTCCACAATTATGGTTCGAGAAAACCGGGAAGTCAGCGTGATTCGCGAAGGGGAATCGGTAGTTATTCCAATTCTTCATTTAGCGATAGGTGATCATTTCGTAGCCAACCCCGGCGAGAAAATCGCCACCGATGGAGTTGTCATTTCTGGCGAGAGTTCGGTGGACATGGCGCTACTAACTGGCGAATCCAAACCGGTTGATGTCACCCCGGGCTCGCGCGTCTTCGGTTCTTCACTCAACAACAATGGACGTCTCATAATTCGCGCTACCCGCGTCGGTTCTGATAGCGAGCGCAACCGAATCGCGGCTATGGTCCTGCGCGCCCAAGGCACCAAAGCACCCATGCAACGAATGGCCGACCGCGTTAGTGCAGTCTTCGTGCCAACTGTCGCTCTTCTCGCTATCGGGACTTTCTTGGTTTGGCATTACCGAGGTCATCACACGCTGACACAATCCATTTCTTCAGCGATCGCCGTACTTGTCATCGCTTGCCCTGGAGCATGGGGTCTTGCTACGCCAGTTGCTCTGCTAGTCGCATCAGGACGAGGGGGCCAGCGCGGAATCATCATCCGCGAACCACGAGTTCTCGAACTCACTCGAAGGATCGACTCGGTCATCCTTGATAAGACCGGCACAGTGACTAACGGAACGATGTCTCTGACCCAAATGTTCGTAGTCCCCGCGGCCGGCTCAATCCTCGGACCCAATTATCGAGATTTACTCCGTGAGGAGGTAATACTTTCCACTGCGCTTTCAATCGAATTACAGAGCGACCATCCAGTCGCCGCCGCGATCGCGACATCGATTTCGGCTAAAGGAATCAAAGCAACGACCGTCACGGAATATTCACGCACGCTCGGATCGGGATCGGCGGGAAGAGTCAATCTAGGAATGCTTTCCCCCGTGGTGCTTGTCGGATCTCCGACGGCGGTCGCACATGCAACCACCCCGTTCCACCAAGATCTGATCCATGAAATTTTCCAGGCTCAAGAGAAAGGGCTCACTGTCTCAGTTCTGGCATGGGATGGTGTCGCTCTGGCGATGTTCGCCGTCGGCGATGAAATCAAATTCGATGCGAAGCAAGCAATTGACCAATTGAAGCATCGTGGGATCGAACCGTGGCTCGTGACCGGGGACAGTTCACAAGTGGCACTTGCCGTTGCCCGCGAAGTCGGCATTGAAATAGACCATGTCATTTCAGGAGCACTCCCTCAAGACAAAGTCGACACGGTGAAAGTATTGCAAGGGAAAGGCCACCGCGTCCTGATGGTCGGAGACGGCATGAACGACGCAGCTGCACTCGCCAGCGCAGATCTGAGCATCGCAATGGGCACAGCAATTGCCAGTGCTGACATGATCCTCATGCGCCGAGATCTAGGCAGTGTCATCGAGGCACTAGAACTCTCCTCGAAGACGCTGCGAATAATCCGGGAAAATCTCGCTTGGGCTTTCTTATACAACGTGATTGGAATCCCCATCGCCGTGATGGGCGCCCTCCAGCCGATGTACGCGGCCGGAGCCATGGCTCTTTCAAGCCTTTTCGTTGTGACGAACTCGCTGCGGATTAAGTAGTTTTCTAATACTTATAGTCGTAGGAAGTTAGCGAAATCGGCTCAACGTAGAAAGCTGTTTTCTTCGCACCATTCTCCCAATAAATATAGGCATACGCAGTCTTCGTTTTCAATGATGCTTTTCCAATAGCGATGTTGTATCCGATGCCAGTAATTTTCTCGGTCTTCGTCCGATCAATGAATTTCTGGATCACTTGACTCATCGACATTTTCCAATTCAGGAAGAGGTTTGCAGGACCCTTTGCTTCGCTAGCGGCGAATTCTGGTCGTGAATAGACGTAGAAGCTCCATCCTCCTTGTTTCTTCATATCTGCAATCGTAAGGCTCGTATAAGATTCCGAATTATTCGAGAGCTTCTTGACCACTTCGTATCGGATTAGTGGAAGTTCCGTGTTCTTCTTGTTGAAGACGTCCAGATCTGCGACAAGTTCAGTCTTAGAACTTACCGAGTACAAGATGATCTTCCAGTTCGCATCTGTCTTCAAGGTACAAAGTGAATTGAAATTCTTGGAGGTGCGATCTTCAAAACGGACACTCGAAATATTCGCATCCGACCGCCAATCCTTCCTTGCATGGGCCAATATATTGCCAAAATACTTTCCAACATTGATCGAATCGGACGAAGTGTCTGCTTTGCAGGTCAGACCCGCCTGAGAAATAGTAGGCGAACTACTCGGAATCACGGCAGGGGACGTCGCCGCTGATGTAGTTGGAGTATTCGACGCACTTGGCTTACCCGAGGAACCGCATGCCGCCAATACGAAAACCGCAACTAAGAAAATGGCTGCGACAATCAAAACACGAAGCCAGGTGCTGTAACTTCTGGCGTAGAGATCGGATTTAACACTTGCCGCGCCCTGCTTCATTCCCGCTGATTTCATGACCAATCGCCCAATCCATGCACTATGGACTGTCCCGCACAGCATCATGCGCCTCTCCGGACAGTTACGTCTTTCGCGGTGCGGTTGCACCTCGGCATAACCATTTTCTCAGGTGAATTCAGTCCTGCAAGAGTTTCGTGGTGCCTAATTGCACACAGATCATGGATTCAGGTGCAATTGGTGTTCCGTTTTCCCAGAGTAAGCGCCAACATTCTTTGTCTGACTTTGTTCTAAGTAGTACTTTGGGGTGCCCTCGTTTGCAAGGGACTTAAAGTTTGCGAGGGAGTGTTGGAACCTTGACCGAAGATTCTGATCGCCTCCCCAGAACCGAGGATTGGACCAAGCCCGGAATCTTTGAGATTCTTCCGGGGGTTCATCGAATCCCATTACCACTGCTTGGAGACGCGCTCCGAGCAGTAAATGTCTACGCATTGTCGGTAGGTGATCGCCTCACCATGATCGATTCGGGCATGGGCGATATTGGGATCACACGCGAAGCCTTGGCTTCGGCCTTGGGGCAGATCGGGCGAACTCTCGATGAGATTGATGAATTCCTAATTACCCATATGCATCGTGATCACTACACCTTTGCCATGGAAATGAGGAGAGAATTCAAAACTCGAATACGGCTTGGCCTCGGCGAAACCCCAAATATTGGGGAGGTTGTGAAAAAGGAGAGATCCAAGTTAACGGGCATCGGCCGGCGGCTGATAACCGCTGGGGCATACGAATTGCAAGAAAAAATGGCCAAGGCCAACGAAAAACAACGTCCTTGGGAAATCCCTGATAAGTGGATGCACGACCGCGAGAAAATTCACGTTGGCGAGCACCGACTCGAAGTGATTGCGACACCCGGCCACACAAGAGGGCATGTAATCTTCGCCGACCGAGAGAAGTCCATTGTTTTTAGTGGCGATCATGTATTACCGCATATAACACCCTCCATCGGATTCGAGCCTGTTCCGCCGAGATCTCCGCTTGCCGACTATCTCGTTTCATTGATGATGGTGCGCGCGTTACCAGATGCGCAAATGTTGCCGGCGCATGGCACACCGGGGGGAAACATGCATTCTCGGATCGATGAACTTCTGGCACACCACGAACATCGCCTCAACCAAACATTTGAAATGGTTCAGATTTCTGGAGGCACAGCGCTTCAAGTGGCCGAGCAACTCCTTTGGACTAGGCGCGAGCACCGGTTTGAAACACTCGACATGTTTAATCAGATGTTGGCCGTCAATGAGACCATGGCTCATCTCGACGTACTCGTATCCCGTGGCAGCATCCAACGGACGTCAAATACAGAAGGGGCCCTTTACTCAACGAGCCCTAAGAAAGCTTGAGAACACTTTCAATAAATGGGAGCACCTTGTCCCGCACACTTTCGGGAACCTCGCTAACCATCTCCGAAGTCCCGCCTGGGATCATCTCGTACTCACTCTTCGAGATTAGCGAATGCACGAAGCGACCCATATCCACTTGACTCGACAACTCCCTCTCGCCAGTAAGAATGAGAGTTGGCAACGAAATATCTCTGACGCCTGCTGCCAAGTCATAATCGAATACGGCTTCGTATCCCCACCAGAAATTTGGCCCAGCTTGCAGATGAGCAATAAGTTCAAAAAGATACTGTTGGGCATCTGCTTCTGCAGAAACCGCGTTCAATCGCGGCAAAACGGCTTCATTTAGAAAGGCACCCTTGGCATCCGGTTGCCAATGATGAACTTTGTTCTTCCACCATTGCAATTGCGTCGAACTCAGCGGAGCGAATGGCCCCATAAGTACAAGGCCCTTTACGCGACTGGGCTCTTGGCGAGCCATCTCAACGGC
>JANXZF010000045.1 GCA_025355665.1 Actinomycetes bacterium
CAACAAAATGGTCGATCTCGGCTCGGGTAGCCAGCGTGAAGTGGATGACATCATGCTCACCCGTTACGCCGAGTGACGAATTGTGAATAACGAAGTGGGAATTGTGAAAAGGGATTTGCCCGAGCGGACTTTTGAATTTGCGCGGCGTGTGGTGAAGCTGTGCCAAGTGTTGGATCAGACACCGGGAGTGAGCCGGACAATGGCCAATCAACTCCTTCGGTCGGGAACGTCAATTGGCGCTAACGTTGAAGAAGGACAGGCAGGCCAAAGCCGTGCAGACTTTGTGAGTAAGCTGTCCATTGCATGCAAGGAAGCGCGTGAAACACACTACTGGCTTCGCCTGCTCTCGGCATCGGAAATAGTTCCAGAACCACGCTTGGCAGAATTGCTGGATGAAGCCAATCAACTCATCGCGATTCTCACTACGATCACAAAGAATACAAAGGCGAAAGGAAAATGATGAAGTGTGAATTTCGAATGACGAATTACAAATTCGTAAAGAGCTCAAAAATGACCATACATTTCACCATTCCAAATTCAAAATTCGTAATTCAATAGCCATGGCCAAGAAACCACCCACGCTAAAATCTGTCGAGTCCCTCAAGCACGAGGAGAAGCGCAAGAACATCCCGACGGCAGAGTTTCAGTCCGTGCTGGAAAAGGAACAGCAGCAGCCCAAGCAGATTCGCTACCCGCGCAACACCGACCTCGACCCGCAACTCGTCTGGCGCGGCAAGGACGAGCAGGACTGGAGCGACCTGGTTGTCCACGCACCGCCGCTCTACATTCAGGAGAAGGTACACCCCAAGGCGCTGATCGACGATCTGCTGCGCGAAACGAAGGAGCGCGAGCACGGAGCCGGGCAGATTACCGCCGACCTCTTCGCCGACTTCAACGGCATCCCCAAGGGCGCGGACAAGACCGAGTTCTACCAGCACGACCAGAACTGGACCAACCGCATGATCCTCGGCGATTCGCTTCAGGTCATGGCCAGCCTGGCCGAGCGCGAGGGGCTGCGCGGCAAGGTGCAGTGCATCTATTTCGATCCGCCCTACGGCATCAAATTCAACAGCAACTTCCAGTGGTCAACCACCAGCCGCGACGTCAAGGACGGCAAGGCCGACCATATCACCCGCGAGCCGGAACAGGTCAAGGCCTTCCGCGACACCTGGCGCGACGGCATCCACTCGTATCTGACCTATCTGCGCGACCGGCTAACGGTGGCGCGCGACCTGCTGACGGAGTCTGGATCGATCTTCGTGCAGATCGGTGATGAAAATGTGCACCGGGTCAGGATGGTGATGGATGAGGTATTTGGCGACGAGAATTTTTGCGGGCAAATCGTATTTCGCAAAACGACAGGAAAAGGTAGTGGGCTTCTGGACGTCACAACCGACATCCTGCTTTGGTTTTGTAAATGCCGTAGTCAAATCAAATTCCGCAGCTCATACGAAGAACGAGATTGGCGTTCCGAGGTAAACATACGTTTTGTTGAGTTACCGGATACTTCGCGCCGTCCGCTATCCCAAGAAGAAATTCAAGGGGCAGTTGAGCCGCCCGCCAATGCTCGCGTCTATCGACCAAACCCACTCACAAGCGCTCGGGCGAACAATACGAACGATTTACAAAGCTATACATTTCGCGGTGTAGCGTACTCGCCGGGAGCGCGAACATTCAGCACGAATTTGGTCGGACTAAAGAGGCTCGATCTAGCTGACAGACTGATGGCCATTGGCCGCAGCCTAAACTTCATACGCTATTTCAACGATTTCTCGTTTAAGCCTAGCTCCGATATTTGGGATGACACTCGCACAGGGGGCTTTGGAGATGACAAGCTCTATGTAGTTCAAACAGTGCGACGAGTAATCGAGCGATGCATCTTGATGACATCAGACCCCGGTGATCTCGTCCTCGACCCCACCTGCGGTTCCGGCACCACCGCCACCGTCGCGGAACAATGGGGCCGCCGCTGGATCACCATCGACACTTCCCGCGTCGCGCTGGCGCTGGCCCGCGCCCGCATCATGGGCGCACGTTACCCCTTCTACCTGCTCGCCGATTCCCGCGAGGGCCAGATGAAGGAGGCCGAGGTCACGCGCACGGCGCCCAGTTCTCAGCCGTCCCATGGCAACATCCGCCAAGGCTTTGTCTATGAGCGCGTGCCACACATCACGCTGAAGTCCATCGCCAACAATGCCGAGATCGACGTGATCTGGGAGCAGTGGCAAAAGAAACTCGAACCGCTGCGCGAGCAACTGAACGCTGCGCTGAAGAAGTCCTGGCAGGAATGGGAGATTCCGCGCGAGCTGCCCGAGTCCGTTCGCCCTGAGCCTGTCGAAGGGCGTGCTTCGACAAGCTCAGCACGAACGGTTCAACAACTTCACGCCGACTGGTGGCAGGCACGCATCGCGCGGAATCTCCCATTCCTGCCAGGACTTCTTCAG
>JANXZF010000017.1 GCA_025355665.1 Actinomycetes bacterium
CTCCTTTTTCGAAGGAGAGCGAGTAGTAAACACTTCAAGGCGCTCATTGATTGCCGAACTAGACAATTCTCTCGAAAGGTTGGGCACCGATTTCATCGATCTTTGGCAGGTGCACACGTGGGATCCGTTTAACCCATTGGATGACACGTTATCTGCGCTGGATTACGCTTATTCCACTGGGCGAGCTCGATATGTGGGCGTTTCCAATTTTGGCGGATGGCAAAGCGCCAGAACGATTACTCGACAAGAATCCTTTCCAACCAAGGCGCCGATCGCCACCCTTCAAAACGAATATTCTCTGCTAAACCGAAGTGTTGAAAAAGAGATCCTTCCCTGCTCGATCGAACTCGATGTCGGATTCTTAGCGTGGTCACCACTGGGCCGCGGGGTACTGACCGGCAAATACCGTCTCGGCACTCCGAGTGATTCACGCGGCGCAAGTCCACACTTTGCCGGATTCGTCGAACCGTACATGAGCGATCGCAGTTCTCGCATCGTTGAAGCCGTAAATGTGGCAGCGGAAGGCCTGGGCTACTCGCCATTGGAAGTCGCACTCGCGTGGGTACGCGATCAAATCGGAGTTACGAGCGCGGTGGTGGGTGCACGAACGGGTGCTCAATTGCGAGGGATTTTGATGGCCGAGGAGATATCTCTCCCGTACATCGTTCGAAGCGCCTTGGATGACGCTTCGGCGGTTTAGCAGTGCTCTAGAAAATTCTCCAGAACTCTCACGCCAAAAACTATTCCATCGACTGGTACCCGCTCATCAACACCGTGGAACAAGGACATAAAGTCCAGTTCCGGTGGAAGACGCAGGGGCGAGAATCCATATCCAACAATTCCCAGATCAGAAAGTGCTTTGTTGTCAGTTCCCCCGCTCATGCAATAAGGCACCGGTATCCCATCGGGATCTTGCGAAAGTATTGCGTTGCACATTGCATCGACTAAGTCGCCCTCAAAATCAACTTCCAATGCGATATCTCTGTTGATGGTCTCTATCTCAATATCGGGTCCAACGAGATCGCGGATAGTTTGATTCAATTCATCTTCAAGGCCTGGCAGAAATCGCCCGTCGATAACCGCCGATGCGCTCTGTGGGATTACGTTGGCTTTGTATCCAGCTTCCAACATCGTTGGGTTTGCCGAGTTTTGAAGAGTCGCGCCAATCATTCGAGCAGTTGATCCAAGTTCGCTAAGAAGCGGACGCAGATCGGAAATATCGAATGGCTTGTTCGCGGCTTTGGCTACTTTCTCAAAAAGAATCTTTACGGTCTTAGTATAGCGTTGAGGCCAGGTGTGGTTTCCGATTTTGTTGACCGCGGCCGAAAGCGCTGTGATTGCGTTGTCATCATTCATCATGGAACCGTGCCCAGCTTTGCCATGCGCGGTTAACTTCATCCAGTGAATGCCCTTTTGCGCGCCCTCCACCAGATACAAGCGTTTGCCATCCCCGACCGTGACTGAAAATCCGCCAACTTCAGAAATTGCCTCGGTACATCCGGCAAAAACCTCAGGGTGCTCTTTAGCCATCCAACGCGATCCGTAAGTCATGCCCGCCTCTTCATCGGCGAAGAAAACTAAGACGATATTGCGCGGTGGTTTGTATCCGACTCGCGCCCACTTGCGCACGATCGCGAGAATCATGGCATCCATGTTCTTCATATCCAAAGCGCCACGACCCCAGATCATTCCGTCGCGTATATCTCCACAGAATGGATCTACGGACCAATCGTCGGCATTGGCGGGTACAACATCGATGTGACCGTGAACGACTAAACCTGGTCGCTTCGTATCTGCGCCTTCTATGTTGGCTACGACATTGCAACGACCTGGCGCGGATTCGTATATGCGAGACGCAATTCCGACTTCTTCGAGTTTGCACACAACGTATTCAGCAATCGCTTTCTCGTCGCCCTTGCCTTCTCCAAAATTAACGCTCGGAATTTGGATCATTTCCTGGCACATGGTGATCGCATCTTGTTCGAGCTCTGAGCGTTCGCTCTGCTCAAGATCGGGGCTTGTCTGAGTAGTCATGTCGCTATTCTTACTGAATAGTCTCCGAATTGTCTCCGAAAATGACCCGCTTTTGTCTCTCACCGCCGCCGTTGATATCCTTGCCCCTCACTCGTCCGGGTGGCGGAATTGGCAGACGCGCTAGCTTGAGGTGCTAGTGCCCGCAAGGGCTTCGGGGTTCAAGTCCCCGTTCGGACACTCAATCAGCAGGTTTTCAACTACGGATCAGACTAAACCCATTGCTCGACTTCAGGCTGGTAGGCGTCGCTGGACTCCACGTGAACGACATGGCTCGCGGAGTGGTTGAAGCGCCATTTTGAGTCGTCACATAGAAACCTTGGATTGTGCTGTCCTTATCGTGGCTAATTAACGTGCCGCGGAATTCTCCCGTGAGTCCCGGCTGTGCTGATCCGCCGCTCCATTTCACGTTGACGTTCCGGTTGCTCTGATAGAACGACCATGGTCCTGTCGAAATCCCTGGAACTGTCCAATTGCCTGTAAGGGCAGGTGCGTCTTGGTAGAAGCCCAGGCCCTTCCATATTTTCTGCGAGTACGTTGTTGTCGCTACGAGGTTATACCGAGTCTTCGCTCCGCTAACCGTGTGCCAGCCTCCGTAATTCTTACAATTATTGAGGGCTATCTTTGCGGACTTGGGAATTGAATGCTCACAAATCTTAATCATGTCGGCTAAGAACTTGGTATCGATTCTTTGTTTTGTCCACGTGAAGTAGTCCATGATCACTCCACCATTCAGCGCCATTTCCCTGACCATCGCATGGGAATAGGCAGCATCGTGCTGCTTACAAGCTTCGCGAAAATTCACCAAGTATTTTTTTGCCTTGAGCCACTTAACGCTCTGGCCAAGCGGAATCTCTGAATCCACGTATTCAGAATCATCGCCATACATGGGGTCTGTTCCCGCATCCCCTCCTCCGCACCCGTTAGAAACCGTTTCCAGAGAAACATAGGCACTAGGAAGAGTGGGCCAGACGATATTTTGAACTGCGGTGGAAATCGAAGGACTAGGAGAGGGAGATGCGCACCCTGTCTTGGTAAATTCCAAGCCTTTAAGACGGTCCACCGTCGCGGCCGCCCCAGTAATAACGCCAGCGTACGCAATTGTGAAATGGCAGGCATGGGAAGCATCATCCACTCTGAATCTGAGTGTGCCGTCATAACTCTTCGGGTTGCTATTTGGTTCCGTTTGAAGGAAGACACCGGTGACCGCCCATACGGTGAGCCAGGATCCGCTAAAAGTCTGCGTCCAGAGGCCGCTGTTTGATGTGGCAGTCCATTTGACACCGTCTGTACCCGTTTGCGTGATAGTGATCGTTCCACCCCATGGAGAAGTATTAATCCACGTTCCCGTGATATCTGCGGAGGCGGCTTCCGATTTCTCAGTTCCGAGCGTCGGAAAAGTAATGAGGATCACTAGTAAGAAACACATAAATATTTTTCTCGCGAACGACATGCTTCCTCCTTAGGTCCGCACTACTAACAGAAATCTAGAACTCATTGCCAGCGACGGTCAACGATTCATGGCCCTTTTGGCCGGGGAATTAGGGGTACGACTCCTTGAAACGATATACGAAAGGGCCTCCGGCGCCACTAGCACCGAAGGCCCTTTCCTCAATTAAGAAGCGGAGTAATTAGTGCTTCCTATCGAACTTAACTGGCTTGATTGGTCGATCAAGACGAACATTCACGTTGTTGTCATTGTTGTCACCAGTCTTGAATTGCTTGACTGCCTTGACTGGCTTGGCACCAAGGGCGTCAAGTGCGGCCTTGCGAGCAGCTGTAGCAGTTGCAATCGCGTTCTGGCGAACGGTAATTGCAGCTGACTTTTGAGCTGCAGTGGCTGTGCTCGTGTTAGCCACCGCGAATGCTGCATTGGCGTTATGAACTACAGTATCAAAAGCCTGATTAATTGACTTGGTCAATTGCTCACGCATTTCTGAGACAGTCTTGTAACCTTGCTGAACTGATTGATAGGCCGCGGTGTAAGTCTTAACAGCCGCTTGGTATACGGCTAATTGAGCCTTGTAGGCGGTCGTTGCATTTACATAGGCAGCCTGTGCGGTGTTATAGGCCGCGACAAGAACTGCATATTGAGCAGCGGTCGTGGTAGGCGTGTTGGCCTTAATGACCGCTTGATAGGTCGCAAGGGCTGTTACATATGAAGTTTTGTAAGTCTGAACTGCCACTGTGAAAGCAGCAACTTGAGTCTTGAACGTCGCTGTTGCGCTATCGAATGCAACAAGCGACGAATTGTATGAAGCTAACTGCGTTGTGTACGCGGCCACGGTCACAGTTGCTACAGGCGTAGGTGTGGGATTGTCAGCGACTGCTGCGCTAGTGGTTCCTAAAATCAGGCCAGCACTCAAGAGTGTGGCGGTAACGACATGCTTCGTGTTCATGGGAAACCTCCCCCTATGTGCAAAGCTGAAATGCCTTACGACTAAAGATTGAGGGGTCATTCTGCGAGAAGTCTGCGAAAACGAGCCACGTAGTTTGTGGGAGTTGGTAGTTTCGGATTCGCAAAGCGGGATATACGCTAGAGCGTGAAAAGAAATCGAATTGTGAGTTTGCTGATAGTCGTCTCGATAATGATGACAATTCAAATCCCGTCCCTGGCGACGGCTAGTGTCACAAGATTGACCGTAGCGATTCAAGTTGATCAAGTTGGTGGATTTGTCGGCCCGAATTTTAAGAACGCACGTCTTCCGATTGCGATCGCGTATTCCGACGGACGGGTTATGTCGCAAAAGAATACGACAGGTCCGGTCAAGGAGATGTACTTGGGACATGTGAAGTCTTCGGAATTGCTGCGGCAGACCTCGCTTTTTCTTACCGCCATCAAGGAGCCGAATGGTGGCTGGGGAATGCCTGGGGTTGCTGACGTTCCTTCCACTGTTGTTTCGGTAACAGTCAACGGTGTCAAACATACTTCTAGCGTTTACGCCTTGGGATTTACTTCGAAGACTATGTCCGCAAATTCACTCGCCGCGCGATCCACGTTAACGAAGACAATCTCCGCGCTCATCAAACTCTCTGGCACGCAGAGTCTTTACACGCCCTCCAAGTTCGAGGTTTGGCCGCTTTGGATAGGAACAAAGACGATAGGAGTTGGCATGGCTAATCCTGCGGCAGTGTTCTGTATATCGCAAAATGGCACATTGCTTCCTGCGTCACAAATTCCGACGCCACCAACCCCCCTTCCAGATTCTTCAGTTAACTTCTGTCACCGAAGCGATGGAACCTACATGGAAGAGTGGACATATTTCCGCCAAGCAAGCAGATCAGGAGTCGTCTGGCCAGCAAATGTTCCTTCACTTACTTCGAGTTGCACCGTGGTTGCGGCTAAGTCATTTCTTCCCTTGTTGCGAAAGGCGGGCAGCAAACAGTGGCTATTCCCAAGCGGCGGGATGACTGCGATCACGTGGCGTCCGATTCTTCCTCTGGAGATCGGCTGTAAGAGATAAGTCTGCAACTACATCTAATCATCATGTGCGATCACCTCGCGTGTGATTGAAATGCATTCGTGTTAATTTCCCTCCTCGGCTAACAACTTTCAAGGAGAGATCACGATGTCAACAACTACAATTTCTCATATTGGTACCCCGATCACCAATGAAGAACGCAGCAAACGCCTCATCGATGCGGGTGCCTACTGGGGCGAGATCATCTCCAAAGACACGGCAAATGCGCAATTGACTTACAAGGTGAAAGGAAGCGGCATCGGATCCGTGGCTACGAAGGTTCAAGCCGGCCAACACATTTTCGATATCGATGAACCCGCAGGACTTGCTGGCGACGATACCGCCGCAAGCCCAGTCGAAATTGCTTTGGGCGCCCTCATCGCCTGTCAGGTGGTTGTCTACCGCCTATACGCGCAGAACCTGGGTATCGCAATCAATGAGATAAGTGCGCTAGCCGAAGGAGATCTCGATGTGCGCGGATTATTCGGCATCGATCCGAACATTCGCCCCGGTTTTTCGGAGATCAGATTAACCGTGCACATTGCGGGTCCAGACACTGAAGAGCGCTACCAAGAACTTCGCCGAGTCGTGGATGCAAACTGCCCAGTGCTTGACCTCTTTGCCAATCCCACTCCTATTAGGGTCAACCTGATAGCCAATCGATAGGGTTCGCAGCATTTGGTTGTAGCCTTCCCGCATGGAAGCGCGTTTGGAGAATGCCCGGATGTTTATCAGGGAAATCCCTGACTATCCGCTTCCAGGGATTCGTTTCCAGGATGTGACCCCACTTCTCGCGAATGGACCTGCCTTTGCCGATGTCATCCAAGCTTTGAGACCTCTAGCCGATGAGTGCGACGCGATTGCAGGCATCGAGGCTCGAGGATTCATCTTTGCCGCCGCCCTTGCCCACGGCCTTGGAATCGGTTTTATTCCCATCCGCAAGGCCGGCAAACTTCCTTTCCATACATTCGAAGAGGGTTATGGCCTCGAGTACGGCAATGACGTTCTCCAAATTCACCAAGATGCGTTGGAGATGGGCAGTAAAGTCCTGCTATTGGATGACGTTCTAGCAACTGGTGGTACGGCCATTGCGGCTAGCAAACTTATTGAGCGGCTTGGATCCACAATTGCAGCAACGGCCTTCGTCATTGAGATCATCGAGCTTCAAGGGCGGGCCAATCTTCGACAGGCTTATCCAACAATGTCTATCAACAGCCTTTTTGCGCTTTAAGCTCGACCATGATCAATTGGCTACGGAAGCGACGTCGAGAACGAGCACGCCTTCGAAAGCTAGAAGAGGACTATCGTCGAACTGACGCTGAGGTCATTGACGCATCTCGAGCGGCCAAGGTCCGACCCTTCTCCATACTTATTGGTCCCACTAATTCGGCGGGGCAAGCAACGCTTTGGGCGAAAGCCCTTTCCAGACGTGGTCACTTGGCGCAGTCCCTTCGAATATCAAACGATCCAACCGCAGAATGGTTCAGCGCGGATGTTGAGATTCCTCGTTTGGAATGGACTGCGATTGATGGCCGCTTGGCGTTGGCCAAGAAGATCGCCAGCCAGTACGACTCAGTTCTCATTGAATCTATGCGACCACTATTCTCACTTCACTCCAAGCGCGATTACGCGGCAATGCGTACTTTCGATGACATAAAATTGTTAAAAAAGGCGGGAGTAAAGAGCGCCATAGTCTTTCACGGTAGCGACATTAGAGACACGCAGGCACATGCCAAACGTGAGACCTTCTCCCCCTATCGTCATTCATCCCCAGAACTTGAGCAACTTCAAGTTCGCGCGGCAGAATTTCGCGCTGCAGGTCGTAGAGCTTTTTGGCGACGAATTCCCGTATTTGTAACAACGCCTGATCTTCTATTGGATATGCCTAGAGCGCACTGGCTTCCAATCACCATTGATGTTGATAAATTTGCTGAAGCCGGACAAATGCGACCTTGTTGGAGCAGTCCCGGTGGCCCGAAAGTTCTCTTTCAACCAAGCAAGGGTTGGCTCAAATCTGCCGACCTCGTTTCCCCGATTTTGGAGAGGTTGAATGCTGAAGGCGTCATTGAACTCCTCAAAAATGAAGCGGTAAAGCACGAACAAATGGCGAGCAAGATTGCTCAGGCCGACGTTGTTATCGATCGCTTTGACGGCATTGCCGGTGTTGCCAGCGTCGAGGCTATGGCTGCCAAACGCATTGTCATCGCAAATCTCGCCAAGTGGGCATATAAGAGAGCAGAGTCTGTGCCGCCACTAGTTCATGCCACCCCCGGCACGCTCGAGGCAGTGCTCAGAGAGATAAGCGCCAAGCGCGAAGGATTTGAAAACGACTTCGAGGCTGGGTTGGCTTACGCGCAAATGTGGCACGATGGCGGCGAAAGTACTGTGAGAATTGTCAAAGCACTCAAACTGAAAAAGATTTCTTAACCGTGTGGGAAGATCGGGTCTGTGGCTGAACTAATTTATTACTGCGGGACCATGGATAGCGGAAAATCCACCCTTGCCCTCCAGACGGCACATAACCATCAAAGCAGGGGCCGAACCGGAGTTATGTTCACAAGCAAAGACCGAGCGGGCAGTGGAGTCATTTCCTCTCGGTTGGGGCTTCAACGCCAGGCAATTGAAGTTGATTCGGATTTAGACCTGCACCGCTTCGTCGTGGACAACCTCTCAATGGGCGAGCGAATTGATTATGTGATCTGCGATGAGGCCCAGTTTTATCAGCCAGCGCAGATTGAACAGTTGGCAAAAATCGTCGATGGGCTGAGTATCGATGTATTTGCGTTTGGAATTCTCACCGATTTCCGAACATCCCTATTCCCTGGGTCTGCTCGCCTTATTGAGTTGGCCGATCGTGTGAACACGCTTCAAGTTGAAGCTCTCTGTTGGTGCGGCGCTCGTGCCACTCATAACGCACGCACTTTGGGTGGCGTCATGATTACCGAAGGCGAGCAGGTCGTGGTGGGCGATGTATCCTCAGGCCAAGAAGTCGGTTACGAAG
>JANXZF010000076.1 GCA_025355665.1 Actinomycetes bacterium
ACGTTCTAGGCCACGACGGGCCTCTTCGTTAAAGGCAATCTGCTTTGCCATAGTTGTTTTCGCTCCTATGATCTTTAGTTACGTTATGGGTGAATTATCACTCACACCCCTAGAGTGCTAACGCTAAATCTAGAGCAGGCCAACGCGTGCGGGCAAATGCTCCCCAATGGTGACTAGAGACTCAGGAGCCCGAAAAAGCGTCGAGGGTTTGCAGAAACGAGCGACGATTACCGGCTTGAGCGGGCGTTCATACGCGCCTGACGAAGGCGGCGCAGGCGTTTGACCAGCATCGGAGAGGCCAGAAGGGCGTCCTCGCGGTCGATAAGGTCGTTAAGCAACTGGTAATAGCGAGGCGCGCTCATATCGAAGAGCTCCTTGATCGCGCTCTCTTTAGCCCCGGCATAGCGCCACCAGCTCCGCTCGAAATCAAGGATGCGGACCTCAAGGTCGCTAAGCCCGGATTGAACGGCAGGGGTACTCATTGCGTTCTCGTCCATACCTTAAGCCTAAGGCAGTCGGGGTAAAAGCGCAGGCATTTAGAGCCTTCTACAGGGTGGCCAGCAGGGTTTCAATATCGCTGACCTTGGTCCAGGGGTTGACTATGGCGAACCTCAAGATGGGTTGCCCGTGATCGGACGAGGGAGGGATAAAACCGATCTGATCGTGAAGTAGTTGATCACTCCATTTTTGATAGTCGGCCGCCTCCCATCCTGGGCGAGTAAAGGCAACTACGGATAGTTCAGGGTCACCTACCAACGTCAACCGCGGATGGTTACGGACCCGCTCGGCGGCCGCTTGGGCTACAACGATCGTCTTTTCAATTGCTTCGGCGTAAGCATCCGTGCCATGAGCGGCCAACGAGAACCAGAAAGGCAATCCGCGCGTTCGACGAGTTAAGTGAATCGCATAGTCAGATGGATTCCACGAAGCGTCCTCTTGCAAAGTCTCCAGATAGGACGCGTGCTGCGTATGCACCGACTTTGCAAATGCTGGCTCGCGATAAAGAAGAGCACATGCATCAAAGGGAGCAAAGAGCCACTTGTGCGGATCGACAATAAACGAATCGGCTAATTCGATCCCAGCAAACTTAGGGCGTTGAGAAGGAGCGCATAGCGCGGCAAGCCCGTAGGCACCATCAACATGGAACCACAAATCCCTGTCCTTGGCGGCGTTGCCAACTGATACAAGATCATCGATTGTTCCAAGGTTTGTTGTACCGGCCGTTGCAACTACGGCAAACACGTGCGCATTCTGAGATTCGTGAAAGTTGTCGATCTCGCGGGCAACATCGATTCCCCGCAATTTCCCGTTCTCATCTGGTGCGATTGAAAGAACGTCTACATCCATCACTTGTGCGGCGGAGGAGATAGACGAATGTGCTTCCTGACTGCAAGCAATTGCCCAACGATTTGTTTGAGGCCAACGCTCTCTAGCTTTGGCCCGTGCCACAACTAGTGCTGACAAATTTCCAATCGTGCCGCCTTGCACAAAGACGCCTCCCGCAGCTTCGGGAAGACCCGCCAGATCTGAAAGCCAACGCAGGGCTTGATTTTCGGCGAATACAGCCCCCGATCCTTCCTGCCAAGAGCCACCGTACAACGCGCTCGCTCCGACAACGAGATCGAAAAGGTTCGCGTATTCACTCGGAGCCGACGGAATGAAAGCCAAGTTTCGAGGATGGTCAGTTGAAATACACGCTTTGGCGAGGACACTTTTGAATAGTTCAAGAGCCTCGTGCCCACCTAGACCTTTAGCCGTGATCGTGTTGCCAACTTCTGAATACAAATCTTCGGCAGTTCGTGGCCCATCCAGCGGTGGATCCGTTTTCAATCGATGAAGGCTGTACGACAAAACTTCTTTAGCGAGGTCTTCAACCTCCGATGTGAACTCATGCATGGTTACAAGTGTGCCATGACAGGAGAGAATCTCTGTATGCGTCTGCTGAAGACCTCCCACCTCGGGCCTAGTGTGGTGGTCACCCTTGTCAGCTTCTTGTTGGCAAGGACAATCTGGTCAGTTGGATCATCGTTAGCAATCGCGGTGGCAGTATTTTGTGGCCAACTTTGCGTCGGTTGGACGAATGACCTCCTTGACCTCGAAAGCGATCGAGCGCAATCGCGAAAAAACAAACCATTAGCGGTCGGATCGATTTCGGTTCTCACAGTGCGTACATCGGCATTCGCGGTTGGGGCTCTCTGCATTCCATTCTCACTGTTTGGTCCATTAGGACTTCGTGGAGGATCTGTTCATCTGCTGGGAGTTGGTTGCGGACTTTCCTATGATTTCTATTTCAAACGCACGAGACTTTCTCCACTGCCCTTCATTATCGCCTTTGCTGCTCTACCAAGCGCGATCGTGCTCAGCAAAAGTCATTCGGTCCCACTTTGGTTGATCTTGGCAGGTGGACTTTTCGGAGTCGCCGCACATTTTACAAATGTCGTAAAAGATATGGATCGCGATCGTGCAGCAGGTCTTCGTGGACTTCCACAATTACTCGGTTCCAGAGCCAGCCTATTAATCACGGGAATCGCGCTACTGATCATTTCCGTCCTACTTGCACATCACACGCATCTATGGATTCCTGCATTCGTTAGCGGAGTGGCCGCATTATTGCTCTTTGTAGCTCCAACCAAGTTCTGCTTTCCCCTTGTCATGGGTCTTGCAATAGCCGACGTCGCGATATTAGTAAGCCGCGTATCGCTTTAAAGAATATGCTTTGGGTTTCGATTCGAATAAGGAGTGCCAGTCATTACAAGACCAAAAGTTGTCATTCTCGGCGCAGGATTCGGAGGTCTTGCGGCCGCGAGATCACTTGCAGACTTTGCCGAGGTCACTTTGGTTGATCGCCATAACTTTCAAACTTTCATGCCACTCCTGTATCAAGTTGCCACTGCAGGTTTGGCAGCAGACCACGTCGCGTATCCAATCCGAGGCGCCCTTCGCAAAACCAACATTGAATTTCGGATGGGTTCTCCAATTTCAATAGATCATCGAAACAAGGAAGTGAAATTAGATAGCAGCGAGGTTCTCAAATTCGATCACCTAGTTGTGGCGCTTGGATCGGCAACGGCAGATTTCGGAATAAAGGGAGTCGCAGAATACTCGCTTGGAATGAAAAGCGTCGCCGAAGCAATAAATATCCGCGCAGAAGTTATGCGGCGATTTGAGGACCTCTGCCGATTCAAAGATGAGACTCGGCTATCCATTTCGGTAGTTGGAGGAGGCCCAACTGGAGTGGAAATGGCTGGCGCCCTTTCCGAACTCGTCAGGGGACCACTGACTTCGGATCAGGCGCAGGCGGCAAAACACATTGACATTCAACTGATCGAAGCCGGCCCTCGACTCCTTCCGAGCTTTTCGCCCTCGCTTTCTTCGCGAACACAACGCGACTTGGAAAAACTTGGCGTAAAAGTTTTCACAAATACCGCCGTACAAGAAATAACTGCTCGCAAAATATTACTTAAGACTGGAGTAAGCATCCCTTCCGAAGTCACTGTGTGGGCCGCCGGCGTGCAAGGACAACCATCGGCGCAGAACCTTTCCCTGCCTATTGTCGGAACAAGAATTGAAATAGAACCCACCCTGCAGGTGAAGAACTACCCTGAATACTGGGCTATTGGTGACATCGCAGGAGCAAAGGGAAGTGACGGTCGATTTCTTCCGATGGTCGCACCCGTTGCGATGCAACAAGGCGCCTTCGTTGCGGGCCAAATAAAAAGGGTCACAGAAGACAAGGAACTAATTGCATTTAAATATAAGAACAAGGGTTCTATGGCAACTATCGGACGCCAAAAAGCTGTGGTCGAGGTCGGCAAGATTCGATTAGTCGGCGCGCCAGCCTGGTTTGCTTGGCTCTTCCTCCATCTTTTCTATTTATTGGGTGGACGCAATAAAGTACTTACCATGACCGACTGGATGTGGAATTACTTGACCTTTGATCGAGGCAACCGACACATTATGGACTCAGAATAAGTGAGCAGCTACGTCAATCTTCGGGGTCACGAAATTTGGAGTCTCGAGTGGGCGAATAATGGCGAGCCCGTCGTTCTGCTTCACGGCGGCATGAGCGCCACCGAAGATTGGGATGAATACATTTTGCCGGCTATCAAGGAGTCATTTCATGTATTTGCATACGACCGAAGCGGGCAAGGCCGAACCGGGGATCAAGTTGGCAGTCTTCACTTTGAGTTCCAAACCAAAGAGGCAATTGCATACCTTGAGGATGTAGTGAAGAGCCCTGCCCACCTCATCGGTTGGAGCGATGGAGGAATAATTGCGCTTTTGACGGCGATGCAACGACCCGATCTTGTCCGTTCTATCATTGCCATCGGTGCGAACTACCATTACGAAAGCGGCGGCGAGCCAATTGAACGGTGGGAGGCATCTGAGGAGGATCGCCAAGAGCACGCCGAACGCTCTCCTGATGAACCCGAAGCCCTTGACTCCAAGATCGAACGTATGTGGGGAATCTGGACTAGCGAACCTTCGTTATCCAAGGATGACCTCGCCAAAATTATGTGCCCAACTTTGGTTATGGCAGGCGATGATGAGAACTTTAGTTTCGCCCACATCACTTCGCTCTATGAAGCTCTGCCAATGGGACAGTTAGCAATTGTTCCAGGAACTTCTCATTTTCTTGTGAAAGAAAAACCTGAACTTGCTCAAGCAATTATCAAGGGTTTTCTTAGTGATTTGGAACCACCAGTAACGAGGATTCCGGTAAGGAGAAGAAAACTCTAGATCTACTCGGCCTTGGCGACTCGCTCATCGTGTAGTTGGTCGAAGACTGGGGCGGTGATTGAAGATAGTGCGCCAAGTTTTCTACTAAGCACCCAATCGGCCAATTCTGGATTTCTCGCAAATGCGGGCCCGTGCATATATGTGGCAACAACTTGCGAAGTAACTAGCCCGTCACCATTGCTTCCCTGACCGTTGCCAATCCCAGAAACCACATGCCCGAGTGGCTCCAGATCATCGATAAAGCGAGTCTGTCCTCCGTGATTTTCAAATCCAGTGAGCATGGAAATTGGCGCGGTTGGTCTTGAAAGCAGTTCGCCAACAGAGCGGCGCTTGGCAGGAACGGTTTCGATACCGATAATTCCCAAACCCGTGATCATTCGGCTACCACTAACGGGGAATTGCGTACCCAAAATCTGAAAACCCGCGCAGACAGCGAAGATATGCGCGCCATTTACAAGGGCATTCTTTAGTGTGTCTTTTTCACTAAGAATTTCAAGTGCTGCAATTTGAGCGTCATCTTCCCCGCCGCCCAGTAAATATAGATCTGCTGTGGTTGGAATGCTGTCACCAACCCCGATAGTCAAAACTTCATGCGCAATTTCGCGCTGTGCGAGCCTCCAACTCAAGATCTCAACATTTCCCCGATCCCCGTATGTTCCAAGAAGTTCCGGCAGTAAATGCACAATGGTGAATGTCATTTTGTGACCGATTTCGCCAAGCGATAAAAGGCCGTATAAGAAGCGATCAGATCGGCCTTCACTTCACCAAGAAGTTTCGCTGCAGCCACTTCATCGGCAACCACATGATGTGCGATGCCATTTACCGTGAGCCTTGCTGAGACGTCCAACCGACGCTTACCAGTGACGACAACGTAGCGATCTTTAAGAGGTGAGAAATCTACGTCCCACAGCCATGAAGTATCTTTGCCATCTTGCGTATTCGCATTCACGTCTAGAACTACACGCTCAGGACCGCTCGAACTAGTTGCCAGAGTCTCGCGCCAGCTCGCAGGATTTTTCGACAGCAACAATCGAAAATCTGTATCACCGATTCGCAGGCTTCCAAATCTTCCGTCCACGCTTGAAACCTTTGCAATGGCAACACTGGAATCCTGAATCGAAATCCCAAAATATGACGCGACCGCAATGGCTCTTGCAGCATTTGAAATCGCAGCACGACCTGGAATTCCGCTGACTACTTTCACTTTCTGATTATCCGGTCCGGTCAACTCTTCGCCTTGAAGAACCCAAACTGCCTTTGGTTTTGCGAAACCGCATCTGCATGAATAGTCGGCCCCGTCGTTTGACCATTGAAGGATCGCTCCACATGATGGGCAAGTTGATGCATCAAGGTGGCCAATCGCTCCGCTACTAAACCAAATAGTGTTGGGCCAATCCTTCGCGGCCCACACTACGAATGGATCATCTGCGTCGGCCAATATTCGACACTGTTTAGGCAGGTTGGCGAGCGCGTCTTTCCACTTTTGCGCCACGATGCGGACTTCGGATAATCGATCCAGTTGATCTCTACCCAGATTCAGCAGAACAACCATTTCAGGTGCACTCTGTTTAATCGCCCATGGGATAACCATTTCGTCGACTTCAAGCGCGGCCAAGGGAGCTATCAGTTCCTTGCTAAGTGCCGCGGCGATTCCTGCAAACAAATTTGCACCGGTGTAATTGCTTACGACTCGATTCTTAACGGAAAGAGCCGAGAAAATCAGAGACGTCGTCGTCGTTTTGCCGTTTGTACCCGAAACCAAAATTACCCTTCGTCTCCTTGAAAGAATGGAGACGGCATTTGGTTGAAGTTTGAGGAGGATTCTGCCCGTCACCATGACCCCGCTACCGCGTTTGGTGATTCGCGAGATTGCACCAAATGCATTGGCAATCCAAATCGCGATGCGCAGTTTCATAGGGTCAACAGTCCAGTGGTTCGAGTGCTCCGGTAGTGACGTTGTAAATCGCCCCTCCCACAGTGACGCCGTCCCGCAAAAGTGGATACGAACGAATGCGAGTCACATCAGTTATTAATGCGTGTTTCTGGTCGGAAACAGTTCTAAATTCCAGGCTCCGCGTATCCACGCCATATTGCGCGGCGATTGTTGCGTGTATGTCGGACTCCTCGTTCTGAGCCATCCTGCAATCAGTGTGGGGCATTACCAATATCCGATCTACGCCAAGAAGGTAGGTAGCTAAGACCAAAGTCCTAAGAACGTCTTCGGTAACCCGTGCTCCAGCGTTTCGAAGGATCTTGGCATCCCCCGCCTTCATCCCGACCACATCAAGTGGGCTTATACGCGAGTCCATGCACGTGACTATCGCCAGGCCCCTGGCCGCAGTACCTGTCAGCGCGCTTCCGTGAAAATGAGAGACAAAACCAATGTTGGCCGCCAATATGTCGGCGAAGGCATCATTCGGAAAGGGTCTGGGCCCAGGGCCTGCGCTCATGCTGCCTCCAATCTATTTTTTCCCCTCGGATCTTGCCGCCGATGAGACTGTCCCCCAAATGGTGTCTTCAAACACTGTAACGGGGGGCTCCTGTCCTTCGTTATAGCAGTTAGAAATCAATTCTAGGAGGAGAAACTATGAACAAGCGCCACCTGGCCGTTGCAGTCGTCGCGGCTCTCGCCTTGTCCAGCTCAACCATTGCCTCAGCTGAGGGTGGCTCGCATCGAAGGATGGGCGATTTCGACCATATCGGATCGGTCGGGGCCATCGGCCTTAGCAATTCCTCGTTAGTTCTCACTGTCGATACATCCACGGCGGTACCTAGTTTCCATTTTGATACGTCGACCGCAACACCTCATATCGACTTCGATACCTCGACAGCCACCACCCACTTTGACGACGAGGCAGGTATTACAGACGATGGTGTCGGCGAGAACGGTGTCGGTGAAGACGATTCGCTTCCGGCCAACAGTCCCATACATCTTTCGACCCCTCCATCGGGACTGCTCCCGAATTCACCTGTAACTCCACCGGTGCCATCATGGATAAAGAAGCCACAAGCAAAGTCCAATGATGAGAATGGGAGCAAGTCCGAACAATCTTCGGAGGATTCTCACGATTAGAAGGGAAGTAATGTTCGCCCAGGGGCCCACGGTTGTTGGCCTCTGGGAAGATCATCAGTTAGGAGTGAATGCCAGAAAAGGATGGGAATTCGGCAGGGCAAAGTGAGGAAATCACTGATGCCCTGGTTGACGCGCTCGATTTCGACCAACTAGTAGAGGAGGCAGTGCGTGGAAGCGATTCAGCGTTCACTCTTCTTTGGCGCCACCATCAACCAAAAATGGTCCGATATCTCGCGATGTTCACAAACGAGCCTGAAGATCTCTGCTCTGAAGTCTGGATCAAGATTGCGACTTCCATTAAAGGCTTTCACGGCGATTCAAAAGCTTTCAGAGGATGGATTTACACCATCGCTCGAAATTCCGCGACTGACTTGGCCCGCAAGAAAGCACGCGGTGGCACAAGCGTTGAACTTGAAGAAACAGATTGGATAGGCGAGAACTCAACAATGGTCGAGGTCATGGATTTGGTGAAGCGATTGCCGCAGGAATATGCGGAGATCATCATGCTCCGCGTTGTCGGCGACCTGGACGCCAGCGAAGTGGCCGAAATTGTTGGCAAAACGCAAGGAAATGTACGAGTACTCACACATCGAGGCTTAAAGCAGTTAAATGAGATGTTGATGAACGGCGGTGATGAGAGATGAGTGAAAGGGAATTCTCAGTAGAAGAGAGCGAACAACTTATCGCCAATCTCAAATCTGGCGTGCCGTCAGAATTCGAACAACTTCGGAGCGCATTGAATTTACTCGCGCACGTCCCTGAGATTTCTCCTGTCGCTACTCCTCCAGTATTGCCTTCGAGCATTAGTCAACCCGCGGCCGTGGTTCCGATTAAGTCATCCAAGCCGCGCAGAACGATCGTTACCTCAATTGTCGTGCTGGGGCTCTTCGCTTCGGGTTCGCTAGCCGCGGCCGCAGTAACTGGCATTGGACCCTCAGTGTTTGTGAATGCCGGCCACAGCGCCGCAAGATTCGTCAAGGACGTGGTAAGTGGAGTCACCAATGTCGTGACTGGCAACAACTCTGCTTCAAATCAGAATCAGGCCGCAAGTGTCACGAATCCTGGCGGCAGCACGCCGACCTCTTCTGGGTCCACGGCCGTGCCTGTACCTATTTTGAGCACGACTGACGGTAACAACGAAAATGATACCGAGCACTCCACGATCGTCCTGCCGTCAATCTCAAACCTAATCCCACCGCTTTCGCTACCAATCGTGACGAACCCGAGCAGTGATTCGCAGGCTAATGAAACTCAAACACCGAATTCATCCCAAGAGAGCCCAGCACCACATTCTGAAGAAAGTCACAAGAAGATTCCTGATGCTCAAAGAACGCAGTCGTCGAATGAAGATCAGAATCAACCTGAATCCCATCCGACTGTATTGCCTACGCCTGAAGAAACCGTTACAGCTTCAGCTGAGCCAACAGTAGAGCCAACCGAAGTCCCGACTATCGAACCTTCAATCTTGCCTTCCGCTGAGCCAACAGAGCAGACAGAACCCGAAAACTAGATCGTCTGACTACTTATTTTTTTCCTTCTTTTCCTGCTTCTTGGCGCGCTTCTCTTTTAGCGTGAGCTTTGCTTCCTTTTTGGTATTTGCATTGCTCTTCTGTTCTTTGTTAGCCATAACCACTCCGTTCTCAGTTGATCCATTTATACGATTGTTCCTTCAATACGCACGAGTCTAATGTAAAAAGGTACGCTCTTTCCTCTCGGGAGGGGTAAAGATGCTGGGATTTGCCGTTGCAACTGTGGCCGGCATCGTCGTCGGAATAATCAACGGGATGGCCGGTGGTGCCTCAATCATCTCCTACCCGGTCTTGCTCGCGCTGGGACTACATCCATTGGATGCGACCATCACCAATGCAATCGGTACCACCAGCGCTAATTTCGTGGCTATCCGCACTAGTAAATACCGAATCTGGGATCTTATTAAGACATACAAATTCTTGATCGCCTTATCAGTGACCGGTTCACTTCTTGGCGCGGTACTTCTCCTTTCGTTTCCTCCGCACATATTCGAACACATTGTTCCTTTCCTATTGTTGGGAGCGACTTTGACAATGTTGTTGCCTACAAGACCAGCAAAAGAAAAGAACAGTGAAGTCACAGAAGCCGTCGGCATTGCCGCCAGCGGACTCTATTGCGGCTACTTCGGTCCCGGGCAAGGCGTAATGGTTATTGCCTCCTTAGCCCGCAATCCAAAAAAACCTGATCTAATGAACGCGGCGAAAAACATCATCGTCGCCATACCAAGCACGGCTTCAAATATCGTCTATCTCTTTAGCGGTCGCGTTCACTGGATGTTGGCCGTTGCCCTATTTCTAGGCTCCAGCATTGGAGGAGGGCTGGGCGGACGATGGGCTTCGAAGATGTCTCCAAATTTCTACCGCGGTCTCGTAATGGCAGTTGGAATCGGAGCCTCTACATACCTTTTCAAGCGCTATTTCTTCTGACCATCACTCCTTCGAGCTTGATAAATATGACCTTAGTTGTTTTCCCAAACTGTGACGCTTAGGAACCTCGTGGACCGATTACAGGATCTTCACGCGTTGGCCCTTGCTCCTTAAGTTCAACAAAAAGAACCTCAGTTTCAGTTGTTCCAATATTTTCACCCGCATGTCTCTGAGCGTCTAGCCACCGAACAAGTCCCTTTTCTAAGTGCACATCAGATTGCCCCTAATCATGATGAAGGCGTCGGTCGCGATCCAAGAAAGTCCAGAACTGGCTTCAAAAACACAATGGCGCGCAAACTTGAGCCCCCCGTCAGGATTGAACTGACGACCTTCCGCTTACAAGGCGGATGCTCTACCACTGAGCTAGGGAGGCCTTTTCTTACCTGCGCATTATGTCAGCGCATGCGAAATTGAAGAAATTCTAAGCGCGAAGCAATTGCGTCACCGTGACGGGGGTGAGATTTCGGGCGTGAAGAGCCGTGATCAGCAACGGAAGTGCAGTAACGGTGTGAACATGTCCGAAGTGCATTCCAATAATGCTCCCGTTTTGAACTGATTTAAGGCAGTTGGCCACGATGGCTTTGGCTGATGGGTCGGTGTAATCAAGGGAATCGACGTCATAAACCAGACAGTTTGAATATCCAGATGCACCTGCGGCAGCGCGAATAATTGAATTTGATTTCAGTGTTCCAGAGGGTCGAAACCATTTACCGGGAGTGCCAACTGCTTTAGTGACCGCCGCTTTGCCCTTTGCTACTTCAGCCTTGGCTTCTTTCAACGTCAGCAAAGTCATCGTTTTGTGACTGTAGGTGTGATTGCCGAGTTCATTTCCCGCATCAACAATTTCGCGACCCATCGACGGGTTTGCGTTGAGCCAAACTCCCACGGCCATTACAGAAATTGGTGTTGATGTCTTCTTTGCGATAGCAAGTATCTTGCGCGCGATTACTAAATCACCTGAGCCATGAAAAGTAATTGCAACTTCTGCACGATTGCGCGGGCCGTGGAAAATATCGGCTCCTGCTGATGCGGCGCTCGCAGAACTTGGCATTACCAAACCGCCAATACCCATAAGTGCAGCAGTGCTGCCAATCTTTAGGGCTTTGCGGCGGCTAATTTCCTCATGGACATGGTCATCACACATGTGGCAAGCCTATCAACGGTGCTAGGTAGAGTCTTAATCGCCGTGTAGGTTTCAAACATGCGACTTGGCGTACTTGATGTTGGTTCAAATACCGTTCATCTTCAAGTAATGGACGCCCACGTTGGTGCGCGACCGACGCCCACAACCAATCACAAGATTGATTTGAGGCTCACGGAGTATTTGGATCGGGATGGCCGAGTCTCAGAGCAAGGGGTATCACTTCTCCTTGACGCAATCGAGGAATCAATTGCGCATGCCAAGAACTTCGATACTCAGGAAATTCTCGCCCTTGCCACTTCCGCCCTGAGAGAAGCTCGAAATGGGAACCAGATAATCTCAAATATCAATAAGCGCTTTGATATCGACCTCCAGATACTCTCAGGACAGGAAGAAGCTCGCTTAACTTTTCTTGCTGCCCGTCGCTGGCTCGGGTGGTCAGCAGGCAAACTCTTAGTGCTAGATATTGGCGGTGGGTCCCTAGAAATCGCATTGGGGCAAGACGAAAGCCCAACTACCGCACTTTCGCTTCCACTGGGCTCGGGGCGGCTTACCCGCGACCTTCTGACGGGTGATCCATATTCAAGCAAGAGCGTAAGCAACCTAGAAAAATACGTATCCGACACCATAAAAAATTCGCTCGCAAATTCGATTCGAAATCATGACGCCGAGAAGATTGTGGGGACGAGTAAGACATTTCGCACTCTGGCCCGAATCACGAACCTCTGGTACGGCGATGCAACAAGATCTTTAGAAATAGACGCATTGGTAGGCGCCATTCCTCGGCTAGGCGATATGTCGAACGCGCAGAGAGCAGCGCTACCAGGCGTTTCGGCTAGTCGAGCGCCTCAAATTCACGCCGGAGCCATCGTGGCACACAAAATAATGGAGTTCCTCTCCATATCAGAACTGGAAATCTGCCCGTGGGCATTGCGTGAAGGTTTGATCCTCAAATGGCTAGATTGGATGGAGAAGTAGACGATGAAGTTTTAAACTGTTGGAGCAGGCATCCAATCGATAGCGATAATTTCTCCTTCGCGGTGGTGCAATATCCACGATTCTCCTGGATTGAGTCTTGCATCAAGTTCTTTAAAAGTCTTTTTTCCAATTAATTTTCTAACAACCATCGGCAAGATCGGGTTGTGACTGCATATCAACGTCGCGTTTCCATTTTCAATTACATCTTGTGCGTATTCAAATGCCGAGTCTTTATTTGAAAAGTGTCGGTACTCGCCTAATTCCTCGGAGATGACGATGTTGATCTTCAACGCTCGAGCAAGAGGCTCAACTGTTTCGATACAGCGCATCGCATCGGAGGAATGAATTTCCTCAACATGGTAGGGAAGGTAACTCGGAAGAAGGCGCTTCGCTTGACGTTGGCCGAGACTGTCCAGGGGGCGATCACCATCATCTCCACTCCACTCATGTGGACTGAGCGCTTTTCCGTGCCGCAACAAAATGAGAGGGGCTGTGACGGGGCCGAACACCTTGAACACGTCCAATATCAGCCTGTCGGCATCCCTCGACAATTTCGCCTGAGCTTCGGCTATCGGGAGCCATTCCACCGCATCGACTTCCGTCGGATTCGGTTGGCCGTATGGGGCAGTGCTCGCCTCCGCAGCCCAATAGCGGACCACCTTGGAAATTCCGTCAACGTCATAGGTAGTTTGACCTAGCTCTGGCCCAAAATTCGCCGTCACTCCAGTCTCTTCCAATACCTCCCTAAAAGCGCATGCAATGTGAGACTCTCCATCTTCCAATTTCCCTTTGGGGAAGGACCAATCATCGTAACGAGGGCGGTGAATTAGGGCGATCAAGATCTCGCCGGTTGGGTCTAACCGATAGAGAACGGCACCCGCAGCCGAGATAGTTTCGTTAATTACTTCCACGTCAATTACCTCGCAACCATAGAAAGTTGAATTAGAGAATGCTGAAGATCTTCCAACAGGGAGCCATCCTTTGACTTGCTGATGCGTTTCCATTCTTTGCCCCGAAGGTGCCAACTGCTGATTTCATCTGCAAGACCAAGGTCTAAAATTTCTTGGAGTCGAATCTTGTGCTCGGGGCTATCGATGCGCACCATACTTTCCACCCTTCGATCTAGATTCCGATGCATGAGGTCCGCGCTTCCGATCCAATATTCATCTTTGCCTGCGTTGACAAAATGCAGGATCCGCGAGTGCTCTAGAAATCTGCCGAGCACCGATCGCACGGTAATCGGGTTTCCGTGACCCTTGCCATCAGTTCGGAGAGAACAGATTCCACGAACAAGCAGATCAATCCTCACCCCATGCCTTGCGGCATGGTACAGAGCCTCCACAAAGTCCTCGTCGAGTAGTGAGTTGAGTTTGAATTGAATTCCAGATGGAAGTCCGGCCTTGGCGTGATTGATCTCCCTCTCAATTTTTTCCAGCAGTCCGGGTCTCAAGGTTCGAGGGGCAACCAACAGTCGCGAATAAGTGGATTGCGGGGCAAAGCCAGAGAGTTGGTTGAACAATTTTGTGAGGTCATCGGTTAGTTCTGGATCACAACTCAGGAGTCCAAGATCTTCATAATGTCTGGCCGTTTTTGGGTTGTAGTTGCCGGTCCCAATATGGCAATAACAGCGCAAACCTTCAAGCTCGTCTCTCACGACAAGAGAGAGTTTTGCGTGGGTTTTCAATCCCATGAGCCCGTATACAACATGAACACCGGCTGCTTCCAACTTCCGAGCCCAACGAACATTGGCCTGTTCATCAAAACGGGCTCGGATTTCAATTACTGCCAATACTTGTTTGCCATACTCTGCTGCTTCAATAAGCGCGTCAATAATTGGGGAATCCCCCGATGTTCTATAGAGGGTCTGCTTTATAGCCAGTACTTTCGGGTCTCGTGAAGCATTTTCAAGAAAATGCACAACAGAGGTTGTAAACGATTCGTAAGGATGATGCAGAAGAATCTCTCCTTCTCGAATCGCTCGAAAGAACGACTCTGGATCTTCCGGATCTACACCGACTAATTGGGGGGAAGTGTGAGGTCTGAATTCTGGGTATTTCAATTCAGGTATGTCTAAGTCGGCTAAAGCATTGAGATCTGTGAGGTCAAGAGGAGTTGCACAAGAGATCACATCTTCGGCATCGATGCCCAACTCGTGAGCCAAACGATTCATAAGAATGGGATTCACACCTTCCTCTATCTCCAGCCGGACGGGAGGACCAAATCGACGGCGCAATAACTCCTGCTCTAGGGAACTAAGCAAGTCATCAGATTCTTCTTCGTCTACCTCGAGATCTTGATTTCGAGTAACTCTAAATGTGTAGTGATCCTGAATGCTCATTCCCGGGAATAGTGTGTCAAGGTGTTCAGCGATAACTGCCTCGAGCGGAATGAATCGCGCCTTCCCATTGGATTGCGTCGACATGAAGCGGGAGAGAAGCGGAGGCACCTTGATCCTGGCGAAAAATTCTTCTTCGGTCAATGGATTCTTCACAATCACAGCGAGGTTGAGAGACAAACCTGAAATGTAGGGGAACGGATGGGACGGATCTACTGCGAGCGGAGTCAAAACCGGAAATATCCTCTCCTTGTACAGCGCCGCAATATGTTTTCGCTCCGAGTGATCGAGATCCTCCCACGAGACAATCTCAACACCACTATTTTTCAGCTCGGGCAAGATGACATCTCTGAAAGCGACAGACTGACGCTCCATTAATTTGCGCGTACGTTTGGAAATCTCACGCATCAACTCTTTGGGCGAATAACCGGCAGAATTCCTCATATGAACGTGATTGGCGATTTTGTCCTTGAGGGTTGCAACTCTGACCATAAAGAATTCATCAAGATTTGAAGCGAAAATTGCTAGGAACCGCACTCGTTCGAGGAGCGGAATACTTTTGTCTTCGGCCAATTCGAGTACCCGCTGATCGAAGGCAAGCCAGCTCAATTCACGATCAGTGAAATTCTCAGCGTGGACCATTGGGATAGCCTCTTCGCCGAAGATAAACAGAAGGTGAAGATTGGACGACCGCGAGTCGAACAAGAAGTCGAAAACGGACTTTCTGGGCCTAGGCGATGCCCTTAGAGGGCCATGAAATCGGTAGGGAATGTTTTCCGCTCATGCCATCTCCGGATGATCGACCTCGGAGGCGCCTCCAGATCCAAGGAAGAAAAAATGTTAAAAACCATTTTACGTTGGACTTATACCTCCTCGCTTGCGAAAGTTTCTCCGCCGGAGGTAAGGGCTGGCGCCAGTTAACTTCGTAGGGCAATTCAAGAATTTCAAGTATTCCTTGGGCAATGCGATCGTGCCCTAGTGGGTTGAGATGCAGGCGATCATCCGCAAGGAAACGCCGGTCACTCAATAGTCCCTCTTCGTTGGCATCTGCGACTATCGCGCCAACTTCTTTTGCCACCGCCCGAACATTCTTGTTGAATTCGCTAAATCTTTTTGCCCAGAGATCCGCCGTCTTGCCCTGCCGATCAGTGCGTTCGAGGACCGTAAAGAGAAGAACTGTCGCCCCGGACTCGGCGACTTTTCGCACGGTTTGGGCATAAAGTGGAAGGGAGACTTCGGGCTTGTAATTTGGCCGGAGAACATCATTTGCGCCGGCATGAAACGAAAAAAGAGTTCTAGACCCTGTCACGTACGTAAGGGCGATAGGTACTTGCTCCGCAGCAACTTGCTGGATGAGTTTTCCTCGCACGGCAAAATTCGAATAAGTGAATTCTGTACTTTGGTGCGCCATGACATCGGCAATTCTGTCTGCCCAGCCACGATACTTGCCGTCAACGATCTCATCACACATCCCTTCAGTGAAGGAATCACCTACAGCAATGAAACGCGTAACTCGCATTATTTTCGGCGTTGCTCGTCAATCCAAAAGAGCGCAATGGAAGTCGCAACGCTCGCGTTGAGCGACTCTGTTGATGCACTCATTGGAATAGAGACCACAAGATCACACTTTTCGCGAACCAACCGCGATAGTCCTTTGCCTTCACTTCCCACGATAATCATCAGCGACTCGTTCTCAAGTTTCATTTTGCTTATCGGAGCATCGGCCTCTCCGGCCAGGCCGACGACAAAGCATCCGGCCTTCTTTGCCTCATCAATTGCTCGCGGAAGATTGCTCACTTGAGCCACTGGCATACGCGATGCGGCACCAGCGGATGCCTTCCAGGCCGAGGCGGTCATTGCTGCCGCCCTTCTTTCTGCCATAACGACACCGTTTGCACCAAAGGCTGATGCGCTTCTAACGATCGCACCAAGGTTGCGTGGATCAGTAACTCCATCGAGTGCGACGATTAACATCGGCTTGGTTGCGCGGATAATGATTTCTTCAAGGCTTGAATACTGAAATGGCTTTATCGCAAGGAGAATTCCTTGACTGCTGCCTGAGAGTCCCTCAACTTCGGCTCGGTGCACTTCGCGGATCGGCAAGTGAATTGCTAGGGCAAGTTGAAGGGATTCCGTAATTCGATCATCAACATCGATACTTCGTGCAACGATCAATTCAATTGCTGGTACACCCGCGCGCAACGCTTCAACAACTGCGTTTCTTCCTGCAACAAGTTCGCCACCACCCTTTGGTCGCTCACTCTTCTGCCTTGGAGCACGTGGACGAGTCTCCTTTGTTGCGGCGGCCTTCTTACGTTTAGCAGCGGCGTGATACGGGCGGTCCTCGGCCTTTGGCGTTGGTCCCTTACCCGCTAGTCGTCGCTTGTTCTTGCCGCCTGTACCGCCCGTAGGACCTTTTTTGGTAGCGCGAACTGCGCCGCGTTTCTGCGAATTTCCGGCCATGTGGATTACCGCTCTTCCGTATGTGTGATCGACCATCGTGGTCCTTGCGGTGTGTCCTCAATCGCAATTCCGAGTGCGGCTAAACCGTCGCGAATTTCATCCGAAGCGGCGAAGTCTTTTCGATCGCGTGCAGATTGACGCTGCTTCAAAGCGAGTTCGATCGTTCCGTCGAGGGCCTCGCGAAGATCGACTTCGCCACTTTCGGAAAATGCAGGGTCGTAGGGATCGCAACCCAGTACTTCAAGTGCGCCACGGATTTCATTTGATTTTTGCTCGAGCAGGGCCAAATCAGAGTTGGCGAGTGCGACATTGCCTTCACGCAAAGCTTCCGAGATATGGGCTAGGGCAAGTGGAACCGCGAGGTCATCGTTCATAGCCTCAATCAAACTCTGTCCAAGAACTGGGACTGGATTGTGCCCCAGAAGTTTGGATGCACGTTCGAGAAAACTTTCAATTCGGCGGAATGCAACTGCTGATTCATCGAGCGCTTCAGGTGAGTACTCAAGGATCGAACGGTAGTGCGCGCTTCCCAAATACCATCGCAATTCGATTCGGCGAACCCGTTCCAAAACGGCGCTTACCAACATCGAATTTCCCAAAGATTTGCTCATCTTTTCACCGGAGGCTGTCACCAACGCGTTATGCATCCATGTCTTCGCAAACGGCCATCCAGCCGCTTGAGATTGTGCGATTTCATTTTCGTGATGGGGGAAAACAAGATCCAACCCGCCACCGTGAATATCAAATGTTTCTCCCAGATAGGTATGTGCCATAGCCGAGCACTCCAAGTGCCAACCAGGTCGACCGTTTCCCCACGGGGTTGGCCAAGATGGCTCGCCAGGTTTTGCCGCTTTCCACATTGCGAAATCGCGCGGATCTTTCTTGAAAGACGCATCCGAATCCGTTGATGTTTGAAGATCCTCAAGCTTCTGCCTTGAAAGGGTCAGATATGAAGTGAGTTTGCGAACCTCAAGGTAGACATCGCCATTTCCTGGAGCGTAAGCCGTTCCGTTATCGATCAAAGTCTGCATAAGTTGGATCATCTGAGTGATATGTCCAGTTGCACGCGGCTCATAGGTTGGCCGAATGACGTTTAGAGCGTCGTAGGCAGAGGCGAAAGCGCGCTCATATTTCATAGCAAGGGCCCACCAGGTGAGGTCTTCGTGGCTAGCCTTGTTGAGAATCTTGTCGTCAATATCTGTGACATTTCGAATGAAAGTGACTTTGTATCCACTCTTGGTCAACCAGCGACCGAGAATGTCGAAGTTGATGGCACTTCGAACATGACCTATGTGGGGAGGTGCTTGAACAGTTGCACCGCAGAGATAGATCGAGGCTTCGCCTTTTCGTATTGGAACAAATGGCAGGACGCTGCGAGACAACGTGTCGTAAAGCGTCAGCGAACTCATTAAGAAAGCCTATCTTGAGAATTTAGTGGGGCTAGAAGGTTGAGTAGATCAAAGCTGATGCGATTGCCGCAATCCCGCGACCTTCGCCAGTGAATCCGAGTCCGTCAGTGGTTGTCGCAGTGATTGAAACATCGGCACCGCCAAGGGCTTTTGAGATTACTGCTACGGCCTCACTTCTGCGCGAGCCGATCTTGGGGCGGTTACCAATGATCTGAACGGTGACGTTAGAAATGCAGTAATCCGCATTGCTAAGGATCTGCAACGTCTCGGCTAAAAGTTGCGCGCCAGATGCCTGGTGGTACTCAGGCCTGGCGGTTCCGAAGTTAGTGCCAAGATCGCCGAGTCCGGCAGCGGCAAAGAGGGCATCACAGATTGCATGGACTGCAACATCTCCATCTGAATGGGCTTCGATTCCGATCTCATCTGGCCAAAGGAGTCCGGCAAGCCACATCGGCCGATCATGATCTACCGAGAAAGCATGGGCATCTACTCCGACGCCCGTGCGATATCGAGGTAGGCCAACGCCATCATGTGTTGGCGGAGTCATAGGTTGCCTTCCTATAAAGCGAGGTTTAGGAAGCGAGAACCTCGTCGAGAATGAGCGCGGCCTTCTCTTCGTCCGTGCGCTCGGCTAGAGCTAGTTCGGAGATGAGAATCTGCTTTGCCTTAGCAAGCATTCTCTTTTCACCGGCAGAAAGTCCACGATCCAGATCGCGGCGATAAAGATCGCGTACTACTTCAGCCACTTTAATGACGTCTCCAGAGGCCAGCTTCTCAAGGTTTGCCTTGTAACGTCGGGACCAGTTGGTGGGTTCCTCGGTGTACGGCTGGCGGAGCACATTGAAAACTCGGTCTAGTCCGGCACTGTCTACAACGTCGCGGACACCGACTAGATCAACATTTTCTGACGGAACTCGGACGGTCAGATCGCCCTGAGCAATCTTGAGGACCAAATAGGTCTTCTCTTCGCCTTTGATTAATCGGGTTTCGATGGCTTCGATTAGAGCCGCGCCGTGATGAGGATAAACAACGGTTTCGCCGACTTTAAATGACATGTAATGCCCTTCGTTAGGGGCTAATAATACCAGCCATCGGTGACAGTCATCACCCCCCAATTTGGGCGCAAAATAAGGCCTTTACGGCATATTCCCAAAGGCATGAACAGACAAGCGACATGAGGAGACAAGCGACATGAGAGAATTGCGCCAGCCAAAAGGGCTCCACAAGTTCAAGGAGAAATCAATGCACGCGCGCAAAATCGCAGTTGTGACCCTTTCTGTTTCACTCGCCTTCTCGCTGAGCGCATGCGGCGCAGGCACCAATGCACCTACCGCAATGATCAATCAAGTCACAGATGGTGTCGATGGTTCCATCACAACTTACGGCAACAATTTAAACGTCCGTTCGGTTTTGCTCGTAATGCAAGCAGATGGATCAGCCGTCTTGGTCGGGACAATTGTTAACGAAAACTCGACGCCAGACACCCTGATTGGAATCACAGTCAACGGAATCAAGGCCACACTTTCACAGCCAATAATTGCTGTTACGCAAAATTCAGCAATTCGTTTCGCAGGAGACACTGCAAACGCGTCAGCCATGATTTCTGGACTAAATGCCGCAGCTGGAACGCGAGTGAAGGTGCAACTTTCATTCGCAAGTGCAGGCGAACTAACTCTCGACACGATCGTACGCGAACGAAGTGGCGCGTACGCAAACGTGGGAGCTTAAGACTCCATCTTGTAACCCAAACCTCTTACGGTTTGAATATAAACAGGATTGGCTGGATCTTTCTCAATCTTCGCTCGCAAGCGTTTGATGTGAACGTCGAGTGTTTTTGTGTCGCCCACATAGTCACTTCCCCACACGCGATCGATAAGCTGCAAGCGCGTTAGGACACGTCCCGAATTTCGCATTAGGAATTCAAGTAATTCAAACTCTTTCAACGGAAAACTCATTACTTCGCCGTTTACCGACACCAAATGTCGTTCAGTATCCATTCGCACTGGACCGGCAGCCATAATGTGGCTGTCTTCACCAGTTAAAGCTGAATCACCAATTCTGCGAAGCACTGCATGAATACGCGCCAAGAGTTCCCGCGAAGAATATGGTTTTGTGATGTAATCATCGGCACCGAGTTCGAGGCCGACAACTTTGTCTACTTCTGAATCCTTAGCTGTAAGCATAATTATTGGCACGTTTGAGCGAGTCCGCAATTGCCTACAAACTTCGGTCCCAGAAAATCCTGGAAGCATCAGGTCAAGCAGGACGAGGTCTGCGCCGTTTCGATCGTATTCCTCAATCGCTTTAACCCCGTCTTCTGCGACACTGACCTCGAATCCTTCTCTGCCAAGCAGATATGCCAACGCCTCTGAAAACGAAGCTTCGTCTTCGACGACGAGAATCCGGGTCATCTGTCCTCCGATTGAGAAAGTTCTGCCTTGGTGGGTTCAGTGCGAGCTAGCAGTGGCAATCGGATTGTGAAAGTGCTTCCTGCGCCTTCAACACTCCATACAGAAATATCGCCACCATGATTATTTACCACGTGCTTGACGATTGATAGGCCCAATCCAGTTCCACCCGTCGCTCGAGAACGTGCAGGATCGACTCGATAAAAACGCTCAAAAATTCTTTCGATATCTTTTTCGGGAATTCCTATGCCTTGGTCGGAAATGGAAATTTCTGCCAGAGAGTCCTGTTGTTTCAGAGCCACTGCAACTCGCGTTCCATCTGGACTGTAATTGACGGCGTTTTCAACGAGATTGCTTATCGCCATTCCGATTTGACGGCGATCGCCCAGTATTTCAAAATCGCCCATTTGAGTGAATGTGAGCGAGATGTTGCGTGCCTCGGCCGCCATACGAGAACCGTCAATTGCCTCTGAAATGAGATCAGCCAAGTTGAGTACCTTGGCATTTTTGAGCGGATCGTCGTCTTGCAAACGCGAAAGATCGATGATCTCTTGGACCAAATCTGTGAGCCGCTTTGCTTCCATCTGCATTCTCGTCGCAAATTTAACAATAGCCGGGGGATCATCATTGGCCCCGAGAACCGCTTCGCTTAGTATTGAAAGCGCACCTACTGGCGTTTTTAGCTCATGCGAAATATTCGCGATGAAATCCCGACGGATGGCATCAAGTCGTCGATATTCGCTGTCATCGAAGATTAGAACTGCCACCAACCCAAGGTCTCCCAAAGGCGATACGCGGACCAATAGATCATGCATGCCTTCCCCAATAGGACCACGCGGAAGCTCGACCGTTGCCTCTTGATATTCGCGAGAGCGCCTCACCGCACGGACCAAGGTGAGTATGGGGTCAGAGACCAACCGTCCGTCCCGCACAAGGCTGAGTGCACCGGAACGAGCTGAGGACTTGAGGACTATTTCACCGGGAGCCAGAACCAGAAATTCCGCGTCAATAATTTGAAGAAGATCTAGAACTCCAGATGGGATTTCCCATTGAGGTATTGAAGTCTCTTCAAATACTCTACGACGCCGGATCACCTCCATATCGTAGAGTTCAAACTACCAAGCGACCCAACCGATAACGGTAAAAACCGCCCAAAAGACCAAGTCTTTACCCCTCATTCAATTCCCGTTCACTTACAACCAGTGAAATAGGGTCCGCTAGAGATATTGTTCAACTATGCGCGACGCTTTCCATGATGACCTCGACTCTATTGGCAAGACCCTCATTGATATGGGTCACCGCGTAAGTCGGTCTATGGAGCTCGCCACGACCGCCTTGCTAACTGCAAACCTTCAGTTGGCCGAACAAGTCATCTCGGACGATGACTACATTGACACGATGCAGCACGAACTCGATGCGAAAACCTTGAGTCTTCTGGCTCGGCAACAGCCTGTAGCCGGAGATCTCCGAACGCTCGTAACTTCGCTACGTATGAGCGCTGACATCGAACGTATGGGCGACATGGGACATCACATCGCAAAAATCGCCCGAATGCGGTATCCCGAGAAGGCTGTTCCAGCGGAATTAACTTCGACAATTCAAGAAATGGGAAATGTCGCAAGTCGAATTATCGAAAAGACCACGCATGTAATCGAAACTCACGATTTAACTTCGGCCGTCGAGTTAGAAAAAGATGACGACGAAATGGACAAGTTGCATCGCAAACTATTCGTTACTTTGCTGGATGATGCTTGGCCTCACGGTACCGAAACCGCGATCGACATGACACTGCTCGGCCGGTACTACGAACGCTGCGCCGATCACGCGGTTTCCGTTGCCAGGCGGGTCTACTTCCTGGTCACCGGTGAATACGCCTCCGAAAAGGAAGACAGCTTCTAGCGTTTACCTTGGTTGGCAACAGCATCGATTGCTGTCTGCGCCGCCGTTGGATCTAGGTACTCGCCGCCCTTGTTGATTGGCTTTAAATCCTGGTCCAACTTATAAAGCAGAGGAATTCCGGTTGGAATATTCAATTCCGAAATGTCAGCATCAGAAATCCCGTCTAGATGCTTCACAAGAGCTCTCAACGAGTTCCCATGCGCAGTAACCAAAATAATCTTGCCTGTCCGGAGATCGGGAACGATTGCTTCGCTCCAATACGGGAGCATGCGAGCAACGACGTCCTTAAGACACTCAGTGCGAGGAAGCGAATCACCAAGATCGGCGTATCGCGGATCCTTTGACTGACTGTACGGATCAGCGTCGTCAATTGGTGGAGGTGGCACGTCATACGAACGACGCCATAACTTGAACTGCTCTTCTCCGTATTGCTCAAGAGTCTGACGCTTGTCTTTTCCTTGCAGGGCACCGTAGTGACGTTCGTTCAGACGCCAAGATCGGCGTACAGGAATCCAATGCCTATCGCATGAGTCCAAGGCCAACTGCGAAGTGTGTATCGCCCTGCGCAGCAGGGAAGTATGCAATACGTCCGGCAGCAAACCACGATCGGCAAGAAGTACGCCAGCCTTGCTTGCTTCCTTCTCGCCAGCTTCTGAAAGGCGGACGTCAACCCATCCGGTAAATAGATTCTTGGCGTTCCACTCGCTTTCGCCATGGCGAAGCAGGATCAATGTGTAAGTCATGGGAGTATTTTGTCAATAAGACCCAAGTTATATCAAATGCTCAAATGCTCTGAGATTCGCTAAAGACTCACCTCGAGAGACTCTCCAAGCCCATTCGCGACGAATTGCTGAGGAAAATCCCAATTCTAAAAGCGGATTGAATGATGAATCCGAATACTGCAGTACAGAACCAAGCAATCTGTCGATTTCTTGATCGCTCACTGCTGTGAGTGGGAGTCGACCTACTAGGTAAAGATCGCCCAGTTCATTGAGTGCAAACGAAATTCCGTACATGGATGCGTTCTTTCTGAGACACCATTTGAATACTTCATTCTCGTTTTCATCGGGCTTTCGAATCACAAAGGCATTGATGCTTAAAGAATGATCACCAACAATCAGTGCACAGTTGGTCTGCAGCTTCTTTTCGCCAGGCAAAGTGACGAGAAAAGTGCGAGCATCCTTGCGTTCAAATTCGAGGTCATGCGAGCCCAAAAATTCTTCAACGATGTCCTCTGGAGCAATGCCCGCCATAATTTATCTTCCTGAGGAGGCTTTTTGTTGCGCCAATTCAGAAAGAACTCGGTCATAAACATCCAAGGTGCCACGCGCTGTTGCGTCCCAGCCGAAGTGCGAAGAGTGTTCAATCGCGCCAAACGAAAGCAGTGTTCGACGTTGAGGTTCGACGAGCAATCGGGCTAACACGGAAGACCAAGCACGGGGATCGTGTCCATCAACTAAAACTCCAGAAATTCCGTCTGCAACTGCGGTGCGCAATCCTCCGACAGCGGTTGCCACCACGGGAGTGCCGCACGCTTGTGCTTCAAGTGCAACTAGTCCGAATGATTCGCTATAACTTGGCACGCAGACCAAATCCGCCGCGCGATACCAATTGGGAAGATCATGCCTTGGCAATGGCGGCAAGAAACGAACAACATCGGACAAGCCCAACCATCGCACTAATTCCTTAAGTCTTTCAACTTCTCCCGCACCACTTCCCGACGCGCCACCGATCACATAAACGATAAGTTTTGCGCGAAGGTGCGGAGAGTGAGCGACCATCTCTGAGGTAGCCCGAATCAAAAGCTCTGGTCCCTTATGCGGTTGAATGCGCCCAACGAAAGTGATGACGTGTGCGTCGGTCGGAATACTCAAAAGTCCTCGTGCGACAGCCTTTCCGTTCCCGGGAGTGAATGTATAGAGATCTACACCTGGAGTCACAACTTGGACGACATCAGGGCAGGCACCGTACAACGAGACAAGACTTGCCGCCTCTGAATCAGTGTTGGCAATTAATGCACTCGAGGCGGCCACAACTTCAGTCTCACCGACGACTCGCAATTCGGGTTCGGGAGCCTCATCTTCGGCGAGGTTGAGATTCTTAACTTTCGCCATTGTGTGCATGGTGTGGATTAAAGGAATATTCATATTTTTGCTTGCAGGAATTCCCACTTTCCCAGAGATCCAATAGTGCGAATGGATCACGTCATAGGCTGGCTTGCCCTTAATGGCTTTTCTGAAAGCCTCAGCAAGTTCGTCAATGTAATTAGGCAATTCTTCTTTCGTTACACCATCGACTGGCCCTGCATCCAAATGGCGAACAGTAACACCCGGTGCGAATTCGACAATATCGGGAAGATCCCGATGATTTCGGCGCGTAAAAATATCAACGCTTACGCCCATTGCTGCCATTCGCTTCGCATTTTCTGCGACATAGATATTCATGCCACCAGCATCGCCAATTCCAGCTTGGTCAAGAGGCGATGAGTGAACCATGAGCGTTGCAATGCGACCATTCACTGCTTCAGTCTACCTGTCTCACAAATGAGCGTGTATAGATCCAACAACCTTATTGCCCCCATAAATGGGCGCATTTTCGTGAGGCACAGTAATTCCGAACTCGTTGAGCACCGCCACAACTACCGCGCCCAAGGCACGTGATGATCCATCCTCAATCTTAAAAGCGAAGGCTCGCCCATCGGGCAGAGATCCAACGTTGACTCCCTCGGCCCCTTCCTTCATAAACAGGCCCCGTACCTCTCGCATCATTCTTGTTGCCAATCGATCTTCACCGGCGACCATTTCAGGAAAATCACGACAAGCCTGCAGAACCCTTCTATGTATGAGATCTTTTGAAATCGTGATTTCGTGTATGGCTTCACCAAGACCAAGCAGTGAAATGAGGAATAGTGGCGCTCCGCAACCATCAACGCTGGTGAAGGAAACATTCTCACTCGCCAAAGTCTCAAGTTCCTGTCGGATAATCATCTGCAAGGGATGATTCGCGTCAAGATAATTGTGTGTCGGCCAATTGTTGAGGACACACGTTAGAAGCATTCCGGCATGTTTTCCGCTGCAATTTTGTGCGAGCGAACTCGGAGCTTTCGAGCCCCATTCTCGCCGTTCATCCTCACCTAGGGGGCGGTCGCGTGTATTCAGGAGTGCACTTACATTCAAGCCACCGAGGGCAAGAATCTCCAGGACCGCATTTTGATGCATCTGCGTGCCTGAATGACTTGCGGCGACTAGAGCCAGTAATCGCGGCTCTATATTCAAACCTGATCGAACCATGGCAGCGGCCTGAATACTTTTGATCGAAGACCGCGGATAGATGAGCGTTGCAGGATTTCCCCGAGACAACTTCAATGTTCCGTCGGCATTGAACACCACCAAGTGGCCACGATGTTGTGACTCGACTATCTCGTCGCGTGTGACCTCGGCGAGAACTTCGCTATCGACTGAATTAGTCATACGAGCGCAGCAGTGTTGACCAAATATGTGGCTGCATCAGCTTGCCCTCCGCCGCCATGTCGTAGGCAAAAAACAATTCGCCATCAACAAGACCGTATAAACGCGAGCCGTCTGTAACGACTTTTGCAGTCGGCGAGGAATAACCCTGATCCATCACCAATTGAATTTTCGCGGGATCAAAGCGGCCGACCCAGCCTTCCGAAATTCCGGTGTTGTGAGAGATGACCACTTCTAGAACGTTATTCGGCTTCACGCGCCAGAATCCCGTCTCTGAAGCACCAGGCCGAATTACGTCACCAAATTCATCAATAATCCAAGAGCGCGAGAAATAGTTTAGAAACGGCCGACCATCGTGACTAAAGACAACCTCGTGTGCGAATTCAAAGGGCTCGATGCCTTCGTATTCGCCTTTTCCTTTTCCACGCCAAGTCCCCACCAGCCAAGCAAGTGGATTCAAATCGGGATGAAGTCCTTCGGGAATTGTGAATGCCATTTAGTCCCTGCCTTTCCCATTGACCCCGCGAAACCCAAAGGTAATAAGGGCAATCCCGACAACGATGGCGACCACGCAAAGAAGAATCGAAGTCACCGCGGCCATGGTGTTTAGCCTATCCGTTTGATCCTTTACTGTTTATCCATGGCACGAACAGCGAATATGGTGATCAAACTGGCAACAGGGGTCGAAGATGCCGAACGAGTGGCGCAGGCATTCTCAGTTGCTTCAACGGCGTTGGCAGCAGGCGTCAATGTTTCCTTCTGGCTGGCGGGTGAGGCCTCATGGCTGGCCCTTCCGGGTAAAGCAGAACAATTCGTGCTCCCGCATTCGGCGCCACTTCACGAGTTGTTAGGTTCACTGATCGATGGTGCGAAGGTCACCTTGTGTACTCAATGTGCGGTACGGAGAAATATTAAAGATGGTGATCAAATAGCCGGCATTCGAATTGCAGGATCTGCCACCTTCGTCGAAGAAATAACTAACGAGTCAACCCAAGCCCTCGTGTACTAACTCTCCTGCTTTGCAGGAATCCCTTCGATCATCAAGGTTGCATCTGACGGAGTATTTCTTTTCACCACGGCAAGGGCGATTGTTCCTAATTCATAATGCCGAGCAGTTGTGCCGACATAACCCACCTTGACGCCATCTTTTTCCACGTCGGCGCCTACGCTAGGGACAGTCACCACGCTTCCATCGAGGTGCAGCAGCACTAGTCGCCTGGGCGGGGCACCAAGGTTGGCAATCTTGGCAATTGTTTCTTGCCCTCGGTAACAGCCTTTGTTCATATGAACAGATTTATTTAGAAGGCCTAGTTCATTCGGAATCGACTTGTGATCCATCTCGAATCCGATGCGAGGTCGACGTGCGGCAACACGTTGGGCTTCAAGTGCCCACGTGCCCACTTGTGTTGCTGATTCATTGAACTTGTCGATCCATGTGGGCAATTCGCTTCGAGGGACAATAGAAAATGGGCCACCGAGTTCATCTGCTACTCCTGGAGAACGGAGAAGTGCGTATTGATCCGACACGTCCTTAACATCCACACGCATCATAAATTTCATCTTCTGTAAGTGAGCAATAAGCGGAGCCGCACAACCCGCGTCGAGAATTAGCCACGATGTCGCACCGTCATCCACCATATTGAATTGGTGCTCTATGTGTCCCTGCGGATCCAGAATTAGTACTGCAATCCATTTACTTGGCTGCAAGTTTTCTAGGAACTGCGAGGTCAGCGAATGAAGCCA
>JANXZF010000092.1 GCA_025355665.1 Actinomycetes bacterium
ACTTCGTACCGGGTGGTTGCAACGTACGTGCAAAAGAATGCATTCCTTATTACGCAGAGTGCCGGAGCCGTAGTAGGAAATGTTGGATTCACCAATGTCGACGGAAACGCTGTCTTTTACGTGAAAACGCGACCGACAAATGTTTACATGGGTATTAAGGGCAAGGACATTCAGCTAGAGGTATTTGACCCAGGAATCGATCAGGCTCTGGGGCTTTCGCTCCTGCATAATCAAATCCAAGTAATTTCCTAGATTTCAAATCGAATTCCCAGTACGTGCTCATTAGTTATTCATGCCTCTGATTTAAGTTTTTCTTGAAAGGGGAATCACCCCTAAAGAAGAATTAAGATCGGAGTTAACATGGAAAAGTTCTCGACAAAATCTAAGTTTGTTTCAGCGGGTGCGATTCTGGTTCTAGGCATGGGTATTTCTGCCGCAGTCATGACATCCTCGGCGAATGCCGATGAGAGCCACGCGATCCCTAAGATCGCCCATATTTCACAGTCAACGTCGGTAATTCCACCGGCAATTCTTCCATCGTCAATAAAGGCACCTTCCATATCGGGCATCGGATCTGGTGATGATTCTGAAGATGATTCTGGCGCTTCCACCAGCGTATCCATCGGCGGATCGGACGACTAAGACCAAGTAGTCCGCGTCCCGTGGCGGCGGCTGCGGGACTCGGGCTCGTCTTCGGAATTTTCAGCGAATTCTCACCATTTTTGGCTCATATAGAAAGTTGGGATCACTAAGGTTTCCCAGTGAAGAAGTGGATGAGAAGGATCGCGATAACGCTTTCCCTCCTCGTCGCAGTTGCAGCCGCTGGTGCTTTCTATATAGCCCATACAGCAGGCAAGGCCATTCCGAGATCTCATGCACTTAATGGTTCTCCTCAATCCCTCAACGGGGATACAAACATCTTGTTGTTGGGCCTGGATAGTCGGCGGGCAAATGACGGCACAGATCTTCCTCGAAAATTATTGGATCTTCTTCATGTCGGAAGCACTAGCGAAGTTGGCGGCTACAACACCAACACGATGATTGTGATTCACATCCCCGCTAACGGCGGCAAAGCGGTTGCCATTTCCATTCCTCGCGACGATTACGTGGATGTCCCAGGACAAGGGATGAAGAAAATCAAAGAGGCGTACGGCTATGCGAAATACTTTGCTGAGACTGCCCTTGTTAAGCAAGGGATCCCAAACCCACAACGAGAATTTCAAAGTCGGGAAGTCGGCCGCGCAGCGACGATCCAAGCGATTCACAACTTGCTTGGCGTTCCGATCGATCATTTCGCCGAAGTCAATCTCGTCGGTTTCTACGATTTAGCAACTGCCCTGGGCGGAGTCCAGGTTTGCTTGAAAAACGCGGTAAATGATTCGCAATATTCGGGAGCAGTTTTTCCAGCAGGATTGCAGACGATCACCGGCGCAGATGCACTCAAATTCGTAAGGCAACGTCATGGTTTGCCCGAGGGCGATCTTGATAGGACTCATCGCCAGCAAGCTTTCATTACGGGCGTGATCACGAAACTTCGAAGCGAAGGAATTTTTGGCGACGTCGGTAAGATCCAATCGCTTTTGAATGTCGCCAAAAAAGACGTAGTTATTGATAGCCAATGGAATGTTCTGGGCTTCCTACCTCAGGCAAAAAGTCTCACAGGCGGGCACATCACCTTCTACACACTTCCCATCGAAGGGTTTGCAAGCAGAAATGGCCAGAGCGTCAATTTAATCGACCCCGTGAAGATCAAAGAATTTGTTCATGCACTCTTTTATCCATCGAAAATCAACCCAACTCCTTCGGTGGCTGCAACACCAAATACGACCGCTACGCCTTCTCCAACGTCGACTGTGGTTAATTACGCTCAGAGTGCCAGCGGCGTGCCCGTGCAGGGAGGCAAAATTCCCTGTGTAAATTAGCCAAGGGAGGACGAGTCCATGGCGCACTTTGAACGGTTCGGCAGTTACGTTATTTTGGCGCTCACTCCCAAAGAGAAGTTCTTCGGACTCCACGCATCGCCTCAGGCAAAATTCAGCGAGATTATTTCAGTGCGTAAGGTGAACAAAACCTGGACTAGAAAGGTAATCCGAGGTGTTCGGGCACCTGGCACCGGATTGCCCTGGGTAATGGCGCTAGGGACTTGGCGCTATCTTCGCGGGAAGAATTTTGTGGCCGTATACAGAAAACGCCCATGCTACATAATTACTTTCAATGCTGGTGAATTCAAACAGTGGGTAGTTACTCCCGGAAATACTGAAGAAGAAATGCGCGCTATGTTCCCAAACTTTCTTACTTCCGTTTGAAGCGCTTTCGCACATTTTTAGGCACGATTGCAACAAATTTGTTTCCGAGTCTCCTGCCCTGTTCGAGTGGCGAAACTTCTAAGAGCTGAATGCCAAGAGCCTCCTCCGGCAGAATCTCCGTGATTGCTGGCGAATCAAGATCAATAGAATCTGCAATTCTTTCAAAATTGGTGACCAATGAAAGGCCTCTAATGAATTGTCCGACTTTGATCTTCCGCCCACTTTCAATGAACTCTTCAGCTAGGGATGCAAGGGCAATTCGAAGATCGCTGGTGATCGAAACACCTGGCAAGCGTTTGTGATTTCCCATGAGGGATTTACTTTCAAGATTAATTGCAAGGCTCGCACATGAGAGCGCGTAAGCAATCTTCTCCGTAAGATTGGTGGGCAGATCTCCATCAAGTGACATATCAAAGAGTGTTCGCGAAATCGTCCGAACTTGGACGACGGTATGCTCCAAGGCTATTCCGCGTTCATAAAGATCTTCAGCTTCATCTTTTCGTGCCATGGGAAACCATTGCGCGTACGAGCGAGCCTCCAATGCTTGCGCCCGGACTTTAGGTATTTCATCTACCAAGAGTCGAGCCCTAGGAAGCAACCGTGAGGCGATCTCGTGCGTGTATCCGATAGCCACGGATTCCGCCATTTCGCCAAGCAAATCAGCGGATTGACAGGCTAATTCAGTGATTCGATCAATCGTGCGACCCGCTGGGGTTTTCGGATTGGCGAAGTAGGAAAGAACAATCGCGATGGATGTTCCGATGAGAGTCGAGAGCGTGCGATGAATAGCGGTTGACTCAGCCAGACCCGGACCAATCACGATCAGGGCGGTGATAATCACATTGATAGCTGCAACTTCTCGAAGGTGCAAAGCGCGCGAGGTTACGAGCGAGAGCACGACCATGAGAAAGACGATCGATACGCCGAAGCCAAAGAAATGTATGGCCAGTAGTGCCATTCCGACACCAATAGTCGTTCCGAGAAGTTGCCCAAAACCCTCGCGGATGGATTTATTTAAGGAGATGCGCACGGTGAGTGTTGCCGCTATTGCAGCTACGAGCCCTCCATTGGTTACAAAGTGGTTACCGACAATCCACGCAATAGATGCAGCGACTGCGGTGACCAGAACATGCTGGAGCCAGGCTCGTCTTTTGACAAAGGGATCAATGAGCCTTCGCCAGAGCGCCGCCAATTTCTTGCCTCCTTGATGGGAATTACTTAAGGCTACTAGATCACACTCTTTTTCCTGTTGAGTCAGCCTTCTTAGTAAGTAGGATTTTTGACGCGGAGATACGCACCCTAGAAAGGGGTCCCTCCATGGAGAAAGTCGATTTTAAAAAGGATTTGGACTACTTGTTCAAGCCATCGTCGAGGGAATTCACCGTAATTTCGGTTCCGCCATTGAAATATCTAATGGTCGATGGAGAAGGCGATCCAAATACTTCAGTCGATTACATGAATGCAATCGGGGCCCTTTACTCAGTTTCGTACACGTTGAAGTTCATGAGCAAAATGAAATGGGACAGGACTATGTAGTTCCTCCGCTTGAGGCTCTCTGGTGGGCGGATGACATGGCTGCCTTCGCCAAAGGAAACAAAGGTGTGTGGAAGTGGACCGCGATGATCATGGTTCCCGATTGGATAACGAAGCCGATGGTCAAAGCTGCGGTGAAGGCAGTAAGCCAGAAGAAGGAGAACTCGAAGTTAGCCGAACTCAGGCAGGAGACATTGAAGGAAGGAAAGTCCGTTCAGATCCTTCACATCGGGCCATACGACAAAGAAGGGCCGATGTTGATCACGATGCACAACGAGTTCATGCCCGCCAATGGCCTGATTTTCAATGGCAAACACCACGAGATTTATTTGAGCGATCCACGCAAGGTGGCACCTGTCAAACTGCGGACGCTAGTTCGCCAGCCGGTTAAGAAGGCCAAGTAGAGGCAAGGCGCAGACGTCTTTTAGTGCCGCCCGATACTATATGTGGGCTCTCTCAAGAATTTGGAGTTGGAATTGTCTCTGGCACTTTCGCTGGTCGTCGGGCTGCTTATCGGATCCATCGCAGGAATTCTGGCTGGTCTATTTGGCATAGGTGGGGGCATCGTAATAGTTCCCATGCTCATAGCTTTCTTAAAGTTCGCACCCTCGAAAGCCGTGGGAACCTCGCTTGCAGCGATGTTATTGCCCGTTGGAATCATGGCGGTTTGGAAATACTCCAAAGCGGGAGATGTGGATTTCAAAGTTGCATCAGCGCTTGCTATCGGAATTTTTTTTATGGCTTATATTGGTGCCCATCTCGGATTGACTATCGGGAACACGTGGGTGTCTCGCGGATTCGGGGTTCTCTTACTCCTTGTCGGCATCAAATTCATTCTTGCTTAGACGTTACTGCAACGTAGGAGAACCTGTTGGTACTGGTGTGGGAAGTGGCGTCGTACTCGCCGTGGGCGTTGGGATGGGCGCGGGACTTTGCACAGGTGCAGGTGACGGAATTATCGGAGGCTTGGGCCAGACGAGCCATTTAGTCATCATTGGAACTTCACCGGAGACAAAAGTAAAGGAGTGTCCTCCACTCGGATTTTGGAGCACATACGACGCCTTCACAGTCTTAAGTTTCTTGGCCCAACTGATCGCCTGTCCTCTAATCGGCACGGTGTAGTCGTCTCTGCCCTCAGCAAGAAACCAGGTGAAATTGTTGGCTCGCTTTAGATATGTTGATGGGGCGTGCGGGGATTCACCCGTGCCGAAAGCATTTGTTAAATCATCCGTAATGAAATATCCGGCCAATGTCGCAATTTGTGTGAAGAGTTCTGGGTGGTGCAAGCCTACGATTGCGGCACCGTAGCCCCCCATCGAGAACCCGACGATTGCGCGCTCATTCTTCGAACGTAATCGGTCAGATTCGACTGCAGGAATAACTCGCTTCGTAAGCCACGTTTCTATCATCGCCTTTTTGTCATATGAGTCTGCCCATTCAGAATCTGGATGCGTCTTAGCATTTCCATCTGGGAAAACTGCGATGAATGGCTTGGCACCCGCAGCAAAGGCGGCCGTTAGAGGCTTGACCATTCCAGAAATCATTGACGCCGGGGAACCCGGCCAACCATGGAGCATGTAAACCACGGGCAGAGCGGCACGATTCAATTTTCCGAGAGGCGGTGTCCAAACCCAGACGTCACGGATTGGGTAATCGGTCTCGGGACTTGCCACGCGCAAATGCAAGAGGGTGCCGGGAGTAGTGGCCGATGTGGGAGAGGGACTTATGAATAGCCATTGTGAAATGAGGACGGCAACAACAGCTAGGGCCTTCCGCGCGCGATCCGAGTTCACCATTGGAGATTATTAGACGCATGTAAGGCTCTCTCGCGATTTTTATGTCAGTTTTCTGAGAATTTGGGGGGAGCGCGTTTTCCATGGGGTATTGGGTCTTTTTCGCAAAGAGTGGGATACTGGAATCCAGGCTAGGCGAAGGAGAGACTCGTGGGACGGATATTCCGAGTGGCGTTGCTATCTGGCGCGCTCGCCATTTCCTCGACAGCGACCGTTTTCGCCGTGGATACTCCATCGCCAACTGCTTCGCCAGCAGCAACACCACAAGTTTCCGCTAAGTCCAAACCAGTTAAACAAGTCCTAACTCAGGCGCAGAAGGATGCCATTGCCGCGGCGAAGTTGGCGTATTCAAATGCAAAAACAAATGCGCAAGACGGGTTTACTCGCGCGCTGGCAGATGCGCAGGCAATTCGCGATCAGGCACTTGCGTCAGCGGGCACCGATAAAAAGGCGCAAGGTGCTGCCAGAAAGGCCTTCAGAGATTTCGTCGTCGTGATCCAAACTGCCTATAAGGCTGCTTTGCTAGATGCGAAAACAATCTTCCAAGCCGCATTAGCCGCAGCTGTGAATTTGCCACACTGATAATGTTGAACATGTTGATTTCCTAGAGAATGGTTCTGGATACTTCGGAGGATTCACACATCTTGGACAACGCAGTTTGGGCTGCGTTAAAAGGACCACAAGATTCATTCGCAGAAGTATTTGGTCTTGCTCGCAAATTCGCTTCAGATGTGTCTCCATTTGGTGCGATTGCAAATCACGATGATCCGCAATGTTGGCGCGATATGGCCCATCTCATCGGTGCTGGGGGCACCATCGTTCTCACCGGCAAAGAGGTCAATGTCCCCGATGGTTGGGAATTGATGGGTGGGGGTACGGGCAAGCAGATGATCGGCGACAAAGTTTTGGGCAAGGCAGAATCCGATGCGGTGGAGTTGGGTCTAAGCGACGTGCCTGAAATGCTCGATCTCATTTCGCGCACTGAACCAGGGCCGTTCATGTCCCGCACCGTCGAACTCGGCGGGTATTTAGGATTTCGAATTGATGGAAACCTCGTAGCAATGGCGGGACGCCGAATACATCCCCCTGGTTGGATAGAGATCAGTGCGGTTTGCACAGACCAGAATTATCAAGGCCGAGGCCTTGGCGCCAGGCTCGTGAATGCGGTTGCAGCGGGGATACGTGCCGACGGCGAGGTTCCCTTTCTACACGTTTCAGAGTCCAATGAGAACGCGATAAGACTTTACGAATGGCTTGGATTCAGAACGCGTATGCGAAGCAACTTCAAAGTAGTAAAAGCACCTGCCTGATTCTGTCGAAAGTTCAAACGACGATCTCGTACGACGGGTTCATGATTGTTAAGTGCCCTCCGGACTCTCCAACCATTCCTTCCGCACACACGGTCGTTCCAACATTCAAGCCTGCGATACCGCGACGACCGAGGAAGTGAAGTGTGATTCCGCCGGTTTCGTCCCAAATCTCGATATCTAGCCCTGGTGCAGACCCTGTTGGCGCGGTCAATATTGAGGTCACGCGACCTCGAACGTGGGCGCGTTGGCGCCACGTCGCATTACCGATAGGGAGAAGTTCCTCTGCATAGTGACTGACTGGCCCCGGGAGTGAGAGCGCGATGTCTGGAGTCGCGAGCTTTGCAACCGCCTGGGGAACTTTTGCAGCAATTGGAGCGGGCATCGTTGTTGCTCTGGTGAGTGGTTTACCGGCGATGATCTTCTCAACATCAAAGGGCACGATGGTCGCAACCACTCGTGGTAATTGGGAAATCGGCGATGCGATCGATTCCGCCGTTCGGTCATGAAGGATTCTTCCCAAGAAGAACGAGTATGAGCGGCGAGGAAAGAGCAAAGTTAATTCGACATCGAGATTAGTCGTTCCTCGGATCGCAAAATCTACTGCTGCATTTGGCAGTCGACGGTCGGGGCAGTCAATTAACTCAAGCGGCACATCGGAGAGTGCTTTGTTTTTGGCCCAGTCGGTTGCGATGGTCTGTGCGTGCCTGTCGTCTATGACGAAATGAACGGCAGTCAACGTGTGCGGATTAAGGCTCCGTGCGTATCTGATCGCGCCAACAGTTGCGACATCAACGGCATCGACAAGAACAGCAACGTCATGGCGAGCGATGGATGTTGCACGCGACTTTTCTTCGTCGATTTTCAGTGCCATCTGCTCTGTGCGATATTGACGATTGAGCCGGATTAAAGCCATCGTAGCCACGGGAAAGATTAGGACAATCAGCCAAGCCCCTTCAGTAAACTTGACGACTCCGAAAATAATCACAATCAAAAGTGAGATGGTTCCTGATGTTATATTGATGGCGAATCGTTTACGCCAGTGCGCTTCCTTCATAGTTATTGCACGTTTAGCCATTCCAAAGCCCGCCATCGCAAAGCCAGTAAATACACCGATGGCGTAGAAGGCGATCAGTTTGGCGACATTTGAACCGACTACCAAAATCAATGTAGATGATGCAATGGCTAGAAGGATAATTCCGTTGGAGAAAACCAGACGGTGTCCGCGCTTAGTCAATTGGCGAGGGAGGAAGCCGTCTTCTGCGATGAAGTTTGCAAGGAATGGAAATCCGCTGAAGGGGGTGTTCGCCCCCGTGTAGAGGATAAGCATTGTTGAGAATTGAACGAAAAGGTAGAGGATGTGGCCAACTACGCCTCGTCCGAAAACAACGTCAGCAATCTGTGAAATAACAGTCGGGGTTCCAGTTGCATAAGGCCACGCGTGAGTTTCCTTTGCGAGCCAAGAAACACCCAATACTAAGGACCCCAAAATCGTGCTCATGATTACGGTGGTGCGCCGCGCATTTCTACCCTCTGGGGCCTTAAACAATGAGACACCGTTTGATATCGCTTCAAGCCCCGTGAGCGACGAACCACCATTGGCGAATGCGCGTAAGAGGACAAATATTGCCGCCGCAGTAAGGAGTTGCTGAGAATGTCCCATTGGCATGCTTCCGGCTCCGGTGACCACGTGGGCTAATGTTCCGTGAATTTGCTTCCATATTCCGACGATGAGAACGAACACCACGGAAGTCACGAAAAGGTAAGTCGGGGCAGCGAACGCACGACCGGCCTCTTTAACGCCTTTGAGATTGCCAAAGAGAAGTAGTGCGATGACGCCCAACGTTATTTCCAATGTGTAGGGCGCAAGAGATGAAAATGCTGAAGTGAGGGCCGAGGTACCCGCAGCCGTTTGAACAGCGACTGTAACGATGTAATCGAGCATGAGGGCGACAGCAGCAATCTGTGCGACAACAGGGCCGAAATTTTCTCGAGCCACAACGTAGGAACCGCCTGTTTTCGTGTAAACCATTACGACTTCGCGATACGAAAGAGTTACGATGACAAGGATCGCAAGGACGATGAACGTCATTGGCATGAGGATTGAGAAACCGGCCATACCAAATGCTGGGAGAAGGTAATAAAGGATGTTCTCCGTTCCGTACGCTGATGAGGAAATGCAGTCAGAAGACAGGACGCCGAGTGCGAATACTTTGCTGAGCCTCTGGTGAGAAAGTAGATGTCTGTTTAGCGGCTTGCCGAGCAGAGCCTTCTTCAACTTATAGGTCAGTGGATCCTTCAAGTGCGCTTGTTCCTTGAGGATCTCGGGGGCCGGGGCTGAATCAGTCCATGATTTAGGCATTGTTTTCCTCTTCTTTCATTTCAGAATTCGAGACATCGGCCAAGCGGTATCCGATTCCTGGCTCTGTGATGATGTAACTGGGGAGCTGGGGATTGGGTTCTAGTTTCCTGCGTAATTGACTGATGAAAAGGCGGAGGTAGTTGGATTCATTCTCGTATGAACTACCCCAAACGGCCTGAAGTAGTTCCTTTTGCGACACCAAAGTGCCCGATTTTGAAAGAAGATACTCAAGTAATTTCCATTCAAGAGGAGTCAGATGCAGATCGTCCTGGACGCCCTCCTTGTCACCTATTTGGTGCTTCGACAAATCAATCTTCCACCTTCCGAGATGAAAAATTGGCCTAGTCGTTAAGTCTTTAGAACGTCGAAGCACCGCTTCGACGCGGGCGATAACCTCATCGATTTCAAATGGTTTTGAAATGTAATCATCCGCTCCGGACTTGAGTGCACTAAGTTTTCGATCAAGTTCTGTCCGTCCGGAAAGTACCAATATTGGAAGGTTGCTCCAAGATCTGATGTTGACGATTAAGTCAGCGCCATCCATATCCGGCAGGCCAAGGTCCAAGATCATTGCATCAGGGTTTGATTCGGCAACAATTGCCGATGCGGTTTGCGCGTCCCCGGCCGATAAGGTGCGATATCCACGGGCTTTGAAATTCATTACAAGCGTGCGCACAATCTCGAGGTGGTCGTCCACGATCAAGATGCACTTCTTCTGGTTGTCGATCATTTCTCACCACTAATGGGGAAGGCGAGAACCATCGTTAAACCACCTTGGAAAGTTGCTTCCATCGACACCTGGCCGTTCATTAACTCCGTGAATCCCTTTACGATCGCCAGGCCGAGCCCGACACCTGTCGAGTTGTCGCGGTCTCCAAAGCGTTGAAATGGAGTGAAGAGCTTGGATGTGTCCTTCTTCGACAATCCTGGGCCGTGGTCGATGATCCGTATTTCTATCCTGCTATCCACTTGGGCAGCGGCAATTGTTACGGTCTTGTCCTTTGGACTAAAGCGAAGAGCATTTTCTAATAGGTTTCCGATGACACGTTCAAGAAGAATTGGGTCACCCTTTATCGGGGGGAGTGCCGAGTCAATGTTGATGTCGATCGAATTAGACGGTGATTTCAGGGACTTTATAGCCCCAGACACTACATCTTCCACGCCGACGTTTCGCCAGTTGAGAAAGATAGTGCCTGCTTCCAGACGGCTCATATCCAGAAGATTTTCGATCAGATGGTTGAGTTGGTCTAAGGAGTGGTTTGCCGATTTGAGTAATTCTTCTTGGTCTTCATGTGTCCAGACGACTTGATTATTCAGCAAGCTTGAAATCGCGGCTTTTGATGAGGCAAGTGGACCTCTTAGGTCGTGGCTGACTGCATTAAGTAATGCGACTCGCATTTGATCTGCTTGGCGGATATCAGAGAGTTCTCTTTCATTATCTTCGAGTAGCTGACGTTCGAGCAAAATCAAGATTTGCGAACCGAAGGTGGTGACAAGACTTCGTAATTCAGGATCGGCAATGACGGGATAGGCCAGGAGTGAATATTCGGCATTGAGGTCGATCTTGGAAGTCTCGGTTTCTCCGGCGATCTTAGAGATTGATCCGTAAATGACGTGAACGTGGTGGTTCGCATCTGATGCGGGGAAGTTCCTTACCACTGCAAGCTCCGATAATCCGAAAGTGCCCTTTGAATTGCTCAGGATCTCATCAATTGAGTTGTGCCCTCTGATGATGCTTTCGGCAAGACTTGAGAGAAAGAGTCCCTCTTTGGAGAGTTGCTTCAATTTTGTCGTTCGCAGCCCGAGTTTTCGCAGGATCAATGATGCGGTGATGCTGATAACGAGGAAAATTAGCAGCGCTAAGAGATCGTTCTTGTTACTAATCAGAAGAGTGTGAAAAGGGGGAGTGAATAGGTAATTAAGGAAAAAGAAATTCTCGATGGCGCACACAGTTGTAAGCCAGATGGGACTCTTGATCGCAACCAGGAGGGTAATGATGAGCAGGACCAGAGTGTCCGTCGTTAAATTAAAGCTCTGGCGAAATCTTGTCAGAATCAAATTGACCAGCGGAATGACGAGTACGAGTACTACGACCGCCCTCAGGATTGTGGCTCGACCACTTCGATTGTCCGTCCACCTAAAGTCGAGAATTTCCCTCAGATCCATGATGGCTTTAACCGTAGGTCTTCCCTTCTGGTTTCGCCTCTATTTTGCCCATTTCCTAACAAGTTCCTGACGTCATTTTACGGCTGACTCGGCGTCGGAATTTCCGATTTGAGCGTGAAGAGGATGATCTCGTCAGCGATTATGTATAGGAAAAGGAGTCCGAAGTGATTAAAGTGTAGGAAAGGAGGCTCTCACATGAAGCGTCTTTCCGTGGTCGGTATTTCTCTGACTTTATTGGTCGGTTCGCTTGTTTTCATGCCGGGGTCTGCCCAAGCAGCGTCGGTTTCTGCCAATTGTTCGAAGGTTAAAACTCAAGTTTTTGCCTACGAGTCTCAGGAAAAGGATTTTGCTGTTCAATACGCGCCAGTGAATGGCAAATGGTCGTGGTTCTTCTCCTCTGCTCATCTCAATGATTATTGGCTTCTCCAAAAGAAGATCGTTGACTTCGAGGTCACGGTCTTTACTTACGACCTTAATCACATGACTTGCTTCACCACTAAGCAGCAGGCCTACGCCAAGTTTGTCTACAAAGAGTGGGTTGCAATTCAAGAATTCCTAAAGGCGCAACCCGATTGGATTAATGGATTTTCGTTCACTCCGATTGTCTGGGATTCAATCTACGCAAAGGACTTAGTTACTCCAGTACCTTGAGCCGGAGCTAGCCAATCATTTCGGAATCATGCGCACGTGAGCGATCATGCGTGCAGTTTTTGCTGAGGTTTTGCTGCGCGCAGCTCTCGCACAACAAAATCAATTCGTGGCAAGCCACATTTGCGCAATTGTAAAACTGATTGGTGGGTCGCGAACATCTCTCACATTGCCCAATGACCTTCGCATTCTGCGAGAAATCCAATGCCATTCGAGAATCAAAGGTGTAAAGAGAGCCATCCCATAAGCCGCCGTCACCGTATTTCTTTCCGTAGCGGACGATGCCCCCTTGAATCTGGTAGACCTCTTTGAAACCCCGGTTCTTCATTACGACGGAGAGAATTTCGCACCGAATGCCTCCGGTGCAATATGTGACTATCGGCCGCTCTTTTAAAGAATCATATTTACCGCTCTCGATTTCTTTGATGAAGTCTCGCGTTGTGGTGACATCTGGGACCACGGCACCGCGGAATTTGCCGATTTTGGCTTCGAAGGCATTTCGACCATCGAAGAAGACGACTTCTTCGCCGCGTTCTTCCACAAGTTTCTCGACCTGCTCCGACCTGAGATGGACACCTCCTCCTACCACTCCACCCTCATCAACGATAAGTTCCTGAGGATTGCCAAAGGCCACGAGTTCATCTCGAACGCGAATTTTCAGTCGGGGGAATTCGTCTCCTCGTCCGTCTGACCATTTGAAATCAATTTTCTTGAAACCCGGGTATTCCTTGGTGGCACGGATATATTTTTTCAAGGCAGTCATTTCTCCGCCGAGAGTTCCATTAATGCCGTGAGGCGAAATCAAGATACGTCCCTTAAGCCCCAGGCTTTCACACAACGTCTTCTGCCAGAGGCGGAGAGCGTCAGGATCTGAAATGGGCGTGAAGGCGTAGTAAAGAATGACTTTTTGAAGTTCCACGTGCGTAGTGTAACTAAAGGGGAGATGACCCGAAGAATTCACTGTACTTAGCCAGTGATGGCTATACAGTGGAAGCGTGAACAAGAGTCCGAATCGAGTTCTGGCCTTGGCAGTCGGCCTCATAATTGTTCTCGTCGCAGTCGCGGCGGTCGTTTCATCCACTCGATCCACGCTGGTTATTGATAAGTCCAAGCCTGCATGGGCGGTTCAAAACTACTTGAAGGCGTTTCTCGCGGGGAAGAACGCGGAGGCCGCAAAGATGATCTCGCCCGAGAGCGAATGCACCGTGATAGATGTTGATCGCGCCTACATTATTGACAATGCTCGGGTCGTGTTAATCAGCTCGAGTACAAATGGAAACATTGCCGAAGTTCGGGTCAGAGTCGAATTTCCTCTAAACGGACCCTTTGGTGACTCTTCTTCGGAAGATCACACTTTTAGACTCGCAGATTCAAACGGAAACTGGTTGTTAACCGGAATTCCTTGGCCTCTTTACAACTGCGGATTGGTGGCAAAGTGATCGGCGCTATTTCTGGACTAATTATCCCCGTGCTCGCGATCGTCGCAATCGTTTTTGGAATTCGCAGACTTCGCTCATCAGAAGGACGCAATCCAATTCAGGGGCATACCGTGAGGCGTTTCTTCCAGTACCTGCTCCTTTACGCTCTGCTCATTGTCGGTGCGCTTGGACTCTCTGGATTGCTTGGTCGAGCTCTGGATACGTCCTCCCTTGTCGTAGGAAATCAGACTGATTTGGCAAGAAACCTTTCCTTTGCGGTGGTGGGTATTCCTCTATACATAGTCCTTGCACTTTGGACCCGTCGAAAGTTTGCGGAAGATCAATCTGAAGCTAAGTCATTTGCGTGGGGCCTCTACACCACGCTGACCTGCCTTACTTCGTTGGTGATCGGCATGTTCGCTCTCCACGAAATGGTCGCTTGGGCAGTGCGCACGAACGACTATCGAGGGTCGGCGTTGGCCCGCCTGATCGTCTGGGGTGCCGTGTGGGGGAGCCACTGGTGGATACATCTTCGTGTTTCCCCGGCAGGAAGTTCGCGGGCGCATCACCTCTTGGGATCCCTCATTGCACTCGGAACGGTTGTCGTGGGATTTGACCAATTGATTTCTGCGGCAATGCAACGTGCCTGGCATTTCGGTGGAGACACTTTATTTCCTTCGCAAGGTAATTTGATACTTAAGGGCGCTGCGACATTGATAGTCGGCGCACCAGTTTGGTATCTGTACTGGATAAGGAATTACTCCAAATCAACACGAGATCCGCTGTGGATCGGTTATGTCCTGCTTGTTGGCGTTGGCGGTGGGATCGTGATGGCGGTGGTTTCTGCCAGCACTGTTCTATACAGCACTCTCGTTTGGTTGATCGGAGATAGTGGCCCAGCAACGGCGGCGATCCATTTTCAGAATGTTCCGGTAGCCGCTGGGCTGATTGTCGTGGGAACCCTGACATGGTGGTATCACCATGCGGTTCTTGAAGCAGGTCGCGTGGAAACCGGCAAGGCAGCTCGAACTGAAGTCCAGAGAATTTATGAGTATTTGATGTCGGGTGTCGGCTTGCTCGCCGCAGCCGGCGGTGTTGCGATGATCCTGGTGGCACTTCTTGAGGCTTGGACGAGTTCTGCCGTAATTGCAGGCAGCGGTGCAAAGAATGCACTTCTGGCAGCCGCAACTCTTCTCATTGTAGGAGGTCCTGTGTGGGGGATCTATTGGCGCAGAATTCAAAGGGCCGTCAAAGTTTTTCCGAGCGAAGAGCACCTCTCGCCGACGAGGCGCGTCTACCTGTTCATACTCTTTGGACTCGGGGGAATCGTCGCCGTCGTGACTCTCCTCGTTGGAGTCTTCTTCCTTTTCGATGATATTTTCAAAGGTAATTTCGGAATTGAGACATTGCGTCGTATTCGCTTTGCTCTGTCCATCCTTATGGCCACGGCTGCGATAGCCACCTATCACTGGTTCGTCTACAGGTCTGAAAGAGGATTGATCTCTACAAGCAATCGCGGTCCGAAGTATGTCCTTCTAATCGGCCAGAAAGATGCTGAGCTTGTTCACTCGATCTCGCGTCTCACAGGCGGTCGAGTTCAATCATGGCTACGCACCGATGAACCAGTTGCCGATTGGCCCAAACGAGAAGTGTTGGAATTGCTTGAAGACTGCAAAGAAGAATCAGTCGTTGTGTTGGCAGATTCTAAGGGTGTCCAAGTTATCCCGACGGACCGAAGCCACTAAATAATTTCAGGTGAGTGTGACGACGTGATCTGCGCAGTCTAAGAGAGCTTGCTCACGAGTACTCACGATTACTAGTGCGCCTGTCTTCACTCGCTCCAAAATAATACTGACAGCCTTGGCGCTTCGATGTTCATCCATTTGCGAAGTTGGTTCATCCAAAATGTAAATGGGCTTCGAGTCCGCCAACACTCGGAGTAATTCGATGCGCGCTCTTTCTCCTCCCGAGAAAGTAGAGAGGGCACGATTCAATCGCGACTTGAAAGAGTCTCCCAAGGCAGTTTCGATACCGGCAAAGTGATCGGCCAAGGAGATGCTTGAAACTTTGCTCCCACCTTGGCTCAAGAACCCGATCGAGTCGCTCCGTCGATTAGCTCTGTCTTCTCGTGATAAGTCTTTGAGACTGCGTCCGTTGATAAACACTTCGCCACCGGAGGGATTTTGAATTCCTGCCAAAATTCGAAGTAGAGAAGATTTGCCTGACCCCGATGTGGAGGAGAATGCGATGAGTTCTCCGCTACCCGCGTCGATATTGATTTCGGAGAAAATTTGCTTGCCCCCATAGGCGAGTGAAAGATCAACTCCTCGAACCATAATGTCGCGCGGTCTGACATTTTTTGTTCTGCCTCTGCCACTGCCTCTGCCTCTGCCTCTGCTGGATAAGCGTGTACCTTCCTTGATTCTCATCCAACCAAAAGGATCGATAACGCTTACTTCATCTTCACCCGGTCGCCACTCTTCGCTTATGCGCCCCTCACGTATTCGAACGACTCGGTCGGCGTAGGACTCAGCGCGAGCATCGTGTGTCACCAGAATGACGCTCGCCTCGGTGGCGAGGGTTTTCAGGAGCCGATACATAATCTCGGCCGATTCATTGTCGAGTTCTCCACTTGGTTCGTCGGCAATCAACACCTTTGGATTAGTGGCCATCGTCGCTAATAGAGAGGAGAACTGACGTTCGCCGGCCGAAAGCTGGTCAGGGTATCGGTCGCACAGGTGAGATAGTCCATGATTTTCGAGGAGTTGCCTCGCTTTCTCTGTTGCCGACACTCGCGCGTGTCCAAGTAGCGCGAAGCCAAGGGCGACGTTTTGAAGAATCGTTAAGTCATAGAGCAAGTTGCCTCGCTGATCGATACTCGCGACAAATTCTCGGCGCAGTCGCAGGGGATCGAGTTCGGCGATGTCTTGGTCGCCAATCAAGATTCTTCCGGCCGTGGGCGTAAAGAACCCCGTCAACAACTTAACCAAAGTTGATTTGCCCGATCCGTTGGGTCCGTTTATTACCAGACACTCACCGGATGCAACATTGAGATGGAGTCCCCGAAGTGCAACAACGCTCACATTGTTGCTCTCATAGATATAGAAGAGGTCTTCGATGCGGATATCCATCACGAGCCTCCAACCATTGTGTCTTCACTAAAGAATCGTCGCGTGAAGATCAATCCACCGATCTCACTCAGGAGCATCGTCAATACAAGGGTGATCGCAATAAGTGCGAAAGGCGTCGACGCTGAGATGAAGTAACGCCCAATTAGCAAGCCAATGGCGCTCCCGAGAAGGACGCCGATTGAGACGGTAAATCGCAAGGACGACTGTAATGAACGACGAAGTCGTCGGGGCCCGACCCCGGAGGCTTCCAATTGAAAGAGGATGCCCGCTCCCTCGCTATATAGCAATGGCAGCGCAGTCGCGTACATGAAGATCGCCAAGAGCAACGAGAAGAGTAGAGAGAGCCTGTACGACCCATTGAGCCCGACGTTGGTTGGATCGGACCTGAGTTCTCTTTCGAGGTTCGACTTGCTCTGAACTTCCAAGCCTTGCATACGTGATGCGTTTAGATTTTTCAGAAATGTGTCAGAGTTGGGCGTGGTAATCCAAAGTTCGATGGGGTCAATAATTCCAAGATCGACGCGCGCGAATTCTTCTTGCAATTGTCGCAAATTCATAATTACAAACCGATCGCCCGCTGAAGGAAACGAAGGTGTTACCGCGGCGATTCTAACTTGGAAAAAACTTTGACCGGCGCCCGTCAGCGTTAACAAGCGGTTACTCGCCAACAACGCGGTCGCAGGATCAACAATCACGTCCGGAATCCCGATGGCAATACTAGGTTGGACGTAGAGGCTTCCTCCGTTGAAGGCGTAAGGGAAATCCTTATTGCCCCACAAATTGTTTGAAAGATATTGGCTTTTTTCATCAAGGGTGACGCTGACGATACTTCCAGTGCCCTTGAGTATTGGTATCGCGAAACGACCCTCAGATATGGCGTGGAGCCGTCGTGAGAGAAAGTCAGAAGACTCGCGAAATTCAAAAGCTATCAAGAGGCTGTGCGAGGGTATTTGTGGAGCGAAAATGAGGGTTCGTGCTTCGCCGATTCCCATCATTCTTGCGCTGACATGTGTTCCATTTGGCGTGAAGAACCAAGCCAGGAGATCTACCTCTTTAGGGATCTGCGAAAGCGAAACTACCAATTTGTTTGTGACGCCAATGTCAATCCCCACTTCTGATGGCGAAGTTTTCGGCGCGATTAATGGGGCGAGTTTGCGTAACGACGAATCATGTAGCGATTGGATCGCATCAGGCGGCACGCCGATAAGTGAAAGAGTGTCGGACACGATGTTTTGGTTTCTGACACCTGTGCCAGATCGGAGGATCGGATACGCCGTGGTTCCACTAAGCAACTTTTCATAGTCCTTTGTGCCGCCAACGTCTAAAGGGCGGACAAGTGTGGATCCAGTTCCAATAGCAACATCCAGTGGAACTTGGTCCTGGGATTGCTGAACGACTTTTTGAGAGATTCCTGAATCAAAGGAAAGTGCCAAAACCGCCAAAATACTTGTGAGAGTTAGGATTGCAGAAACCCCTTGCCACATCGCTAGATGCTCGCGAAAGAGAACGTAAGTGTGGCTGCTCTTTTTCCGCCAGAGCGCGCTTAAGGCACGAAGGAGGAGAAAACTCAGCACAGCGGGTAGCAGGGTGTAGCCAAATGGTACGAGCCAGAAGCGTTTCTCTTGAGCGCCACTTTGGATCAGGTAGTAGCCAATCAAAGTCAGGCCGATAAATATGGGGATCCAGGATTGTCTTCGCCAGGCCTTGTCGCCGACGATTACTGAACCGATCACCAGAAATAGACATGATGAGACGAGAAGGATGTCGTTTGTCCAACCGTGATAAATATGCGTCAAATCTGTGTGGAAATTGAATAGCGACAAGGCCGCCGGCACGAAAAAGGAAAATAGCGAAGAGAGCAGTAGACCAAGGAGCAACGGAGTCGCGTATTCAATGATAAGTTCAAAGGCGAGCGTTTTCTTTGGCGTTCCAATCCGACTAAGGCCCGCTCGAAATTGAAGGTGGTCACGTCGGTATCGGAGGGAGAAAAGCATTAGGAAGGCCACCACTAGGGCGCCAACAATGAAATCTAGAAGAATGAATTTTTCTGAGATGCTGCCAGTTTGGTCACCAGCTTTTCCCAGAGCATCTTGTGGCCACGTCAGGCTAAGTTCCGAGTGATCAATGGAAAGTTGATTTTCAAATGCAAGGATCGAGTTGATATACGCGGTCGCGCCTATCCTGCTGATATGTGCCAAGTCCATTTGGGCAACCCACGCGTCAGTTCCCTGAATATCTAAGAAGTGGCTAAGAGATCCTCCACGGGACACACCGTCCACGGCAAGGACTGGCGCGCCATCGGTCACGGCTAAGGCACCCGTGAAGAGTTGACTGTCTGTGAAATGCCCGGTTCCTACGATCACCAACCCGAGAGAAGTGGGGTCCGGTATGGCACTTTTCTCACCGCCGACTTGCACTACCTCGCAAAGTTCAGGTTTACACTTTTTGGGAAATCTCCCAGAAGTCAAAGTTACGGAATTGGCAAGATTGTCGATTCCACCCAAATGGAACCCAATTCCATGAGGATCTGGTATCACGTTGTAAAGGAATTCTCGAGTGAGCCTGCCGGTAGCTAGGCCTGAAAGATGGCTAGGCAAGTAACTATTGATTGCGGTTAACTGATCTACCGAATTTGTGATGTGACTGGATGTAATCGTCAGCGATCGCTCTCCTGCTGGCAAATGTGCAAGTGAATAGGAGACCAGTGAATTGCTCGTGGAGTACGAAATCCCTTGCAGGGAGAGCAGAGTAGTCAAAGCGAGAGCGACGGAGATTGCGACGGAAGACGTACGAAGCGGATATCTGCGCAACCGTGCCCAGGCCAGAGTCCAAGGCAAGGAGCGCATCCGTTGAATATATGGGACGGGGATGGCATTCCCAAGAGCCTCGCAGTCCTTTTAGCCTCTAAGGTGTCAGAAGGACTGCCAGGCTAAGGTTTACTTCTTGTTTGCGCCCGTCTTTGCGGGTGGCGTTGGCTGTACCGGTGAAGCTTGTTTCACTGGAGCGGCCGGCTTTGTGAGTTCTGCTGGCTTAACCGGCTTCACGGGGGCCGCACCGATTGCAGCCGCAGCCGCTTTGTACGCAGAGTTCGCCGTAGTCATCGCAGTTGCGCGCGCGCTAAGTGCAAGATTCTTCTGCGCTGTTGTGGTGGCCTTGGCAATTGCTGCAAGGAAGTCGGCGTCGGCTTTGTCTAGCGCACTCTTGCGGATTGCTGCTATCGGTGCCAGTTTGGCGAGATAGGCAGTTTGAAGAGTCTGGTATTGGGCGAGTGCGGTCTTATATGGTGCTTCGTATTTTGTAAGAGTGGCCTGCCAATCCGCTTGGTACTTCTCCAACGCGATTCTGTAATTGATCGCGTTGACTGCGATTGTGACTCGATACTCGATCAGGGCCAATTTGTATGCAGCAAGTTGCGCAGCATAGGCGGTTGGGGATTTGGCATTTGGCGGGGGAGTCGAATCTGCGCTAACTGCGCCCATTGAACTCAATGCGAGTCCGGCGGCTAACAGACCGACACTTATGAACTTTTTAGTTCTCATTTTTATGTCCTTTCATCATTACTCTACTGATTTTATATCGCGTTAACGCACGCAGAAGGTGTGATTCAAGAGACAACATGCGTAGGAAATCCTCCTGAAAGCAGGGCTAGACCCTAACCTCGCTAGAGACATTGGCAATGCCCAGTTGTAGCATCAAATATAACTTTTTCGCTTTCAATTCCTGTTAGGGGCAATGATGAAACGAAGAACATTATTTTTCATTTTGACTATTTCGCTCACTGCATTTGCACTGACTCCGTCGAATGCAGCATCGGTTTCATCCGCTCCTCAGTACGTTGAAGCAATGGCAGGTGCCACGCAAGTGGCTGTCACGTGGGATGCACCGAGTTCAACGGGCGGCGAGACATTGAATTACACGGCGAGAGTGTGGACGGTTCCGCCGCCCACTAACTCACCTGTATTTGCTTCATGTTCGACAACGGGGTTGGGTTGCATCATCGGTGGGTTAGTATCAGGAACGGCTTACTACGTTGATGTAATTGCCAGTAACAGCGCTGGTGCAAGCGGACCTAGTGCGATGAAACCTATATCGCCGGGCAATGCAGGTTCGCCTCCAACAAATGTAACCGCAACAAGTGATAGTTCGGGGCGGGTGACGGTTAAGTGGACGCCTTCGACCGCTCTTGGCACGGGTCAATTCGCTTGGTATACAGCCGAAGCCTTTACGGGGTCTGAGATATCCGCGGGTGCATACGTTTCCTACTGCACCGCCGATCCCGCTTCTGCAACTTCTTGTTTTATTAGTGGGCTCAAATTAGGAACCGCTTTTTACATTCAAGTGCGATCGGTTTCTTCTCTTGGTTCGAGTTACCCATCTGCGCCGAGATACAAAATATTCAACGGAAGCGCGTCGAGCACATCACCGACTCCAAAGCCGAGCACTACAGCGTCGACAAGCACTCTGACCGCGCCGCAGTCAGTGAAAGTAGTTGCACTTTCAAAATCGGTCAAAGTCTCCTGGAATGCACCCAAATCAACCGGCGGCAAGCAGATCGTCTACTATCGCGCAGGCGTCTACACGAAGTCTGGAGTCCTACTCTCATTCTGCCGAACCCGCGCGACTCTCTTCACTTGCACGCTTCCTAAACTCAAGCCCAAGGTCACCGTATACATAGGTATTGTGGCTCTGTATTCGGGTGCTGAAAGTCAACGTTCCAAACTCATTGCAGTCGTACCTAAGGCATAGGAGCCATGATGAAAGATGCAATTGTTCAAGAGATCTTTTCGATGCTCGAATCCAAGGCTCTGTCACCGGTTAAGGGTGGCAAGTCGGATATTGCGGTTGATTGCGAGTTGTTAGATGCCAAGATGGGATCGGGTGAGAAGAAGATCAAGTACGAGGACTCGGTTTTGGTCAATGAAGGCGAGAAGACCGTCTTTCTTTACGAAAAGACGACTGAAAAGAGCAAAGGTTTCTCATTCGGTGCAAGCGGTGAGTCTTCATTCCAATCTGGCAAGACGCTATTTCGACATGTCAAGGGCACGATGGTGGGTACCAACGGTGCCGTAATTAACTACGATTTTGATCTTGGAGATATTCCCAAATCTATAAAGGCCATTGCTGAAAAGAATGGATTCAAGTTCAAGGCAGTAATTCGACGAAAAAGCGCCGAGTTCTAGTTCTCTTAGGGAGGCGATCCCCTAAAGTTCCCATATGAAACGCACCGCGGACGCCGTCATTGTTGGCGCCGGAATAGTTGGTGTTACGACGGCGCTTGCACTAACTAATGCGGGTTTCAAGGTCGTCATTGTTGATCGTGGAAGCGTCGCAAATGGCACAACCGGCTCCGGCGAGGGGAATATCCTCGTCTCCGATAAAGAGCCCGGGGCTGAGCTGGAGCTCGCCATGCGATCGAGAGACGGATGGTTCGAACTAGCGCTAGATGTGGGAGACCTTGATGAATCGGGCGGATTCGAACTTGAAGCAAAAGGTGGAGTTGTCGTATCTCGAAGCGAAGACGGTCTCCTTCACCTTCTGAAATTGGCGCAAGAGCAAAGCAAAGTTGGCATTGATACACGGGCCTTGTCGCCATCGGAATTGCTTGAATTGGAGCCCAATATCTCGAAAGAGATTCCTGGTGGTGTTTGGTATCCGCAGGATGCGCAATGCCAGCCGATGTTGGCAGCGGCGAAAATAATGAGGGTGTTCCGTTCTCGCGGGGGCGAATTCCATCGGGATACCGCGGTAAGGAAAATCAGAACCCAGGCTATCGAAGGTGACCTATCGGTCACGGGGGTCGAGACGGATCAAGGAGATATTTCCACGCCTCTGGTAGTCAATGCCACCGGAACGTGGGCTGGAGACATCGCAAAAATGGCTCGTAGTTCGCTACCAATCGCACCTCGCCGCGGATTCATTTTGGTCAGTGTTCCTGCTCCGCACCTGATTTTTCACAAAGTTTATGACGCCGATTACGTAGCAAATGTTGCGAGCGGCGCGGCAGAACTTCAATCAAGCGCAGTGGTTGAGGGGACTAGGAGTGGAACGATTTTGATTGGAGCAAGCCGCGAAAGAGTCGGGTTCAATTCGGATCTCAATGTCGCAATTTTGCGTCAACTGGCCGCTCAAGCAATCGAACTATTCCCAATACTCGCTACGGTTCAATTGCTCCGTGCCTACAGTGGTTTTCGCCCATTTGCGCCCGATCACCTTCCAGTCATCGGCGAGGATGCAACGGTGAAAGGCTTGTGGCACAACGTGGGCCATGAAGGAGCGGGCATTGGTCTCTCACCTGCAAGCGCGCAGTTGATCGTGGAGATGATTACCGGACAGAAAACATTTATGAATCCATCAGCCTTTTCTCCAGGACGGTTCGGTAATCATGAGTGAGAAGGTAATCACTTGCACTCTGAACGGAGTGATTCTGACCGCCATTAGCGGGCAATCCATTGCGGCGGCGATGATTTCCAGCGGAGAGAGAATCAATCGCACTACGAGAATTGATGGTTCGTTCCGCGGGATATTTTGTGGAATCGGTGCATGTTTTGATTGCCTCGTAGTGGTAGATGGTGTTTCCAATCAACGGGCGTGTATCACAGAAGTACGCAATGGAATGACTATTCAGACTCAACGTGGAGCAGGACCATGATCCGCAGCGAAGTAATCGTCGTGGGTGCGGGCCCCGCCGGAATGAACGCTGCGTTGCATGCTGCGAACTCCGAATGTGAGGTTCTATTAATCGACAACGGCAACAGGCTTGGCGGGCAGTATTGGCGTCATATGCCAAAGGAACGCGATTCCCTGAATTATTCTTTGCATTACGATTTCGCCAAGGCTGTTAAATTGCGTGATGCGGTCTTAAATCACGACAAGATCACAGTGAAATCGCAGGCTCAGATCTGGAGCGCGACTGCCAACGATAAAGGTGTTGTATTGCATGCCCTTGCACCACGAAATTTGGGCGACTTACCAACCGAGATAGTTTTCGAAACGCAGCATTTGATTCTTGCTACCGGTGCCTACGATCGCGCGCTTCCTTTCCCTGGTTGGAACATTCCGGGTGTCATGACGCCAGGTGCCGCACAGTCTCTTCTCAAAGGTCACGGAGTCGTTGCCGGCAAGAAGATGGTGATTGCTGGGACTGGCCCTTTCCTTCTCCCTGTCGCCAGTTCATTGGTCGAACAAGGCGTTGAAGTTGTGGGGCTCTTTGAAGCACATTCGCCAAAGCGATGGGTGAGGCATTTGTCTGTCTTGCTTTCCAACTTGGGCAAGCTGTTTGAGGGATTTCATTATGCATGGATATTGAACCGCCATGCGGTGCGGATGAAATTCGGGTATGCAGTTGTTGAGGCCCATGCAAGCGATGCCGGGATCCTCACCGCGGTCACAGTCGCACGAATACGACCTGATTTCACAATACTCGTAGGAAGCGAGAAGCGGATTGAATGTGATGCAGCGGCAATTGGTTGGGGCTTCACCCCGGATACCTCGCTCGCTGGCGCACTTGGTCTTCCTCAGAAAGTCGATGTAGACGGTGCGGTGGTTGTCAGTGTCGATGAAAGGCAAGTGGCCCTGGCTAACTCTGAGATGTCGGTACATGCAGCTGGTGAAGTTACCGGAGTCGGAGGCTCGGTGCTCTCGCTACATGAGGGTGCTCTCGCTGGACTATCCTGCGCTCTGCTCCGAGGGAAAATCACTGAAAAGCAGTACCGAGATTCAACGAAGAATATTTATGCAGCAAGATTGCATGCCGAAAAGTTCGCACGAGTTTTGAAAGATGTGTATGTCGTTCCTGATGGTTGGCGAAACTGGGTAACCCCTTCGACCTTAATATGTCGTTGCGAAGAAGTGAGTTGTGGCCAAGTGGATGCTGCTGTTGACGAACTGGGAGCGCGCAATTCTCGTGATGTCAAACTATTCTCACGTGTTGGAATGGGGATGTGCCAAGGACGAGTTTGCGGACGCAATATTGCAGGATATCTTGGCACCGATGATGCCGACCGCATCCGCAATGCGCGTCGACCGATAATCGCGCCAATAACCCTTGGAGAACTCGCGCAAGACCCTTTATTGTGAGCGCATGACATCGACGAATACAACCGAGAAGAAGCCCTGGCACGGTGTAATTACAGCGACAGCAACGCCATTTAGCACTGCGCTGGAAATCGACTTTGATAAATATGCCGATCACGTTAGGTGGCTTGCCGAAAACGGAACTCAAGGCGTCGTTCCGAATGGCTCACTTGGCGAGTACCAGGTTTTAACTCCGGAGGAACGTGGACAGATGGTAGCCGTGGCTATTGCTGCCGCTCCAAAGGGGTTCTCTGTTATTCCCGGAGTTGGCGCATATGGTGCAGCCGAATCGCGCCGATGGACTGAACATGCAGCAACCCTCGGCGCGGCTGCCGTTATGTTGCTGCCGCCAAATGCTTATAGGGCAAACGACGATGAAGTTGTAGCGCATTTTAGTGAAGTCTCCAAAGTCGGTATTCCTATCATCGCTTACAACAATCCGTTCGATACGAGAGTCGATCTGACACCGCAACTTCTAGGACGAATTGCAGACGAAGCCGAAAATGTAATTGCAGTGAAGGAGTTTTCAGGAGATGTAAAGCGTGTTTGGCAAATCCATGAATTGGCACCGCGCTTGGATGTGCTGGTCGGCGCGGATGACGTTCTTTTAGAGCTTTCAACCGGTGGTATCAAGGGTTGGATTGCAGGATTTCCAAATTCACTGCCTAAAGAGTCGGTGCATTTATATGAATTGGTGACGAGCGGTCGATACGCAGAGGCAGCGCCGATTTATGCGGCGGTTCACAATGTCTTTAATTGGGATTCAAGGAAAGAGTTTGTTCAGGCGATCAAGCTCTCCATGGACTTGGTAGGACGCTACGGCGGCCCCACTCGACTTCCACGATTGCCGCTTCCTGCAGCAGATGAAGCCAAGTGCCGCAAGGATGTTGAGAAGGCTCTAGCGTTCTTCAAGAACAGCAAATAGATGGGCGAACTCCGCTCTGTTGCAACCGTTGAGTCGCATACCGAGGGAATGCCGACTCGCGTCGTAACATCTGGTATCGGCGTCATTCCTGGCGAGACGATGTTTGAAAAACGTGCGTATTTTATGGAGCACATGGATCACATCCGCCAGTGGTTGATGTTCGAACCTCGTGGACATAGTGCGATGAGTGGCGCGATTTTGCAGCCTCCCACCCGTCCCGATGCGGATGTCGGAGTTGTTTACATCGAAGTCTCGGGCTGCTTGCCGATGTGCGGTCACGGCACTATCGGCGTGGCAACTGTCCTCATTGAGAAGGCCCTAGTAGAAGTTGTAGAGCCGGTTACTACCCTTCGCCTTGATACTCCTGCTGGGTTGGTCATCGTCGACGTGGCGGTTAAGGACGGCAAGGCGCAGAAGGTGACTCTGACTAATGTTCCATCTTTTTGTTATGCACTTGATCAAGAAGTGCATGTCGACGGGTTTGGGTCGGTGACATATGACATGGCATACGGAGGCAACTTCTACGCGATTGTTCCGATAGAAAGAATTGGAATTGAGTTTCGTCGCGAGAATGGTGCAAAGATATTGGCTGCAGGTCTGGCGATCTCAAACGCAATCAACGAACAGAATCGCCCCATTCATCCAGAAAATCCTGAGATTGCTGTCTGTCATCACGTTGATTTCATCACGCAAGGGGAGCGAGGACCACTGCACTGGAAGAATGCAATGGCGATACATCCCGGTTGGTTTGATCGATCACCTTGTGGGACCGGCACTAGCGCCCGAATAGCCCAGATGGTCGCCCGTGGACAATTCAAGGACGGTGACGTCTTGCTCAATGAGTCGTGGATCGGTTCTCATTTCGAAGGTCGCGTAAAAGAGCACACAAAAGTTGGTGACTTTGATGCAATTGTGCCAACCGTCACCGGACGCGCCTGGATTATGGGCGAGGCCATCTGGACCTTGGAAACAGATGATCCATTCCCAAATGGATTTTTGGTCTAGTTCGAAAAAGTGAAGGTGGCGCTTACTGAATGTGCCCCTGTAATACCTAAGTTGGCCGCATCCGGGGGAGCCGTTTGGGGTTCCACGCAAATGGCTAAGGGGTCTTCATCGTAGACAATCCACCAAGGAACTTCTGAAGTTATTTTGAGTTGTGCAACTTCTCCCCAGCGAATTATTGGCGGCGAATTCACACCGAAGAAGGCGTCATCCCAAGGACCTGCAGGGACATCCACGAGTTTGCCTGTTGGGATCCCATCTTCTCCGCGAATCAACATTCTCTCTGGCGAAAATATGATTTCGGCGTCGATATTCTCGTGAATTTGTTTCGGTATCCAAGGGTGAAAACCGACCCAAGCAGGGAGCGTGCAACCGTTTGCAAAGTAATTGAGTGACCACTTCACGGCGTTGCCTTCGACTTCAACAGTCTGCTCGGCGTAGGCAGGCGCGTAAGGACTTGGCATCTCCAACCGAGAACTGTTTGGCCCGGTGGATTTCCATGAAGAAACGAATCCATATCCGTGTTCGGCATGCGGTGGATCCCATTGTGTCGGCAGTACGAACGCAATTCCATCTGTATCTTTTATATGACCCTTATTTATTCGTCCTGCCCACGGGACCATTGCAAACCAACCCCAGTTCATCGGGTTTTCTCGAAAGCCAAGTACAAATTCGTAACCGTGCCACTTGATCGAACTTATCCGCCCGCCGCGAAGAAGATCTAGCTCGACGGTGATGTGCTCGCCAACGATTCGTTGGACGTTACTTTCCAATGCCTGCAGTCAATCCATTAACGAGTTGTCGTTGGAAGATGAGGTAGACGGCAACGGCAGGAATTGCGCTTAAGAGTGAGCCAGCCATGAGCACCGGGATATCGGTCGTTCGACCGGCGGAGAGTGCGCCAAGCCCCACGGTGATAGTTCGATAGTTTGGATCTTGAATAAAGAGAAGGCCGACTAGAAGGTCGTCCCAAATTTGGATGAATTGCAGAACGATTACGGTGACAATCGCCGGCACAGCCAAGGGAAGGGCGATCTTGCTGAAAATTCGGCGATAGCTTAAACCGTCGCAAATGGCGGCTTCGATAAGTTCATCTGGCAGGCCACGAAAGTACGACGTCATCAAGAAGGACGCAAAGGGGGTTCCAAGGGCTGCATAGAGGAAGATCGCACCCCAGTACCCCGAGAGAAGATTCCAGTGACTTGCATTGATGTAGGCAGGGATGATGATCGATTGCAGCGGAATCAGCATTGCTCCGACGATTCCGATGAAGAAAATCCAAGATGCCCTAGAACGCAGTTTCGAGAGCGAATATCCGGCCATAGTGCTGACGATCAAAATGATGAAGATCGATCCGGCGCATACGACGGTCGAATTAATGAGTTCTCGTCCAACTGGAAGGGCGTTGAAGAGTTTGTGCCATGAGAGCATCGAGTGTCCGCTGGCGCCAAGGAATTGGACGTTGGATTTGAACGAGGTATTGATCATAAAAAGGAAGGGATAAAGCATGACTACTGCCAGAATCACCATCAGGGCAAAGATCCATATTTGTCTTCGCTTCATGGTCAGTCCTTATTCCTCATGATGGCTAATTGTCCGATTCCGAGTACCGCCATGATGAGGAAGAGAATCACTCCGAGCATGGCGCCTGTTCCGAAATCTCCGCGCGCAAATGCGCTCTGATAGATAAAGAATTCCAAGGTTGTGGTTCCAAAACCCGGACCGCCTCCAGTCATAACAAAGATCAAACTAAAGAGCGCGGTAAATGCGCTTATGATCGTGATGATGAATGAGAATTGGATGAAGCGTTGAAGTTGAGGAAGGGTGATGCTTCGAAAGATTCTGAAATTACTCGCGCCGTCCATGCGTGCGGCCTCATTGAGCGAATTATCCAAAGTAGCCATTCCGGTGAGGAAGATGATCGTATTCGTGCCAACCATTGACCAGATGAAAGTGAGAGAGACTGCAAAGAGTGCGCCCTTTTCTGACGATAGAAGATCGGTATGAATAAACCCAAGCCCAAATCCTCGAAGTAGCCCATTGAGAAGTCCTTCTTGGGCGAAGAAGCGAAGGGCGACCATTCCAATTACTACCCACGAAATTGCCGTCGGCAAGAAATAGATAGTTCTAAAGACTTTCCATCCAGGGACTTTCTCGTTGAGAAGAAAGGCAATTCCCATTGGCAGGATCATTGCTACAGGGATCCCGATGAGGAGAAGTCCGTTGTTTTCAAGGACTCGCCAAAAGATCGGATTGTGCAATTCATGTGTGTAGGTGCTGATTCCAGTCCAGACGGCGGTTAAACCATCCCATTGCGTGAGCGAGTAATACCCAGCTTGGATGATCGGGATTCCAAGAAATGCGCTGACCAATGCAAGTGCAGGCAAGATAAAGATGACGCCGACCCTCCGGCGCTGGCGACCTAAGTCGCGCCTGGTAACTTTCATTTCACCTGATCATTCTTATTTGGGTGTTTGGTTTAAGAGCATTGGGTTGTGCAAGGGGGCGAAGCGATCTCCGCCCCCTTGCGATCAACTGCCAGAAGTTATGCGTTTACTTGTACGAGTTGCCTCGCTTGTCGGGTGCGAGATTTGCCCACACCTGAGCCATCTGTTTCAAGCCACCAGCAATCGAAGTCTTTCCACCCAGAATGGCTGGAAGGATCTTGTTGCCTGCGTCCACAACATCGCCTTGCAGAACGTTGTCGAGCATTGGATAACGTGCGTAGCCCTTCTTCGTCGCGAAGTCCAACATTTCTTGGTTCACGGGATTGGAAGTGGTTGACCCGTTCACATTGGAAATGAGTCCGGCGCCATCCACGAGTTTGGCTGCGGCCGATGTGGTCATGAACTCTAGGAAGCCAGCTGCGGCCTTCTGGTTTTTCGAGTAAGCGGTGAGGCTCAAACCCTGACCAGCGAATTCCACGACTCCCTTGATTGGCTTGTCGGAGAATGGGGGAACGAATGCAGCAACATTTGTTCCCATTTTGTCGGTGAACTTCTTCGTGTCCCACGTGCCGTCGATGATCATCGCGGCCTTACCGCCAAGGAAATCATCGAGGTTGTTGGTCTTAGTAAGCACATCCGAGTTGGTGCAACCCTTGGACTTTAGAGCGGCGTACTTTGTGTACGAAGCAATGTTGACTGCAGAATTCCACTGGTTCTTTCCGCTGTAGAGATCACGTAAGCCATCGACAGATGATTGGCCGATCGCGATGTAGCTAGCGTCATACCATGGGTAGTACAGAGCCCCAAGGCTCTGGCCGCCATTTCCATAGACGATCGGTGTGTATCCCGCGCCCTTTAACTTTGTGCAGGCTGCATAAAGTTCGTTCCAGGTACTTGGCACTGCAGCAACGCCGGCCTTTTTAAGAGCGGCTTTGTTATAGAACCCGATGTAGAACTGACGGTCAAATGGCATAACGTACGGACCATTTGCTGCATCAAAGTTTGGCGAACTCCAGTTCAATGAGCCTTCTCGTGCAAGTGCTGCCGCGGAAACAACGCCTTTGAGGTTTGCCAGATAACTCTTATATTGCAGAGCAAAAAGACCAGTCCACATCAGGGCCATATCGGGACCCTTCTTGGAAACAGCTGCCGCCTGTAGAAGTGCAAAGTAATTGTCCGCAGGTTGGCTTACGAGTTTGAAAGTAACATCAGGATGCAACTTCGTGTAGGCATCAGTGAGGGCCTTTACGGCTGTGGCGTTTTGGGTGTCGCCCAAGTTATGCCAGATGGTGAGAGTTGTTGTAGCTGCGTTAGCGCTTACGGTGTTCATCCCTATGCCCACGAACGCGAGAGCGGAAACTAACGCGCCAATGAGTATCTTCCTATTACGCATACTTTCTCCTTTAGTAGCAGTTGATGAACTTTGAAACGACCGATGCACTTGAGTCACTAAGACCTCCCTACAACGGGCGGAACAAACCTGCGCATCGCACTTGAACTCGGGCGCAGGAAATCTAGATCGCAACCTTGATCGGCTTGCATAACGTGTGCTTGGTAGAGCGCGGGCCAGCCTCGCAAGTGCTCAGACTTTGGCGGTTGCCATTTTTGCATTCGCAGATCTCGTTCGGATTGGTCGATAAGAAGATTAAGTGCGCCTTTGCGAACATCCAGCTCGATCAGATCGCCGTCTTTAACCAATGCAAGTGGTCCACCGATTGCTGATTCTGGGGAGACATGGAGAATGCATGTACCAAATGACGTTCCGCTCATGCGGGCATCAGAAATGCGCACCATGTCGACCACGCCTTCGGCGATCAACTTCTTTGGAATCGGGATCATTCCCCACTCGGGCATCCCGGGAA
>JANXZF010000018.1 GCA_025355665.1 Actinomycetes bacterium
CTTAGGGGTTGGGTCGATGATGTCAATGAGGCGCTTATGTGTGCGCATCTCGAAATGTTCGCGGCTGTCCTTATATTTGTGAGGAGAGCGAATCACGCAGTACGTGTTCTTCTCGGTAGGTAGCGGCACTGGGCCAGCGACTGTTGCACCAGTGCGCTCGACCGTTTCGACGATTTTCTTCGCCGAAGAGTCAATCACCTCATGGTCGTAAGCCTTGAGCCGAATGCGGATCTTCTGTCCCGCCATTGTCTTCTCCTCTTGTTCTAGTACTGCAAAAAATTAAGTTGTAATTGGTTCCGGCGGTTTTTTAGGCCGCCGGACCACCACACATATTTACTTGTTGGAATTACTTGTTGATCTTGGTAACGCGACCAGCACCAACGGTGCGGCCACCTTCGCGGATGGCGAAGCGGAGTCCTTCTTCCATTGCGATTGGTTGAATAAGCGCAACAGAGATTCCCGTGTTATCGCCAGGCATAACCATTTCGGTTCCTGCAGGCAAGGTCACGACGCCAGTGACGTCAGTGGTACGGAAGTAGAACTGTGGTCGGTAGTTGTTGAAGAATGGAGTATGGCGACCGCCTTCATCCTTTGAAAGGATGTAAACAGAGGCTTCGAACTCGGTGTGAGGTGTGATGGAGCCTGGCTTGCAGACAACCTGACCACGCTCAACATCTTCACGCTTTGTTCCACGAAGAAGAAGACCGACGTTCTCGCCAGCTTGACCTTCATCGAGCAACTTACGGAACATTTCAACGCCGGTAACGATGGTCTTGGAGCTACCTGGACGGATACCAACGATTTCAACTTCTTCGTTGACCTTAACAACGCCGCGCTCGATACGACCGGTGACAACGGTTCCACGACCTGTGATCGTGAAGACGTCCTCAACTGGCATCAAGAATGGCTTGTCAATTTCACGAACTGGCTGTGGGATAAATGAATCCACGGCGTCCATGAGTTCCATGATCTTTTCGGCCCACTTGGCGTCTCCTTCGAGAGCCTTAAGAGCTGAAATGCGAACGATTGGTGTGTCGTCTCCTGGGAACTCGTACTTGCTGAGAAGTTCGCGAACTTCCATTTCAACGAGCTCAAGGATTTCTTCGTCATCGACCATGTCGGACTTGTTGAGCGCAACAACGATAGAAGGAACGCCTACTTGGCGAGCAAGAAGCACGTGCTCCTTGGTCTGTGGCATTGGGCCGTCAGTTGCAGCTACTACGAGAATCGCGCCGTCCATCTGTGCTGCACCAGTAATCATGTTCTTGATGTAGTCAGCGTGGCCGGGGCAGTCAACGTGTGCGTAGTGACGTTTTTCAGTCTGGTACTCAATGTGTGCGATCGAGATCGTTATGCCACGAGCTTTTTCTTCAGGGGCCTTATCGATCTGGTCGAATGGTGTGAATGGGTTTACATCTGGGAACTTATCGTGCAACACCTTGGAGATCGCAGCGGTAAGAGTGGTCTTACCGTGGTCGATGTGCCCGATGGTGCCGATGTTGACGTGCGGTTTTGTCCGCTCGAACTTCGCCTTTGCCACTTTTGGTCCTTCTTTCTTCTGTTTAAGTGCTTCTAGTTAGGGATCTTCAGTTTTGGTGGATCGTTTGGGACTACTCGCCGCGAGCTTTGGAGATGATGTCCTTCGCTACGTTGGCCGGAACTTCGGCATACGAATCGAACTGCATGCTGTAACTCGCGCGACCTTGCGTTCTGGAGCGAAGATCTCCGACATAGCCAAACATCTCCGACAACGGAACTAGCGCCCTAACAATGCGGGCACCTGACCGCTCGTCCATGGCCTGAATCTGACCACGACGACTATTGATATCGCCGATGACATCTCCCATGAAGTCTTCAGGGGTGATGACTTCAACGCTCATTACTGGTTCGAGAATGGCAGGATCAGCCAACTTCACTGCTTCCTTAAACGCTGCGATACCGGCAATTTTGAAGGCCAATTCCGATGAGTCAACATCGTGGTAGGCACCATCGAGAAGAGTGACACGAACGTCGGTCAATGGATATCCGGCAAGTGGGCCAGATGTCATTGCCTCGCGCGCACCTTGGTCAACTGACGGGATGTACTCACGAGGAATACGACCACCGGTTACCTTATTGACGAATTCGTATCCGCCTTCGACCGAACCTTTTGGAAGAGGCTCGACTGCGATCTGGATCTTTGCGAACTGACCAGAACCACCTGTCTGCTTCTTGTGGGTGTAGTCGTAGCGCTCAACTGCTTTGCGAAGAGTCTCGCGGAATGCAACCTGAGGCTTACCGACGTTTGCATCGACATTGAACTCGCGGCGCATACGCTCGACAAGAATTTCGAGGTGAAGCTCGCCCATACCAGCGATGATCGTCTGACCGGTTTCTTCGTCAGTCTTTACGTGGAAAGTTGGGTCTTCTTCAGAGAGACGTTGAATCGAGATACCGAGTTTTTCCTGGTCGCTCTTGGTTTTTGGCTCAATCGCAACTTCAATAACTGGATCTGGAAAGTCCATGGATTCAAGAACAACAGGCTTTGCAATGTCGCATAGCGTCTCCCCAGTTGTGGTGTTCTTCAGACCCATGACCGCAACGATCATTCCGGCGCCAGCGCTTTCGCGTTCTTCGCGCTTGTTAGCGTGCATCTGGTAAATCTTGCCGATGCGCTCTTTCTTATCCTTATTGCTGTTGAGAACGGCAGAACCGGTCTCAAGTACACCAGAATAAATTCGGATGAAGTGAAGTTTTCCAAGGTGTGGGTCGGACATGATTTTGAATGCAAGGGCAGCAAATGGTTCATTGTTGTTTGGGTGGCGGATAACTTCGGCAGTTCCGTCACCACTCATGCTGTGACCGACGATTGATTCGACATCAAGTGGGCTTGGCAAGTAACGAACCACTGCATCGAGCATTGGCTGAACGCCCTTGTTCTTGAATGCAGATCCGCAAAGAACGGGAACGGCCTTTGCAGCCAAAGTTGCACGACGGATTCCGTCGATAATTTCTTGTTCTGAAAGATCGACACCGTCTAGGTACTTCTCCATGATTTGATCGTCAGATTCGGCAAGTGCTTCGATGAGATCATGACGTGCTTGCTTGCACTTCTCGGCCAAGTTGGCAGGAATTTCTTCGACGAGGTAATCCTCACCCTTCTTGGTTTCTCCTGGCCAAACAAGTGCCTTCATCGCAATCAGGTCGACTACTCCGAGGAAGTCGGCTTCGTTTCCGATTGGAACCTGAAGTACGAGTGGCTTTGCGTTAAGACGAGAGACAATCATTCCCACGCACATGTCGAAGTTGGCACCTGTGCGGTCTAGCTTGTTGACGAAACAAATACGGGGAACGCTGTAGCGATCGGCTTGGCGCCATACAGTCTCGGACTGTGGCTCAACACCGGCCACACCGTCGAAAACGGCGACAGCACCGTCAAGTACGCGCAGCGAGCGCTCCACTTCAACGGTGAAGTCAACGTGGCCAGGTGTGTCAATGATGTTGATGAGGTGGTTGTGCCACATGCAGGTAGTCGCAGCGGAAGTAATGGTGATTCCGCGCTCTTGTTCCTGCTCCATCCAGTCCATAGTGGCTGCGCCTTCATGAACTTCACCGATTTTGTAGTTAATACCAGTGTAAAAAAGGATGCGCTCAGTGGTCGTGGTTTTGCCCGCGTCGATATGAGCCATGATCCCGATGTTGCGGACCGTAGCTAGGTCGATGTTCTCTGCGGCCACTTAATGATCCTCTTTCCCTTGTTTCTTACTTTTGTTAAGACGGTTGGCGTTCGTATTTAATTGTTAAGACTCGTGTGGCGACTTACCAGCGGTAATGAGCGAAAGCCTTGTTGGCCTCTGCCATCTTGTGGGTGTCTTCGCGGCGCTTTACTGCTGCACCGAGCCCATTGCTGGCGTCGATCAATTCATTTGTAAGACGCTCGGCCATCGACTTTTCGCGACGTGCGCGAGAGAAGTCAACCAACCAACGAAGTGCGAGAGTTGTTGAGCGGCCAGCCTTAACTTCAACTGGTACCTGGTAAGTGGCGCCACCAACGCGGCGAGACTTAACTTCGATTGCAGGCTTGATGTTGTCGAGGGCGCGCTTCAAGGTGATGATTGGATCTACTTGAGTCTTTGCGCGGCAACCTTCGAGTGCATCGTAGACAATTGCTTCGGCAGTTGAACGCTTGCCGTGAAGCAGAATTTTATTGATAAGGGCAGTAACAACTGGAGAGTTGTATACGGGATCGGCAATTACTGGTGACTTGACCGCAGGTCCTTTACGTGGCATTAGGAAGCCTTCTTCTCTCTCTTGGTGCCGTAACGGCTACGTGACTGCTTACGGTTCTTCACACCTTGGGTATCTAGTGATCCGCGGATGATCTTGTAGCGAACACCAGGTAGATCCTTCACACGACCACCGCGAACAAGAACAATGGAGTGCTCTTGCAGGTTGTGACCTTCACCGGGGATGTATGCCGTAACTTCCATACCGCTGGTCAAACGCACGCGTGCAACTTTGCGAAGTGCTGAGTTCGGCTTCTTCGGTGTCGTCGTGTAAACGCGAGTACAGACACCGCGACGCTGAGGACTTCCCTTTAGCGCAGGTGTACTTGTCTTCGTGGTTTTTTCCGCGCGACCACGACGAACCAGCTGTTGAATTGTTGGCATCTTTCTCCATTCGGTTCGGCGCACAATGTCGCTAGACATTTGCGCCATTCGATACTGCGCCTAATTACGCTCATCCACCGACCCACGCGGTCGGGTGTGTTGCACCGTTCGCGCAGCCGCCGACCTAAAAATTTAGGCGGGCATCAGCAGAGAAGCTCTAAAGAAGAGCAGGGCGAGAGCGTAACCCAACCTCACCGCCGAGGTCAAAACGAGGGTTTTACTCCTATTTTGGGCAAATTAACCGCTAGGACTCGCCGTGTCTTTTTAAGCCGATGGAACTAGTTATACCTATTACTTACAGCCCTAGGAGCTCCCGCCCATCGAATCAAGGCCCCGGAAAGCATCAAAAAGATGATCGCAATGGCCGAGTTCAGCGGCAGCTTTACATAATGCACGACCCTAAAGGGAAAGCCGCCCAATCCGGTGGCCGAGAGCATCAACAAGCTGATTCCAGCCAACGCTACCCCGACTATCGATGCCCTCGTCGCCATCCTTTCCTTTGGAATGAGGGCCTTCGATGGCCAATCCCATCCGGGTATCCGGAAGCGCTCGAGGGGCCACATTAAGCGGGCGATCACCCAAATGCAGATCCCGGATATGAACCAGAACCCGATGAACCGACGATGTAGTTCCACCCGTTTGGAATTGGGTATCCATTTGAGCCCATTCGGGTTGGTCGGTCCATTCAGAAAAAGTGCGAGATGACGATGATGAGCACCAACATCGAAAGATGCCACAAGTACAAAGTCATCGCAACGAGATTCATCCCCGTGACTCAGCGCCAAACTTTCTCGCGCGCGAGCAATCGAGTGAGCGGCTTTTTCAACAGTGCGACAAGTACAACCCAGTTCACACAATGAATTGCGAGCACCACCGTAGGCGGGGACATGTTGCTAATCGGATTCCCTGGCATCCCGACTAATGAAATGGGCTATGGGCCCGGCCCAATGAGCAATCCATTAACCGTCAAATTGAACACAAGAACAGATTGAAGGAATAGTCGCAAAAATTTCTTGAACGTTCCACGGGCCCAGAGTGATCCCAAATATCCGAAGACCATCCGCACAAGTAAGAAATTCGCCACCCAACGGCATTTGGAAACCCTTGAATAAGTCGGAGCACATCGACTAACCCGTAGGCAACCAATAAAGAAAGTGTTCTAATAACACCCTGCAGTGGTGTTGTCGGTTTGAATATAGGCGCCATCGCTGTAACAAGAATGTACGAGTTAAGAACCCAGAGCAACTAAGTTGTCAACAACATTAACGGCGCCGCAACTTTCGTAGGCGCTAGCCACGTAACTATCGCAGCGACGATGCTCATGATGATCAAGTAAGTCCACAAGGGTTTTAGGAATCGTTGGGCCCTCGCCCATATCCACTCGGCTTATGTTCCACCGAGCGCAACGTGTTTGTTTCATGAGATTGCGTTCGCCGCTCCACCTGCGAAAAAAAGCGCAACAATTTTGAATACCCACGTGAGCGCCTACGTCCAAGGGAATGCTGCCAGCAAATTCCCCACTCGTGGCACGCCATATTGCCAACTCACGACGACCATAATCGCATGACCTACTACGACAATCAGAAGTGAAATTCCTCCAGCGGCATCAATAATCCGATCTCGATCTTTAGGAGTTTCTGCGGCAGCTCTTAATGACGGGACCGATGCAAAGACTTGTCTGCCATAACACCTCCATCCTGAAATCAGTTCACTTCATATGGGATTTGGCCACTCTTGGCGCGCCGGCGGCACCACTCCAG
>JANXZF010000079.1 GCA_025355665.1 Actinomycetes bacterium
AATTCTTTCTCCATTTTATGGATGACAAAATCGAGGGCTTCCTCGGCGCACTTTTCTGCGCCACCAGGCCAGCGAAGTGGATATGCCATAGGCATCCGGTAAATCTCAGGAGTGAACGGACCAAAGCCATCCTTGTACGGCATGTTCTTTGCGGTCATTGCCATCGTCAAGTTTGTGCGTCCGTGATAAGCGTGCTCGAAGACAACCACCGCATCACGTTTGGTGTAATTGCGCGCGATCTTGACGGCGTTCTCGATCGCTTCGGCGCCAGAGTTCAAAAGTACGGACTTCTTCTTGTGAGTGCCCGGGGTAAGTCGATTGAGCGCTTCGCATACCTCTATATAACCGAGGTAGGGGGCGACCATGAAGCAGGTGTGGGTGAAGGCTTCGACTTGAGCTTTGACGTTGTCGACCACGCGCTGGGCGCTATTACCAACATTGACCACTGCGATGCCGGCACCCATATCAATAATCGAGTTGCCATCAACATCCACGATCACGCCTCCGCCGGCCCGCTCTACGACTATCGGTATGGCCATTCCGAGCGCTGTCGAGCACGCTTCGGAGCGTCTCTTGAGAATTGCCTCGGATTTTGGCCCGGGAATAGCGGTGACGAGTTTGCGCACCTGCGGAATTGTGGTCATGAGGCAATCCTAACAGGGAGGCAAAAGTACTCATTTGTCGGCCTGACCTGAGAAGATACCTCCGTGCAACTACTCGGAATCATTGCCTTTGTCGTTGCCCTACTTATTTCCGTCATGGTCCACGAATTCGGACACTTCATTACGGCAAAGCACTACGGCATGAGGGTGAGCGAGTTCTTTCTGGGTTTTGGCACAAAAATCTGGTCCACCGTTCGAGGAGAGACCGAATTTGGAATCAAGGCGATCCCTGCTGGGGGTTACTGTCGGATCGAGGGAATGTCGCCCAGTGAAACCGCAGTCGGGGATGACCGGGATTTCTATAGGGCCAGCGGTTGGAAGAAACTGATAGTTCTTGGGGCAGGCTCCTTTCTCCATTTTGTTCTCGGCTTTATTTTATTGCTCGTTCTTTTCATGGGAATCGGCACCAGCCAAGTCACTTCCACAATTGGCGCGGTCAGCAAGTGCATTCCTCCCTCGACTGGATCGCAGACATGCTCGGCAACTTCTCCAAAATCTCCTGCTTTATTAGCCGGCCTTAAACCCGGCGATCGGATCGTCTCCATTGACGGCAAGAGGGTTACTAACTGGTCCAAGGATGTAGAGGCAGTACGTAACTCGCCGGGCAAAGCGTTGGTCTTCGGAATCGATCGCGGTCAGAAGGTCAGTGGATCAGGTTCAAGCGCGCCCGATTTCGAAGTTACCATCACGCCGACGACACGCGTCGTAGAAGGTCGAACCATCGGCCAAATCGGCGTAATTACCAAGTTCGCGTTGGTCAGAAGTGATCCGGTTTCTGCCGTGACGCATTCGGTGTCAATCGGTGGAACGTTAATAGGTGCATCGGTTCAGGCTCTAATTTCTCTTCCAAGCAAGATTCCGACTCTTTGGTCGCAGGCGGTAGGGCAGAAACCAAGGGACACGACTGGCATGATGGGTATTGTCGGAGTGGCTCGCCTTTCAGGCCAAGCTGCGGGCGACACCAAACTCTCTTATAGCGAACGCATTGCGTTTTTTCTGGGAATTATCGTTCAGTTGAATTTTTTCGTTGGAATTTTCAATCTTCTTCCGATCCTTCCACTTGATGGCGGCCATATGGCAGTTGCAATTGCGGACGAGGTCCGCGCATTCTTCGCTCGCTTGCGTAGACGAAGGAGGCCCGCAGCAATCGATGTGGCGGTGTTAACGCCAATAACACTTGTTGTTTTTGTTCTGTTAGCCGGCCTCACGCTCCTTTTGATCGTGGCAGATGTAGTGAATCCCGTGAACTTCAATCTCTAAGCAGATAGGGCAGAATGGACTCATGGTCGATTTAGGAATGCCAGCAGCCCCGCCTGTGATTCTTGCGCCTCGTCGAAAGACTCGTCAGTTGCAGGTTGGAAGTGTTGGAGTTGGCAGTGATTCGCCTGTCACCGTGCAGTCCATGTGCACGACATTGACTTCTGATGTAAATGCGACTCTTCAACAAATTGCCGAACTCACCGCATCGGGTTGTCAGATTGTTCGCGTCGCTGTGCCCAGCCAAGACGATGCAGATGCGCTCGCGCAGATCGCCAAGAAATCCCAGATCCCCGTCATTGCCGATATTCACTTTCAGCCCAAGTACATATTCGCGGCAATTGATGCTGGCTGCGCTGCCGTTCGCGTCAATCCCGGAAACATCAAGCAATTTGATGACAAAGTTAAGGAAGTTGCAAAGGCCGCGGGGGATGCAGGAATCCCCATTCGAATCGGCGTCAACGCAGGATCTTTGGACCCGCGCTTGCTTGCCAAGTATGGCAAGGCCACCCCGGAGGCACTCGTTGAGTCAGCACTATGGGAGTGCTCATTGTTCGAAGAGCACGGATTTAATAACATCAAGATTTCGGTCAAACATCATGATCCCGTCACTATGGTCAGTGCTTACCGTTTGCTGGCGCAAAAATGCGATTATCCTCTTCACCTCGGCGTGACCGAAGCTGGGCCACTGTTCCAAGGGACCATCAAGTCTGCGACGGCTTTTGGCATTTTGTTATCAGAAGGAATCGGCGACACCATCCGAGTTTCCCTGTCTGCCCCTCCAGTCGAAGAAGTAAAAGTTGGAATCTCGATTCTGGAATCTCTAAATTTACGCCAACGAAAGTTGGAGATCGTTTCGTGCCCATCTTGCGGGCGCGCCCAAGTCGACGTGTATACCCTGGCCGAAGAAGTTCAGGCAGGTCTAGCTGGAATGACCGTGCCACTCCGTGTCGCCGTTATGGGTTGCGTAGTAAATGGACCAGGAGAGGCACGAGAGGCAGACCTCGGTGTCGCATCGGGCAACGGCAAGGGTCAAATATTCGTGAAAGGTGTGGTTATTAAGACCGTTCCTGAATCGCAAATTGTGGAGACTCTCATCGAAGAGGCGATGCGATTAGCCGAGGAAATGGAAGCGGCTGGAATTGAGTCCGGCGAGCCGTCAGTTCAAGTTCGCTAACTAGCACCTAACCCATCGCGTGCGCCCACTCAGGTAGGCTGACTTTCATGTTGAGAATGTCCACGCTATTCCTTCGCACGCTCCGCGATGATCCTGCCGATGCAGAGGTCGCCAGCCATCGATTATTGGTGCGGGCAGGTTACGTCCGCCGCATTGCAGCCGGGATTTATTCGTGGCTGCCTCTGGGCTACATCACCCTGAGAAATATCGAACGCGTCATA
>JANXZF010000088.1 GCA_025355665.1 Actinomycetes bacterium
CAAAGTGGCAGCTGTCGAGAAGTTCTTAGCAGGAACATCCAAGACCGACATCGTCTTAGAGTTTGGAATCAGCGCCCGTTCACTTTTTGATAAGTGGGTGGCCATCTATCGCAAAGATGGGCCATCAGGCCTTGCTCCCAAACCAAAGGGTCGCAAGCCATCGGTGGCTGGCAAGGAGAGCCTGGAGGAGAAGGTCTATCGGCTGGAAATGGAGAACGCACTCCTAAAAAAATTCCAGGCTCTGATGGCGAAAGACGAAGCGGCGCAGCCACAAAAGCGCAAGCAGTCGCGTCATTAGAGCACCTTTATCCAGTTCGACTTCTCTGCCAGGTGCTGGGTTTGGCACCCAGCACTTTTTACTACCACCGCAGCAAACCCATCAAAGCTGATCCCTATCGCAGCGTCAGGCCGGTGCTGCGTGAGGTCTTTGATAATGCCTACAGATCCTACGGATATCGAAGAGTGCGCTCGGTACTGGCTTCCAAACACAACATGCATCTGAGTGGAAAAACTGTGCTCAAGTTGATGCACCAAGAAAATCGCACATGCCAGGTTCGACGTCGCAAATACCGTTCCTACCAAGGGCAGGTCGGTCTGGCGGCCCAGAACCTAATGGAGCGTGATTTCTCTGCGCCCACACCCAATAGCAAATGGGTCACCGACGTCACTGAGTTTCGCGTGTTGGGCTTGAAGCAGTATCTCTCACCGGTGATTGATCTCTTCAACGGCGAGGTGATCTCTTACGAGTTGGGTTCAGCGCCAGGATTGGGACTTGTCACCAGGATGTTGGACAAGGCATTAGCCAGACTTGATGAGGTGACAAAACCCATGATTCATTCTGATCAAGGATGGCATTATCGCCATCTGACCTATCGCAAAACACTGGAATCAAAAGGCCTTAAGCAGTCGATGTCTCGCAAGGGCAATTGTTTGGACAACGCAGTTGCCGAGAACTTCTTTGGCCACTTCAAGGAAGAGTTTCTCAGGCAGAGCACTTTCACGAACTTGAGTCAGTTCAGATCTGAACTGGACACATACATCCACTGGTTTAACCACGATCGAATTCGCTTAAAGTTAAAGGGACTGAGCCCGGTTGATTACCGAGTTCAGTCCCTTGCTAACATGGCCCCGACTCTTGATTAGAACTCCAACTTCAGGGGTTCAGTTCAAACTCGAGGCCCTTTATATTGTGCGGAGAACCATCGCCAACCCCGCCAATCGTTAATACAACTTCATTTGAGATTTAGGAACAAGAAGCGAAGTTGCGCGAGTACGGTCGTTTCACCCGAGTGGAGGTAGTACCTTAAGCATGGAAGTCGATGTAACTTGATATCCAGCGGAATCATAGAGGTTGCGTGCAGCCACATTTGTTCCAAAGACGTTTAGGCCAATCGTGCTGACCCCGCGTTTAACAGTTTCTAGTTCGGCTGCGCGCAACAGATCGCGACCGTACCCCTTGCCACGCTGCTCAGGGTCGATTTCGAATTCATAGATCCAGGCGCCAGCGCTTGAACCAGGCTCACGTTCTAATGCCACCCACACGTGCCCGATTACAACCCCATCAGAAATCTCGGCGGTGAGCAGCAGCATTCCGGGAGTCTCAACTCCCTGGGGTAGAAGTTTGTCGGTGTACTTTGCTGACAGTGCTTCGGCCTCTTCTGCGGTCCAATTTCCTGCAAGGACTTGCTCTACAGCAAATTCTCGGTCGGTTCGAGATCGAAATGCATCGAACTCCCTCAACGTCATCGGTCGCACTGTCAACTTATCCATTGGGACATTATGACCCTGGGCCATGCCGAAGGTCGCTAACAGCTCAAGGAACATCATTGTTTTCGGGCCCTTTTGCTTTCTTCTTAGCCCTAAGTTTTCCTGACTTATCTACCGGTATAGAACTTCCTCGGCAACACGACCTAAGTGCAACCCATAAATGCTCATTTTGATTCACGACGGTTGCTTACTCTCCAAACAAATCGGAGACCAGACCAATTTCCGTCGATTGCGGCAACCTTTACATCGACAATTCCGAGGGGAAGTGCGATTTCACGAACGATATTGTCAGTGATGTCGCTGTTGTGCCCGCCGGCGCGTCGGGGCCATGCAACCCATAAAGCGCCCGCAGGGTAAATGCGTTTTACAAGGTTAGGTAATCTGCGCCCGAGTTCATCTGCACTATGAAAGAAACCAAGAATGACATCGGCAGATGAACGCGGTCCGACCAAGTCCACTCCAGGCGTTGGTTCGCTAAATTGCCATCCCGCAGGGGCATGGTCGAGACTAATTCGCATCCCCGGCTTAATTCCGAGTTTGCGAGACTGTGAGGTGGTCGACGGCTGATCTGCCATCGTCCTAAATTACAGTGTGATCTCTTCGCCAGCCAAAAAAGAATGCGTGTCGGAACTCTTGAGTAAGTGAACCTTGCCTTCGCCCCACACTCGCCACGACGAATCGAATCTATCCCGAACTAGCGCTGTGTTTTCGTCAATGCCGATTAAGTTCATTCCCTCTTCTACGCGCATAATTGCCGCAGATACTCGATCAGGGAGCCAACCTAAAAATCGATCGTAATGAGGAATCGTTTGAATCGTTGGGAGCAGGGACAGACCGCGAGTGGCATGCGATTTGCGGAAAGCGATTATTTCGTTGCCTAGAGCCATCGCTCCAGCAGAGCAACCCATAAGTGATGAACCGGTGGCCCATGCACGCACAATCGCATCCCAAACAGGTGTATCAATGAGAGAATCAGTTAAATAGTGGGGATCCCCGCCGGATAGATAAACAAGCCCCGCATCTTCAATCGCCTCAACAAACTCTTGATTGAAAGCATCCTCACGTTTGTATAAACGAAGTGACTTGGTGGATACCGCCAAACGTTGTCCCTGCACTTGGCCCAACTCGTGCCAGTGTTCTAATCGAGATGCACTTTCAGCTCCCGCTGCAGTAGGCAATTGCACAAAGACTTCCCTTTTGCCACGAATGACCGCTG
>JANXZF010000099.1 GCA_025355665.1 Actinomycetes bacterium
TTACGAAATTTTCCGATGGCGCAAATCTTTGCGGCCTGATCCACATCTGCATCCTTGAGAACAATGACAGGAGAATGACCACCGAGTTCCACAGTCACGGGTTTCACATGAGTCGCAGCCCGGGCCAAAGTCTGTATTCCCACAGGGACCGAACCAGTTAATGAGACCTTGCGAACGACATCAGAGTCGATCAATTTCTGCGAGATCAGGACTGGATCACCAGTGATCATGTTCAACACGCCAGCTGGCACTCCTGCCTCGAGGGCGGCCTTTGCCATCATCAGACAGCTCAGCGGAGACTCAACTGCGGGCATCACGATTACTGCGCACCCGGCGGCCATTGCTGCGCTGATCTTTCGTGCAGGTAGAAGTACTGGAAAATTCCACGGCGCAAAGGCAGCGACAGCGCCAATAGGCTGGCGATGAATATAGATCTGATCCGTTTCATTTTTCGCGGCGACAATTCGCCCGTAAATACGACGCGCTTCGTCCGCACACCAATCAAATTGGTCTGCCGATGCCAAAACTTCTCCACGCGCTTGGTCGACTGGCTTTCCTTGCTCCAACGTCATGACGTTTGCAAAGATCTCAACATCGCGTCGCATAATCTGGGCAATCGAGCGAAGATAGGCCGAGCGCTGCCAGGAAGACAGTGACTGCCACACCAGTTGCGCCTTCGCAGTTGAAAGCAGTGCTTGATCAATCTGGGCACTCGATGCCATAGGCACGGTCGCCACAACTTTTTCCGTACTCGGATCTATAACATCGATCGTGCCTTCTGAAGTTTGCGAAACCCAGATGTTGTCGATAAACAAGTTCTGCGGTGCGTGCTCTTGCAGCCAGGCAATTGGATTTTCGATGACGGTCGTCATGTCAGATCCTCGCCTTCGCAATGAGTTTTTCCGCCTCGGCAACCCATGGTCCGACATTCCAACGGCCGTAGGAGCCCATTCCGCCGTCAGGATCTGAACCGAAATAAATCGGCACATGGACGACGGATAGTCCGTCATATTTGCCGGCAGCATGTAGAGCGCTTCTAAGATCTGCAGCCGAATATCCGCCGAAGATTCCTTGGACACCCGCAAAAGAATTTGCCATCGAGACGTAATCGACAGCAACCATGTCCGAGGTCGCAAAATCATTTCCGTACTGGTCCAGCTGCAACGAAGAGATTGCACCCATGCGTCGGTTATCGAGGATGACGATGCAGCCCTTTGTCCCAGTATGGACAGCATCAATCAACACCTGCGGATTCATCATGAACGAACCATCGCCTGTGAGTGCAACTCCATAGAATTTCTCGTTTGCCAGCCCACCCGCAATTACCGCAGATGATGCAAAGCCCATGTAACTCGCACCGCTTTCAGAGAAGTACCACCCCTCTGTTTCGACATCGGCCAATTGAAAACCGTTTGCCTGCACATCTCCGGCATCAAAGAACGCTTTGAATCCATTGGCGCTGATCCAGTCCAATGTCTCCGAGATCGCAAAGGGCTGCGTCAACACATTTCGCTTCCAGACAGCATCATCCAATGTTTCTCGAGAGATGATCTCAGAGCGTCTCGCACGCCATTCAACCTTCTTTGCCAGACACTGGGTCAGCCACTGTGAAGGTTTGCTTTGCAAAGTCTCTGGCGACTCTGTCTTCATGTCCTGAATCGTTGTGATGAGCTCGACCAATGTCTGCTTCAAGTCCCCGATGAGCGCGATGGTGTTGTTGTAATGCTGGGCATCGCTCGCATTCGTATTGAAGTTGATGACGGATTCAACATGTGGATAGCCGGTGCGGGAGCAGTCCGATTGGCAGACCGCGCGACTTCCCGCAACAACAAGCGTCTGTGCGTTGGCCATCGCGAAGTTTCCGCTTATGGTCCCTTTCGTTCCACCAATGCCCATCTGTCGCTCATAGGAACTTGGCACTATGCCAAGACTCGACGGGGACATGACAAGAACTGCGTCAATTAATTCGGCGAGAGCGGCAAGTTCGACTCCGCAACCTGCGGCGCCTCGCCCCACTTTTATCGCAACATTCTTCGACGACATCAATGAATGAGCCGTAGTTTTGATGAGATCTATGTTCGACATTCCAATAGTCAGATCCAGGGCATTTGGAAGTCGGTTCAAGTCAAAGTTTTCAAGAATCTTGGGTTGGACGTTGATCGGAAGCAACAGAAAGAAAGGCTGTTGGCGGCTCGGGTGATTCGTAGTGATCGCACCTTTGCGCAACGCGCTAGTGAGTGCCTCTGGCGTATGCAGAAGATACGTACTGCCCAACACGGAAAGCATCCGGAAATACGCAGCTTGTCCGTTACCGGAGATTTGCTGCATGTTGTCGCCCTCGTCATGGGTTGTCTCATCTCCGAAGATGAACCAAACCCCGAGTCCGTCGCTACTCGCCACCAATGACGCGGCTGCTGCTTGCAGGGCTCCAGGTCCGATAGAGGTGACTACGACTACCTGTTCCCCCGTAACCCAACGAAGAGCCGAGGCTGCATGAGTTGCCTCTATTTCATTTCTGAAAGGAGTAACGGTGATAAGACCCTCGTCCTGATAATGTCGGAGAGCCTCACCTAAGTCCGTTGTGCCATGCCCCAAAACCACAAAAAACTTATTGACTCCTTGAGCCAGTAAACCGAGAACAAGTGCCTCACTCACGCTCACTGTTTGGATCGATGACATAGCGCCGCCACTTATTGCCTTATCAATGTTGCCAACAGTGCGAATCGCCATTGCGCGATCCTTTGTCATCAACGTCTGGCTCACTGTTTAGGCACCTTCCTATCTCTCCAAAAATTCAGAAATCACCTGTCGTTGTGTTATTTACAACGAAGAGTGCACTTAATTAGCGGATTAAAGCACCTGATTTTGCCGTTGTAAACTCGATTTTTTCAATTCGTTGTGTATTTCGCAACAAAATCCACTAAACAGGCGACTATAAATAAAGCGTTATAAAGGAGGGCGTTAGATCCATTCAGGTGTGTGGAAATGACCACATACAGCAGGAGATTCCAAGCTCAAGAATTGCTAGAAAATCAGCTAACGACGATATTGACGATCTTGGGCGCGCGAGTGACCACCTTCGTGACCGTGGCACCCTTCAGAGCCTCCACAATCGTTGGGTGCGCAAGCGCCGAAATCTCCAATTGGTCATCGGAAATCAACGGCGAAACCTCAATACGTTCCTTGATCTTGCCGTTGATTTGAATTACGGCAACGACGGCGTCGGCGATCAACAAAGTCTCATCGACCTTCGGCCATCCGACCAAGGCCACGCATGGCTTATGGCCCAATCGCTCCCACATTTCCTCTGCGGTAAATGGAGCCACAAGCGAGAGCATGATCGCTATCGCCTCCACTGCTTCGCGAGCAGCAGGATCGGCAGGTCCACAACCGGAGTCGATTGCCTTACGAGTCGCATTCACAAGTTCCATAACGCGGGCAATAGCGACGTTGAAACGCAAAGACTCAACGGCAAAGCCCGCGTCGTTAACCGCCTTGTGGGTGGCCTTTCGCAAAGAGATATCACCGAGTGAGAAATCAGCCCCTGGTGCACTTGAAATGTCGCCGGATAATCTCCATGCGCGGTTTAAGAATTTCAC
>JANXZF010000115.1 GCA_025355665.1 Actinomycetes bacterium
CTAGGCGCTACCCTTACCCCCGCACAAGATCGATTTACCCGATCCCCTGAACTCAATTCTTTGAAGGAGTACGACGATGGCTGCTAACTGCGATATCTGTGGCAAGGGCCCCAGCTTTGGCAATAACGTCTCGCACTCCCAGGTCAAGACCCGTCGCCGCTGGAATCCAAACATTCAGCGTGTACGCACCCTCGTTGGCGGTACCTCTAAGCGCCAGAACGTCTGCACTTCGTGCTTGAAGGCTGGCAAAGTTTCTCGCTAAATCCTGTCCGCACCGTGGGTCACCCGAGTTCTGAAGTCGCCAGTATTTTAAATAAAGTGACTAAAGCCCTTCGGGGTCTTTTCTACTCCCTGTAATTCAACTCCTGTACCTTGCACGACTTCTCCGATCTCAAAACCTGGCAAGTCGATGCCGGCGGCGAGAAAAGCATGATCCTCTCCCCCCGCGGCAATCCAATCCCAGACATCTGCCCCAACTTGAGCGGCAAGGCCAGTCAGATCGGCAAAATCTGGATGCAATCGCAACAGATCTGACTTGATGATGAACTTGGTCTTTGTAGCCATCGCTTCGGCTTGAATCAAAAGTCCATCGCTAACGTCACACATTGCATGGGCGCCTCGCAAACTAATCGCCGCTGGGTAGGGAACGCTGGGCGCGCGAAATTGCGCAAGTGCCCGTTCGACGCAACGGGCAGGAGATATCGCACTCACGTTGATTTTATGTTGCAAGAGAAATAGCCCTGCCGCAGACCATCCGGGCAAATTCGTTATTACCAACGTGTCCCCAACGCGAGCCCCAGTACGCAATATTGGCTCATCTATTTGACCTATCGCAGTCATCGAAATCGTGATCACCGGACCTCGCACTATGTCACCGCCAATAACCAACACATCGCAACTACGCGCTTCCATCTCAATTCCGCGGGCCAACTCCCTTATCCAGAGCATACTTTCGTGGCCTGTCAAGGAAATTGCGACGACCAGATGCTCAGGGGTGGCCCCCATTGCATATACATCTGCCAAGTTCGCAGCGGTAATCTTCTGGCCGATCTCATCTGGGGTGGACCACTCTCGGCGAAAGTGCACTCCCTCAACGGCCATGTCTGTTGTAACTACGCTCTTTTGAAGGGGGGAAGTGAAAACCGCGGCATCATCTCCGATACCGACGAGTACGCGAGGATCATGGCGAGAAAATATCTTGGATAGTTCGGCGATGACCTCGGACTCAGAAAATTCCATGGCAACAGCCTACGCGCAGAATTACCCCTGCCAGGTTTGCAGAAAATGCGGTACCGTCGCGCTTAATAGTTCAGTTCATTGAAAGGAACGCCCCATGTCCGTACAGGCCTACATCTTGATCCAAACAGAGGTCGGGAAAGCATCGAGCGTTGCCCACGCTGTCTCCTCTATCGCCGGTGTAACACTGGCTGAAGGCGTGACCGGTCCTTATGACGTGATCATGCGCGCTGAAGCACCAAGCATGGAAGAGTTTGGCCGAGTGATCTTGTCCAAGGTCCAGTCAGTTGCAGGAATCACCCGCACGCTGACGTGCCCAGTCACAAGTTATTAATTAGTTTCCGAGTACTCCATTTTTGCGCGTAAGCGCGCCCTTAATCAGTTGATCAATAATGTCTGAATATGTGACGCCATTTTCTGCCCATAAAGTTGGAAAGACTGACGTGGGCGTGAATCCTGGCATCGTGTTGAGTTCGATGATAATGATCTGACCGTCTTCACGATAGAAGAAATCAACTCGGGCAAGACCGGAACAGCCCAGTAATGTGAACGCCAAGGCCGCAAGACGCTGAATCTCTTTACGATCTGCCTCCGGAATGTTTGCAGGGACTTTGACGCTGGTTCCCTCGTCTAGATATTTTGATTCAAAGTCATAGAAATCAAATTTCTGGTCGATGATGATTTCACCGGGATTTGAAGTCCTTACTTCGCCGTCGATCTCGAGAACGCCACACTCAACTTCTTTTCCAGCAACCCCTTCTTCAACCAACGCTTTGCGATCGAAGCGATGGGCTTCGGCGATTGCCGCGGCCAAGGTCTCCACGGACTTCACTTTGGTTGTTCCCCGACTTGAGCCACCCCGAGATGGCTTTACGAAAAGCGGATATGAAAGACCTGAAATCAACACTTCGCATGCGACACGATTGCTCGCCCATTGCTCGCTTGTAATCACCATTCCTTCAGCGACCTTCATCCCGTGAGCAGCAAAAATGGACTTCGCAAACGACTTGTCCATGCCCACCGCTGACGCCAAGACGCCACTACCTGCGTATGGAATATTGGCGATTTCGCAGAAGCCCTGAATCGTGCCATCTTCACCGTATGGGCCGTGCAGCATCGGGAAAATTACGTCAACGCGCAAAGCCTTGCCGCCAACAGAAAATCCATGAATGTCGGTGTTGACGACTTGAGCATTTTCGGGAACGGTTGGCAGAACTCCATCCACGATCGATAGCGGATAATCGTTGGGAACGAGAACCCAACGTCCTGCCGATCGAGTAATACCGATCAATATCGGTTCATAAAGGTCTCGGTTGATTGCCGAAAGAATCCCACCGGCCGAAATAACCGAGATTTCGTGCTCGCTGCTGCGACCTCCGCAGAGGATTGCGACGACTATTTTGCTCATTTAATGAATTCCTCTGCATGAGTACTGATCTCCATAAGCCGATCCATAGCTTGCACTGGCGTGATCAGCCCGTTGACGACATCTGCAACTGCTTCGATCACGGGAACCTCTACTCCTACGCGGTGGGCCAGTTCAACGACTGCTCCCGCAGAGGCTACGCCTTCGACGGTGACGGCCACGTGAGCACGCGCGTATTCCATGGTTCCACCCTTCCCCAAGGCTTCGCCAAAGGTGCGATTGCGCGACAAGGGCGACGAACATGAGGCAACTAGATCTCCAAGGCCTGCAAGGCCTGCAACGCTAAGTGGATCGGCCCCGTGGGCCGCACCCAGCCTTGCAACCTCGTTGAGGCCGCGGGTGATCAACATTGCCTGGGTGTTCTCCCCCAGACCCAGCCCTACGGCGATACCCACCCCCAAGGCAATAACGCTCTTAATTGCGCCCGCCAGTTCGCAACCCAGAACATCGGTTGATGTGTAAACGCGGAAGTACGGGGTCGTGAAAATTGCCTGCAATTTATGGGCTAATTCAAGTGTCGGGGCTGCCGCGACTGCGCCTGCGGGTTGGCGCTGAACAAGCTCGCTGGCCAGATTAGGGCCGGTGATGATGGCGACTTTGTCAGGCCTCACCTTCAGCACGTCGATGATTACCTCGGTCATCCGCATGTGCGTGGATACCTCGATGCCCTTCAGGGTACTGATCAATAGAGCGTCAGATGGAAAAGAAGTGCGCCATTCTTCTAATTTTGGTCGAAGCGATTGCGCGGGAATGGCAAGAACAAATGTTTTCGAATGCGCCATAGCTTCCGCGACGCTGTTCGTCGCGCGCATCTGCGAAGGCAAAAAGACGTCGGGCAAGTACTTTTGATTTGAGTGCGAACTGTTTATTTCGTTAACGACATCTGCATCGCGGCCCCATACCAAAACATCATTGCCAGCGTCTGCAAGTACTTGCGCCATCGTCGTTCCCCATGAACCCGCACCAAGAACTGTTACCGGGCTCATCTATTCTTCCTCTTCTTAAAATTGCCAGTGCGAGGCAGGTCTGATGTATGCGGATCGAAGATAACTGGTGGCGCTTTTTCGCCCCGAACTTCTTCCAGCATTGTTGTTAGCGTTTTCATCACGAGAGCCGTCGCTTCAACCAACGCTTGCTGATCTTCGAACTTTCCATACCAAGGAGAAAGATCGATGGGGTGGCCAACATGATAGATAATTCTAGTGCGTGGCCACATATGCACTTTCTTGCTATATGGCGCAAGCACCTTCTGAGGTCCCCATCCGATTACGGGGATCACAGGGGTTTGAGTAATTATTGCTAAGCGCGCTATCCCAGTTTTGGCCACCATCGGCCACAAATTCTCATCGCGAGTGAGTGTGCCTTCTGGATAAACGCCTATTAAATGCCCTGCCTTCAAGCAGGCAATTGCATGATCGAGGGCCTTGCTTGCATCACCACTTTCGCGATTTACCGGAATCTGTTCGGCGGCGAAAAGTATGCGTCCAATAATGGGAATTTGAAAGAGCGATTGCTTGCCGATATATCGAGGTGCGCGTCCATTGAGATAGAGAAATTGAGTTAAGAACAGGACATCGGAATAAGAAATGTGATTACTGGCAACAATTGCCGGCCCAGTTTTAGGAATCTTCTCGGCGCCAGTCCAGTCGTGTTTGGTGATTGCGTTAAGAACCGGAATCAATATACGTGCGCAGATTGTGAATGCGCGATTTGTGCCCAATGGATAACCTGTCGGCGGTGAGTAAGCAATCTCGCGCTCTTGCACGATGTAAGAGTAGTCGGTGAGAATGCAAAACGGGGCTAGTCAATGACTAACCCCGCTCTACGACAGGCTTACTTCTTCTTTGCAACTTTCTTCGCTGCCTTCTTAGGGGCTGCTTTCTTTGCAACTTTCTTTGGAGCAGCTTTCTTCGCTGCCTTCTTCACAACCTTCTTCGCTGCCTTCTTAGGAGCGGCCTTCTTCACAACTTTCTTCGCTGCCTTCTTAGGAGCGGCCTTTACTACAGGCTTTGCAACAACCTTAGGAGCTGGCTTTGGGGCTGGCTCAAGTTTGCGTGCACCTGAAATAACTTCCTTCAAACCCTTTGCAGGGAGGAAGCGTGGCTTCTTGCTGGCCTTGATCTGGATCGTCTCACCGGTGAATGGATTGCGTCCTTTGCGGGCCTTGCGATCAACTTTCTTAAACTTGCCGAAATCGTTGATCATTACGTCTTCACCCTTGGCCAGGTTGCGAGTAATTGCATCGAAAACGATATCTACAGCGTGTGCTGCTTCCTTCTTGCTGTCGTTGAAGTGTGGGGTCAACGAGGCAATGAATTGGGCCTTATTCATTAAATTCCCCTTATATTTACGCGTAAATGTTAAGCAAATGCTTAACACGGTTAGAAATTTACGCAACTTTACAAAGTGAGTCCACCATTGCGTACGCGTGTCGCTCTTTTTTATTTCGCGGCCAATGTGGTGCGACCACCTTAAAGATGGTGAAAATCACTGCTTTTACGGGGTTCAATCCCTCAATAAAAGGTAGAGACTTTGACCCCTACTTCACAGGAAGGGTCGCAGGCTTTAATTTTGAGCGTACATTTTCGAATGCATCGATCGAATCTGTCTGCTTTAAAGTAAGGCCAATGTCGTCCAAGCCCTCCATTAAACGCCACCGGGTGTAGTCGTCTAGCTCGAAACCAAGGCTTTCCCCATCGTAGGAAACGGTTCGATCTTCAAGACTTACAGTGAGCGCGAGCGCTGGATTGGCCTCAATAGCCTTCCAGAGTGCCTCCACCGATTCTTGCGGCAAAATTACAGTCAGCAGTCCGCCTTTGAGGCTGTTGCTGCGGAAAATGTCGGCAAATCGCGAAGAGATAACGACCTTGAAGCCGTAATTCTGAAGTGCCCATACTGCATGCTCTCGAGATGAACCTGTTCCAAAATCCTGACCTGCAACCACAATTGTCGCGGCCTTGAATTCTGCCTTATTGAGGACGAACTCAGGATCCTTTCTCCACGCTGCAAATAGGCCATCTTCATACCCGGAGCGAGTGACTCGCTTGAGATAGACGGCGGGAATGATCTGGTCGGTGTCCACATTGCTTCGACGCAACGGGAGAGCAGTGCCGGTGTGAGTGATGAATTTTTCCATGATGGCCTCTCTACAGATCTGCCGGGGACGACAAGGTGCCGCGGAGCGCGGTTGCAGCAGCCACTAATGGGCTTACAAGGTGGGTGCGGCCGCCTTTTCCTTGGCGGCCTTCGAAGTTTCTATTGCTGGTTGATGCCGATCGCTCCCCTGGTGCTAGTTGGTCGGGGTTCATGCCAAGGCACATGGAGCATCCGGCGTTTCGCCATTCTGCTCCAGCCTGGATGAAAACTTTGTCCAAGCCCTCAGCCTCTGCCTGCAATCGAACTCGGGCAGAACCAGGTACGACGAGCATTCGCAGCGTTGAGGCAATGTGCTTGCCATCCAAGATCGCGGCTGCAACTCGCAAATCCTCAATGCGCCCATTTGTACAAGAGCCCAAGAAAACAGTGTCAATGACTATCTTCTTAAGTGGTGTGCCAGCCTTTAGATCCATGTAGTCCAGCGCGCGCTGGGCTGCTCCGCGCTCTTCGGGATCTTGGATCAACGCAGGGTCGGGGACGTTCTGGCTGAGTGGCAATCCCTGGGCTGGGTTGGTCCCCCATGTTACGAAGGGGGCCAATTCGGCTGCATTAATCGTGATTTCCCGATCGAAGGTGGCGTCGGCATCCGAGGTCAACGTGCTCCAATAAGCCAGCGCCGCATCCCAATCCTGCGGCGCGTTAGCGCGTCCGCGGATGTAGTTGAAGGTGGTTTCATCGGGGGCAATTAGACCCGCGCGAGCACCCGCCTCAATGGACATGTTGCACACCGTCATGCGCCCTTCCATGGAAAGTGCACGGATGGCGCTTCCGCGGTACTCAAGCACGTAGCCCTGTCCACCACCTGTGCCAATGTGGGCGATGATCGCCAAGATCAGGTCCTTTGCAGTGACGCCAGCGGGCAGCGCGCCCTCGACGTTAATGGCCATCGTTTTTGGACGCACCAACGGCAGTGTTTGGGTTGCGAGCACGTGCTCGACTTCGCTGGTTCCAATTCCGAATGCCAGCGCGCCAAATGCACCGTGAGTCGAGGTATGCGAATCACCGCAGACAATCGTCATACCCGGTTGGGTCAGCCCCAACTGTGGACCGACGACGTGGACGATGCCCTGGTCGATATCGCCTAGCGAGTGAATGCGTACTCCGAATTCGGCGCAGTTATTGCGCAAGGTATCTACCTGGAGTTTGGAAACTGGGTCTGCGATGGGTCGATCAATGTTCTGGGTCGGGGTGTTGTGGTCCTCGGTTGCAATGGTGAGTTCGGGGCGGCGAACTTTGCGGCCTGCCAGTCTCAACCCATCAAATGCCTGAGCGCTAGTGACCTCATGAATGAGGTGGAGGTCGATATACAGCAGATCGGGTTCGCCCTGCACACGTCGAACCACGTGCTCAGCCCAGATCTTCTCTGCCAACGTCCCCGCCATAACCACTCCTCACTTAGCGACTTGCGCATCTCATACGTTGAGATGTTAGTATTACATCGTGGACAGAAAGAATAGCGGAGTTGGCGTATTAGATAAAGCCGTAGCAATTTTGACGACACTGGAGTCCGGCCCGCATACGCTGGCCCAACTCGTAGCAGCCACAGGGATTGCACGCCCCACGGCACACCGATTGGCAGTAGCCCTCGAATTTCACCGTCTTGTCACTCGCGATCTCAACGGACGTTTTGTTCTCGGCCCACGATCTGGTGAGTTAGCAGCCGCCGCTGGTGAGGATCGACTTCTCGCAGCCGCCGCCCCAGCCCTTGCTGCATTGCGCGATGCAACCGGAGAAAGCGCGCAGCTATATCGGCGCCAAGGTGACCTTCGGATTTGCGTTGCAGTTGCTGAACGCGTTTCCGGATTGCGCGATTCTGTCCCCATTGGTTCTGCGCTAACAATGCTTGCAGGATCTGCTGCGCAAGTGCTACTTGCTTGGGAGGATTCCGAGCGAATTCACCGCGGACTTACCAACGCGCGCTTCACCGCTGCACAACTTGCGGCGGTGCGCCGTCGCGGATGGGCGCAGAGCATGGGTGAGCGCGAAGCAGGCGTCGCATCAGTTTCAGCGCCAGTGCGCGGACCAAACGGAAAAGTAATTGCGGCCGTCAGTATTAGTGGGCCCATTGAAAGATTAGGACGACAACCAGGTCGCCTGCATGCCGCGGTTGTTGCCGCGACAGGTGCACGTCTTTCCGAGCACATTGCTAATGTGTAGCAACTGATTGGGAGGAACCGTGGCGATCAATGTCTTCGTAGTTGACGATCACGAACTTGTTCGATGCGGACTGGTGGATCTCATCAGTGGCGAAGAAGATCTTGATGTTGTTGGGCAAGCAGGCAGCGTTTACGAGGCACTTCACAATCTTGATGCAATTTCAGAAACACCTCCCCACGTTGCCGTGCTGGATGTGCGATTGCCCGATGGCAACGGAATCGAACTTTGTCGCGAAGTCCGCTCGCTTTATCCAAACACGCACGTACTCATGCTTACCTCGTTCTCTGATGACGAAGCTCTTCTCGGAGCGGTTCTCGGCGGAGCGAGCGGATTTGTCATAAAGGACATTAAGAATCTCGATCTTCTCGATGCCATACGCAAGGTGGCTAGAGGCGAAATTTTGATGGACCCCTCGATCGCGGCAACAGTCCGCAGTCGACTTCGCGACGCCAGCAATCCAGCAGGCGGCGTTCACGAACTTACCGATCAAGAACGCAAAGTGCTCGAGCATATTGGCCAAGGATTGACCAACCGGCAAATTGCAAACTCCATGTTCCTTGCAGAGAAAACGGTGAAAAACTACGTCTCATCGCTCCTCGCCAAGTTAGGGCTAGAACGTAGAACTCAGGCTGCAGCCCTTGCGGTGCGACTCGGATTGGGCCGTCCCTAGCTTCTCACCTTCCACAGCGCTCGCGTCCCGCCATGGGAGAGTTTATGAATTTCAAAACTGCCCTGTAGTTTCTCAGCCCTGCAAGCCAGGTTTAGTAGCCCACTTCTTCTCACACCGTCTTCAAAACCAACTCCATCGTCGATGACCCGAACTTCGCATCCAGAAATCAACGCGACAATTTGCACTTCGACTTTCTGTGCCTGAGAGTGCTTGATGGCATTGGATAAAAGCTCCCGCACGACAGCGAAGACCTGTTCGGCAAGGTCACCGGTAATCACGGTGTCAACTGGTCCGTTGAACTCGCAGGAGATGATCATAGGCGAGCTGCTTCGCAAAGAATTGATCTCAGCTTGAATGCGAGAGCGCAAACTGTGAGCACCGTCTTGGGTTTGAAGAGCGAAAACAGAACTGCGGATTTGCTGCACGGTGGAATCTAAATTGTCGATAGCCTCGCGAACTCGGTCGAGATCACGCTCGGGCAATTCTGGATCTTTGGTAATCGCCTGCAATGACAATCCCGTAGCAAAAAGACGCTGGATCACGAGATCGTGCAAGTCCTGTGCAATACGTTCACGTTCGGCAAGGACAATTACTCGGTGCTGCGCTTCTTGCCCTCGCGCGTTGTCAATGGCAACTCCCGCGGCAGATGCCAGTGCGCTTACAAGTTGCTCGTCTTCTTCGGTGAAATCTTCTCCTCCATGCTTTTCAGTGAGATAAAGACTTCCATAAATCTCATCGCGTATTCGAATTGGGACACCAAGGAAGGAATTCATAGCCGGATGCCCCACAGGAAAGCCGACTGAAACAGGATGAGAGCGAATCGGATTAACGCGCAGCGGAGTCGGATGAGTCAGCAAATGTCCTAGCAAGCCCTTTCCTTCAGGAAAAGTTGGCATCTCATCGGCAGTCTCTTCGCTAATGCCGACGTATGTGAACTCTTCAAGGCTGCCATCTTTCGCAATCGCACCTAACGCTCCATAAGTCGCGCCGGATATTGCAACGGCGTTCTCTACCAAACGCTTAAGTGAGGCCTTGAGATCCTCACCCTTTGCAATGTCGATTACTGCTTCAGAGAGCGCGGTTAATCGAGATGTCATGGCAGAGAGTCTGCCCAATTACCGCGCTGATTGCGAGTTAGCAGGGCTTCTCGGCTCCATGCCTTGCGTAGTGGAACCAGGCCAAGGCTGACGCATTCAACGCGAAGAGTCCGATTCCCCAGAAGAGGATCGTCGGTGCAAGGAATGAAAGAAGTACGCCGAAGACGAAGGGACCAAATGCCGCGATCGCGCTTACCCAACCGATGACTCCGCCTGCTTGACGGGCTTCGAAGATCATTGGCATCTGTTTGAACGTGCTCGCGTTTCCTATCCCTGCGAAGAAGAAGATGGCGAGCATTCCCCAGAAGAAGACATTGAAATCCGCACTGCTATGAGGTGAAACATGCAGGGCGGTGAAGATCGCCGAGGCGCAGATTCCAATACCAGAAACCACCGTGAGTTTTCCTCCGCCCACTCGATCAGATATTGGACCGCTCAATACGCGAGCGGCCGAACCAACCAGTGGTCCGAAAAATGCGTACTTAACAGGATCGGGAGCATTCGCAAACCCACTAAAAAGCGAGTTCGTAAGGAGACCAAATTGAGCAGCTAGTCCGGAGAAAGTACCGAAGGTGAGAACGTAAAGACTGGTCATCAACCAGGTGTGCTTGTTCTTGAAGATATCCAACTGGTCCTTCACGCCGCGGGACTTGACTGGCACGCTTTTCAATAGAGTCCATGCTAGAAGTACTGCCAAAACAACAAATGGAATCCAGAGCAGACCGGCATTCTGATACCACGTGGACTTATCAATTCCTTTGGCCTTGTTGACAAAATGTTGAGGCGCTCCAAAAGTGGAACCCAACATCGCCCCGCCCACGATGATCGGCGTCACAAATTGAACGATGCTGACACCGAAGTTGCCGATACCCGCCTGCACTCCCAACGCCATCCCTTGTTTGGATTTTGGGAAGAAATAAGAAGTACTCGGCATGAATCCAGAGAAGACTCCTCCTCCGATGCCAGATAGGAAAGCAAGAGCCAAGAGACCGACATAAGGAGTCGAAGGAGTCCGGACTGCAAAAGACCAACCGATAAGCGGAAGAACGAGAAGCGATGTGGAATATGTGACCAATCGCCTTGTTCCCAAAAGTGGAGGCATAAACATCCACACCAGCCGCAAGCTTCCGCCTGCGAGCCCCGGCATCGCTGCGAGCCAGTACAACTCCGGCTTGCTCAGATGAAAGCCGATGTTGTTCAACTTTGGCGCCAATGCTGAAACGAGATACCAGCTAATGAATCCAAGAGTCAGTGCGTAAGTGGTTACCCATAGAGTTCGCCAAGCGATCTTAGAATCCCACTTCGACTCCACGTTGGGATCCCAATCTTTAAGCCACTCACTGCCGCTTTTTGCCGATGATTGGTCAGCAGTCATGTTAGTTTCCAACTTTCTCTAAGGTTGCGGTATCAATTCTGTTATCCAATTCGGGGGTCGCACGGTGCAACATTCGAATAATCGTGAAGTGCATCCACAAACTTGCAATCAATGTTAGAAGAAACAGGACAATGAAAGTTGATTGCGGAAGCCCCGTCCAGCCCTTTACGGAAACAAAGAGTGGTGGCAACAGGAACCCACCTAGCGCGCCGAGCGTGCCAACCAAGCCCCCGACGGCTCCGACATCTTTCGGGAAGTATTCCGGAATGTGCTTAAACACAGCAGCTTTTCCAATTCCCATCGCACACCCAACTATGAAGAGCAAGAGCGTGAAAGGAACTATTCCAAGCGAGAAGGGGAGAATGTTTTTTGCCCCTTGTGCCGTCTCTAGAACTATGTGGCCAAAGGGTGCCGCTAACAGAAAGAGCGCGCAAAGCATCGTTCCAAAGGATGCATACATAAGTCGGCGCGCGCCAATTTTGTCCGAGAGGTGACCGCCAAATGGTCGTAGGAGCGAGGCCGGGAAAATAAAGAGCGCGGTAAGAAGAGCAGCATCATGAAGGTTCATGTTGTAGACGGAAACGTAATATTTTGGCATCCACGAGGCAAGTGCAACGTAGGCCCCAAATACCACCACGTAGTACAAACTGAATCTCCACACCTGCACATACTTCAGCGGTATGAACATCTCCTTCAACGGTCGTGTGGTTTGAACTCGAACGCTGTCTGCCGGGGTAAGAAGAAGGATTGCAATCGCAGTAAAGACGAGAAGGATCGAATACAAGGCGGGGACAAATCTCCAGCCACCAGGAATGATTCCTCCAAGATATGAGCCGCCAATGGTTCCAGCAATGATTGGTGGCCCTATGAACTTAGTAACGGAGGCACCGACATTTCCTGCACCAAAGACTCCTAAAGCAAAACCCTGACGCTTGCGTTCAAACCAGTGTGAATTCCAAGCAATGCCAACACTGAAAAGGTTGCCAGCGAAGCCCACGAGAAAAGCGAGAACAAGGAGCCAGTGGTAATTCAGAGTCATGTGCGCAAGTAAATATGCCGGAATCGATGTGACGAGCAACATAACAATCGTCACTCGCTTGCCACCAATGCGATCCGTGAGGACACCAAGAAATAGCCGCCATATTGAACCGTTGAGGATAGCCACTGATGAAAGCCATGCAAGTTGAGAATCTGATAGACCAAATTCTTTCTGAATTGGAATTCCGAGGACGCCAAACATCAGCCAAACAGCGAACATCAACGTGAATGCGAAAGTAGAAAGCGACAAAACCCTTGTTGAGCTCTTTGACATTAGCCCCCCTAATGATCGCCAAGATTCCTTGTAAGAGAAGCCTCTCTAATACGACCCGAGCATAAATAGGGTCTTTGTACCTATTTCTATTAAAGGAGGGGAAGGTCACAATTGCTTACATGAGCGAATTGGATGTGCCGCGTACGGATGCAGAAGATGCACTTATTAAACTGGGAAGATTCTTTACTCGCGCCGACGTGTCTTCTGACCTTCGTAGTATTACCAAATCCGGCGGTCGAGGTGGAGATGTCTTCTACCGTGATCGCTGGAGCCATGACAAAGTTGTTCGATCGACTCACGGCGTGAATTGCACAGGATCTTGCTCGTGGAAGGTTTATGTCAAAGATGGAATTATCACGTGGGAAACCCAGCAAACTGACTATCCATCCGTCGGCCCCGACTCCCCTGAATACGAACCTCGCGGTTGTCCACGTGGAGCGGCTTTTTCTTGGTACACCTACTCTCCTACGCGAATTCGTTTCCCTTATATTCGCGGCGTTCTACTTGAAATGTATCGAGAAGCGAAGGCTCGCCTGGGTGATCCAGTACTGGCATGGGCGGACGTTGTCGATGACCCAGAACGTCGAAAGCGCTACCACCGTGCACGCGGCAAGGGCGGACTCGTCCGCGCAAATTGGGGTGAGATCTCAGAAATCATCGCAGCAGCCCACGTCCACACAATAAAGAAATATGGCCCAGATCGAGTTTTTGGATTCTCGCCAATCCCAGCAATGTCGATGGCTTCCCACGCAGTCGGTGCACGTTTCATCTCCCTCATGGGCGGCTCGATGCTCTCTTTCTACGACTGGTATGCGGACCTGCCAGTTGCATCGCCTCAAGTTTTCGGCGACCAGACAGATGTTCCAGAATCGGCCGATTGGTTTAACTCTTCCTACCTGATCATGTGGGGATCCAATGTTCCAGTAACGCGTACGCCTGATGCTCACTTTATGACGGAAGCTCGCTACCGTGGACAAAAGGTCATTGCGATTAGTCCTGATTACGCAGACAACACAAAATTTGCTGACGAGTGGGTAGCGCCACATCCAGGAACAGATGGCGCACTCGGTATGGCGATGGGGCACGTCATCCTCAAAGAATTTTTCGTCGACAAGCAGGTGCCACGATTCGTCGACTACGTGAAGAAATTCACCGATCTTGCCTATCTTGTTTCACTCCGTGAAAAGGACGGCGCGTGGGTGCCGGATAAGTTCCTCGTTGCCTCCGACCTTGGCGACACATCAGAGGGCTCGAAGTTCAAGACGGTCATGTTGGATTCCAGTACCGGCAACACATTTGTACCCAATGGATCCCTGGGTCATCGCTATAACGATTCGTCAATGGGCAAATGGAACTTGGATCTCGAAAACGTTGATCCTTCCTTGACTGTATTTGACAACAAAAATGCAACCAGAGCCACGGTACTCATGCCGCGATTTGATATGGGGCAGGAGAATTCTGAAAGCGGCGGAGTTCTTCGTCGCGGCGTACCGGTGATCACCATCGGCGATAAGAAAGTCACCACCGTTTACGACCTCATGTTGGCGCAGTATGGCGTCAGTCGCGAAGGACTAGATGGTGATTGGCCAGCCGACTACGAAGACATCTCCCCGTACACACCTGCATGGCAGGAGGAGATCACAAGCGTTCCCGCAGTTCAGGCAATTCGAATCGCACGTGAGTTCGCGCAAAATGCTATTGATTCCGAAGGTCGCTCGATGATTCTTTTGGGTGCTGGAACAAATCATTGGTTCCACTCCGACACCATGTATCGGACCTTCTTGGCCCTTGTAACACTCACCGGTTGCCAAGGAGTCAATGGTGGTGGATGGGCACATTACGTCGGACAGGAAAAATGCCGCCCTGTCACGGGTTGGGCGCAATTGGCATTTGGTGCAGATTGGTCACGTCCAGCAAGACAGATGATTGGCACCGCATTTTGGTACGTTGCCACTGACCAGTGGAGATACGACGCCCTTGGTTCGGAGTTG